>JADFKB010000122.1 GCA_022565155.1 Chloroflexota bacterium | reverse complement strand
GTCGTGGTCGGTGCGGGAGATGCAGTGGTACAGAGTAACAGTGAAGCTCGGGTTGGTAAATTCACGGTCGAAGATACCGCTCAGGTTGCCGTCGGTGCCCGGCTTGATGACGGGCATCTCCTCCCAGGAATCGAACGCTTGATTGAAGAGAGATACGTCAGACGGTGTAGCAGCATCAAAGCCAGCTCCGTGACCTGCCAACACCAGCCACCCAAACAACGCTCCTGACGGCTTCAGGTAGACAGGTACGGCCGAACTATTGTCGTGCTTGTATATTACCTTCGGCGGCAGCTTCGTGATCGGAGTGTGGACAATGAGCAGGGGGCTGGTGTTGAACACGGTTCCTCCCGCGAAGCCCCCGCACGGCGGAATGTCGACGTCGACGAAGACGTTGAAGAAGCTGTCGGCGGGGAAGTCACTTCCTCCTCCCTGCGCCTCCACCTCGCCTGGGCTAATCGGTCTGCCAGGTGCCGCCGTCCCGGCCCTGACGGCAACCGGACCGGCCTTCAGGTTCAGCGTGCGGATCTCGGTGTGGACTTCCCGTCTTCCAGCGGGTCCTTCAAACCCGGCTGGCACCAAGGAGAAGCTCGCGTCGGAGATGACCGTCCCTGCGGTGCCGACAGCCGTTCCGCCCGTGTCCGCCGCACTACCGTCGAGATGCGCTGCGCTATGCCCGATCTTCGTCACGGGATCCGACATCAGTGGACTCGTAAGGCGAGGCGCATCCCAGATTGAGGCTGGGCACCCCGTGAAGCTGCCTTCGAACGCCGGGTGCACGAGGATTCGGAACTTGCCCAATGACCTTATGACGTCATCGCCAGCCGTAGCTGGATAAGTGGAGGAGCTGTCCGCGCTCACGGTCGTCGTCGTGCCGCTGTTGCTGGCGAACATCGTCATGAAGGCGACCAGCGCCAGCACGGCCGCCAGGGCAACCAGGCCGAACCCTATTCGCAGACGAGTTTGCCTGCGTTGCATTACGTTTTCCTCCTAGTCGAACATGTTCTTCTGTGAAACGTGTGGTTACTAATCTTACTCGGTGCCTAGCGCCCCCTCCTTCCGCCTCCGCACGTCAATTGCATGTAGTGATCACGCGGAACAAGCAGCGCCGCCCGCCTGTTATGGCGCTGACCGCGTTAACGAAGAATCCGAAGATGTGAATAGCGCCTTCCGAAGACCGCTAGCGGGGAGAAAGCCACCAGCACTCCCGCCTAATGGGAATGCTATAGATCGAGCAGAGTATCCCTCATCCGTAGCTGGTTGTCAAGTCCGCGTTCCCGCCTCGCGAGACGCCGGAGTGCTCGGCGATTCTGGCCGGCAGCCTGCGCTCCAACCCCGCCTCCTGGCTACGGGTTAGACATGAGCATTTCTTGCTGCCCCGCTTCCGGTCGCGGTTACCTGCGCCTGGCCGGCGTCGTAACGCTTCAGCGCCGCTCCTTTCGCCTCCGCACGTCATTCCTGGCGGCACGGTGTTTGGAGAGAGAACGGAGCGCCCCGATTGGGGCGCTCCGTTGAGCTTCTTCCTGTAGTCAGCCTAGGTAGGCTGTTAGCAGGCGCCTGGGTGGTACTGGGAGATCACACCGAGGATGTCGTTCAGCAAGTCGATGACACCGTCCGGTGCGCCACGGTTCCAGTGGCCAGCGCCGCCCGTCATGGAAGGTGGGCGGTCCCAGTTAGCGTCGTACGGCGGTGCGCCGCCAGGCGAGTAGTGCGAGATCACTCCCAAGATGTCATTCAACAGGTCGATGACACCGTCCTGGTTCACGTCGTACCAGTCGTACGGGTTGTACGGGTCACGCAGGCCGCAGTCAGATGTGCCGTTGTCGCGCAACTCTACGGCGTTCGGGATGCCGTCTTGGTCCGTGTCGCGCGTCTGGCCGCCAGGCTGGCGCACGATACTTACGTCCGCGTCGTCGAACGAGGCTATCGGCGGGCCTATATGGCCGCCATCACCGACGTAGGTACCGAAGGCGTGGCTGCCGGTGCAGTTGCCCAATGTCTGCAGCGCCCAGATGTCCGTAGTGCCGACGCCGGTGTTGCGGTTGACCGAAACCTCGGTGTAGACGTTCTGCAGGGTTGAAGACGCGTCCTCGTCCTCGAAGCAGCCTCGCAGCTTCAGGGTGTTGTCGGCGTTGTCGATGTAGCCCGTAAGCACCGTCTGCTTGCTGTCTACGTCGCCGAAGCCTCCGCTCGGGCAGCCGTCGTTGGGGACGGTATCGCCGTCCTCGTCGAGCGTTCCAGGACCAGTCCCCGCGAGGCCCCAGCGCCCGCACTCGGTAGCAATGTCCTCAGGGTCAGGTCCTTCCTGCGGGATCGCTCCCCACGGGGGTCCGCCGCCCGGGTAGCCGTCGCCGGTAACACCCGGGGAGCCCAGGCTGTTGATCACCTCGAAGCTGTCCTGGTAGCAGAAGACGCGGGCAGTTAGACCAGGAGTCGTCGTACTCGTATCCTTGCCGGTGCCGTCCTGCTGGATGTCGGCCAGGCAGCTAAAGTAGGCGCCGCCGAAGCCAATGGTACTTTCGGCCCGTGTCACCCTGATGAGGATGTCGTACGCACCGGCGTAGTTCGTCTGGTTGGAGTCCAGCGGGTTGTACGGGTCGTCGCCGCAGCCCTTGGGCCGCTTGTTCTCGTCGAGCTCATCGAGGTCGGTGCAGCCGTCGCCGTCAAAGTCCGTCGCGTTCGTGCGCCAGGGCACCGAGCCGATGGCGGCCCTAGTCGACTTAAAGTCCAGCGCTGCGTTCGTGCCGATCGCCGGCATGGTCAGGCTGTCACAGTCGGCGTTGCTCAGGCCCGTGTTTAGCTCAACTTTGCCAAACGACGGGTTGTCCATCGGATCGCCGGTGACGAACCGCACACCCACGTTCGGCCCAAAGGAGCCGGCGCCCAGGTCCTCGAAACACGAGAAGACTACGCTGCAACTGGCAGCGGCCGGGAAGTAGAACACGCACTCAGGTGATGTGCCGTCCTTGTCGAAGAAGCCGATCCCCTTTGTCGGTGAATGGTTCGTGTACGGCGGAGGCGGGGGCGGGCCGTTACCGGCCGTCGGCCCTTCGCCCGGGACGTTAACGTCCGCCAAAACGTCGGCCGGGTCAGCCAGGCCGGGCAGGTCCGCGTAGCACTGCGATGACGACTTGATGACGTTCGTAGTAGCGTCGTGGTCGGTGCGGGAGATGCAGTGGTACAGAGTAACAGTGAAGCTCGGGTTGGTAAATTCACGGTCGAAGATACCGCTCAGGTTGCCGTCGGTGCCGGGCTTGGGCGTGGGTGTTGGCGGCGCGCCGGCGGAAACGGAATTACCTCCGCTGTTGGTGCCAACCATCGTCATGAAGGCGACCAGCGCCAGCACGGCCGCCATGGCAACCAGGCCGAAGCCTATTCGCAAACGAGTTTGCCTGCCTTGCATTACGTCTTCCTCCTAATCGACCATGTTCTTCTGTGAAACGTGTGGTTACTAATCTTACTCAGTGCCCTTCGCCTCCGCACGTCATTGGTGCGTACCGATCACGTGGAACAAGCAGCGCCGCCCGCCTGTTCTGCTGCAAACCACGTGAACGAAGAATATGAGACATAAACCGCCCGTTCCGAAGACCACTAGCGGGGAGAAGGCCACCAGCGCTCCTGCCTAAGGGGAGCGCATACAGCATGCAGAGTATCGCCCATCTGCAGCTGCTCGGCGGGGCAACCCTTCGTGGGCTGTGCCTCCACCAGTCGCCACTAGTATACGCCTGTTTGCCACTTTGTCAAGAGGTTAGGTAGAAGATTTCTTGCCGCCCCGCATGCGGTCGCGGCCGCTGCCAGCACCAATACAGTAAGTTACTCCCCCAGGATCGCCACGCCCGCCGTGCGCCGGCGCGGGACGCACCACGGCCCGTGTGCGGAGGGGAGCGTGACCCGGCAGCTGACGCCGTTAGCCTCCACAGATGATCGTCAGGTCGCTCACCTCTGGTAGTGTCTGAGTAACCATATCCGTCCCTACGAAGGCAGCGCCGCTTGATCCTGCAATTGGATCACCTAGTGGCAAGAGTCTGACCTCTGTCGTACTGTCCTCAGACGAGCATCTGAATGTCATCTCGACGATGTTGCCCGCAAAGGTGCTCTCTGGTAGCGGTGGTATCAGGCCGGTCAAGCAGCCGTGGTTGACAAGTGTCGGACCTGTCTCGGCGCTGAGAGCGACCGCCGAATCGCATTCTGGCCACACGATCTCATCGCCGGCGGCGGCCGCCTCGTACGTGAGGTCGGGGCCGTAGTCGATGAAGGACTGAGCTGCAACATAGGCGCTGGGAGGTGTCACAACGATCTCGACCGCGAGGGTGAACTCCTCGCCGTTCGCAAACGTGCAGTCGGCGGTGCAGCCGTTCGCGGTTAGCCGCATCTCCGATCCATCGTGGAGCGGCACCCGTATCGTCGGCTCCGGCGTCCCATCACCCTGCCCAGACTCATCGTCTGTAGAACAGGCGGCGATAGTGAGCAGCAGAATCACGCCTAGAACTACCACCCAACCCGCTACTGAACTTCGCCGTAGATTCGCCATCGTCACAACTCCCTCATCGTTGTCGATCGACCCGTATCCGCGCCCTACAGGCGTCTATCGCTGTCCTGGGCCACATAAGATGCACAGCGACTTTCATTCTATACCATCATCGTTGGCCCCGCGGCCAATACGCCAGCTCTGGCGTTGTGGCGGCTAGCGAGACGAGCGGCAGGTGTAGAACAGCCTGGCCAGGTGCACCTACGCAGCAGGGCCGGCCCTTCCAGGCCGGCCCTGTGGTGATTTCGCCTCTCCTACCGCCACTACTTCTGCATCACGTTGATCGTGCAGGCGGAGCCGAGGCCGATAACGTGCGCCAGGCCCACCTTCGCGCCCTCCACCTGCCGGTCGCCGGCCTGGCCGCGCAGGTGCCAGACGACTTCGCAGATGTTGGCGACGCCCGTCGCGCCCAGCGGATGGCCCTTCGAGAGCAGCCCGCCGGACGGCGCGACCGGGATCCGGCCGCCGATCGTCGTCTCGCCCTCATCGATCATGCGGCCCGCCTCGCCCTCGCCGCAGAGGCCGAGGTTTTCGTAGTGCAGCAGCTCTGCCGTCGCGAAGCAGTCGTGCAGCTCGACGAGGTCGAGGTCGTCCGGCTCGATGCCGGCAGTCTCGTAGGCTTCCTTCGCAGCGTTGCGCGTCAGCGTGTTGACGTCGGGCAGCGTTAGGTCGCGCTGCGACCACGGGTCTGAAGTGAGCACGGAGGCTGCGACCTTGATCGGCGTGGTGGTGTACTGCTTTGCTTTCTCCATCGACATCAGGACGGCCGCCGCTGCGCCGTCGCCTGTCGGGCAGCACATGTAGAGCGTGTTGGGCCACGCGATGACGCGCGCGTTCATCACGTCCTCCAGGCTCATCTCCACCTGATACTGGGCGTAGGGGTTGTGTATGGAGTGCTTATGGTTCTTCACCGCAATCTTAGCGAAGTGCTCCTGCGTGGTGCCGTACTTGCGCATGTGCTCCGCGCCCGCCTGGCCGAAGACGGCCGGCATCAGGCCCGAGCCCACGATGCCTTCCGGCGAGATGCCGCCACCGCCGCCACCGCCACCGCCGCCCAGCAGCCCCATCTTGCCCATCTGCTCCGAGCCGACGGCCAACGCCGTATCGTAAGCGCCCGAGCCGATCGACATGTAGGCCTCGCGGAAGGCGGTCGAGCCGGTGGCGCAGGCGTTCGCGACGTTGATCACGGGTATGCCGGTCTGGCCGATCTCCCTCAAGATCCGCTGGCCGACCATCGCGCTGGCCTGGTACAGGTTGCCGCTCGTCATGATCTCGATGTCTTTCATCGTGACGCCGGCGTCCTTCAGGGCCAGCAGCGCGGCTTGCGCCCCCAGCTCATGCACCTGTTTCTCCGGATAGCGGCCGAACTTGATCATCGATACGCCGACAATGGCTACGTCTCGCATGGTCTTCTCCTTCTTCCTCGCTGTCGTGTGATCGAAAGGCCGCGGCTACTTGCCGTTTACCGGCCGGAACTTGAACGCGATGATGTCGTTGCCGTCACTGTCAGTGTGCACCTTCTCGGTGTACATCTCCACCGGCATGCCGAACTTCAGGTTCTTCGGGTCAGGCTCCACGCCCTCAATGTTGCAGCGCACGCTCACGCCTTCCGGCAGGTCGACGATGGCGGCGACGTAGGGCGTCGGTATTCCCGGCGCCGATTGGTGAACGATCGAGAAGACGTGCAACTCGCCGTGATCGCTCAACCTAATGTCTTCCATCGGGTCGGTCGAGCAGCACTTGCTGCACGCCATTCGCGAGCCCAGGTACGTGGCGCCGCAGGATGTGCACTTGCTGCCGAAGAGGTAGGCGGCGTCCCCCGCCTTCTCTCCCAGGCGGAGGAACGGGAGAATGGGGATCTCCTTCTTTCCGGCGGTCCCGGTGTCGGCTTCTGCCATCGAGAATCTCCTTCCGTTGTAGCCCGAAGCGGGCGTGCCATCGCAGCCCGGAGGGGCATAAATACGGGGAGTGTGCCCGTCGATCCAGGCATGAGCATTATAGACCACCACCGCCGTTAGTCAAGAGGCGTGAAGCAATAACGCCTAGCCTTCCGGCGCCAGCCCGCTCCCGGTCAAACCAAATGCCGCCAGGGCCCGCTCGTAGTCGGCGGGCGTGTTGATGTCGAGCCGGGCGATGCTGGACTGCACTTCGACCTCATGTACGTCATCATCGTGGGCGGCGATGATCCCGCGCAGCCCGCGATCCTCCTCCGAAGCGTTCCGCAGCTCCGCCAGCAGCGAGCCGTCGACGATCACCGGATGGCCGCGCTTGCCTTCGTACACGGGGAGCGTGATCGCAGTGCCGCCCTCACCGTGCGCCGCCAGCAGCGTTCGGAGCAGGTCGCGCGGCCGCGGCTGGTCGACGTTGAGGACGACGGCCGGGCTGGCCGAATCGTCCAGCGCCTTCGCGCCGGCGCGCAACGACGACGCCCGGCCTTCTAGGTACGCCTCGTTCACGACGATACGCACGCCGTCCGGAACGCGTGGCCGCACCGCATCGGCCTCGTGCCCGAGCACGGCGACGATGTCGTCGACACCGGCCGCGCGCAGCTCCTGAACCTGGTACTCGATCAGCGTCGCCTCGCCCCACGGCAGGAGCGGCTTCGGCCGCCCCATCCGCGCCGATTCGCCGGCGGCGAGGAGAATGGCGGCGGTGGTCATGGTGAATAATCGTCGGCGCGTTCAACCGAACGCCCGTGGCTCGTAGGGGCGTTCGACTGAACGCCCGTGTTAGATCTTCCCCATAGCGCGCAGGATGCGCTCCGGCGTGAACGGCGCCTCCGTCACGCGCACGCCGATCGCGTCCTCGATGGCGTTGCCGATTACCGCCGCGCCGGGGATGATCGATGGCTCGCCGACGCCGCGAGCGCCGTACGGCCCGTCTTCGGACGGTACTTCGACGATGTACGTCTCGATGTTCGGCACGTCCAGCGCCGTCGGCATGCGATAGTCCAGCAGGCCGTCGTTGATCAGGCGGCCACCCTCGTCGTGCAGCATC
>JADFKB010000003.1 GCA_022565155.1 Chloroflexota bacterium | reverse complement strand
CACGGCCAGGTCTCGTTCTACGAAGTGCGCGGCGACCTCCAGTTCATCGTCGATTTCGTCCAGCCGGAGGGCGTCGGCGCGCTGCAAGCGGAGTACGAGCGGCTGAAGTCGCGGCTGCAAGAGGAGGGCCTCTTCGACGAGGGGCGCAAGCGGCCGCTGCCGCGATTCCCGCAGCGCATCGGCGTCGCCACGTCGGAGGCCGGCGCCGTCTTCCACGACATCTGCCGCGTGCTGGAGCGGCGCTGGCCGCAGGCGGAGATCGTCCTCGCGCCGACGTCGGTGCAGGGGCCGGACGCCGTGCCGGGCATCGTCGCCGCGATCGGCGCCCTGAACCAGGAGCGCGGCATCGATGTGATCATCCTCGCGCGCGGCGGCGGCTCGCTGGAAGACCTCTGGGCATTCAACGACGAGCAGGTCGCGCGCGCCATCTTCGGCAGCGTTACGCCGGTCGTCTCCGCCGTCGGCCACGAGACGGACACCACGATCGCCGATTTCGTCGCCGACCTGCGCGCGCCGACGCCGTCGGCCGCCGCGGAGCTCGTCGCGCCGGAGCGGACGGAGGTCACCGTCCGGCTCAGCGTCGCCGCCGGCATGCTGCTCGCCGGCGTGCAGCAGCAGACCGCAGACAGCCGGTCGGCGCTGGAGCTGGCTGCCGCCCGCATCGATAGGACGACTCCCGACATCAACCGCGAGCGCCTGCGCACCGACGACCTGACGCGCACCAGCCAGGCCACCATCGACGGCCTGCTGGCTGGATTCCAAAAAGGCCTGCACGGCTACAGCCGGGCCCTCCGCTCGCTCGACCCCTATGGCACGCTTCAGCGCGGCTACGCGCTGGTGCAACGCGACGGCCACGTCGTCGACACCGTCGCCGATACGCAGGTGGGCGAGCGGCTGAACGTGCGCGTTCGGGACGGTGACTTTCCGGTCCGTGTCGATTCCGAGCAGCCCGTACCGGACCAGAAGCGCCGCAAGAGAACCAAGGTCGCGGCGGAGCAGGCCGCGCTGTTTCACGTAGAAGAAGACGGTCATTGGGGCGCGGGCGCGCCTTCGGCGCGGGGGACAGGCGCGCGCTAGGCGCAGGAGGTGCCATGGCAGCGAAACGAAAGGACTCGCCGCAGCGGGCTGAGCAAGCCGAACCGTTCGAGGGCCTGTACGGAAAGTTGGAGGCGACCGTCGATAAGCTGGAGCAGGGCGGCCTGCCTCTGGAGCAATCGATCGCGCTGTACGAAGAGGGGATGGAGCTGGCCAAGCGCTGCCAGGCGATCCTGGACAGCGCGGAGCAGCGGATTACCAAGCTGCGCGACTCCTTCAACCAGCCGCCGCCGGAGGAAGAAGAAGTCGAAACTGAGGCGCCAGCCGAAGTTGAGGAAGACGACTAGCATCGACGAGCAGCTCGTCCAGGTGAACGGCGTCCGGCTCTGGACAGCGCGCCAGGGCAGCGGCCCGCCGCTGGCGCTGATCCACGGCGGCCCCGGTCTATGGGACTACTTCGACGAGCTGGCCGCGCTGATCGATGACCGCGTGGAGGTTCATCGCTACGACCAGCGGGGCGGCGGCCGTTCGCAACACCAACCGCCGTACGATGTCGCCACCTTCGTCGCCGACCTCGATGCATTACGCGTGCATTGGGGCCACGAACGCTGGATCGTCGCCGGTCACTCTTGGGGCGCGGATTTGGCGCTCGCGTACGCGGCAGAGCACCCGGGGCGCGTCACCGCCCTTCTTCACATTGGCGGCACCGGCATCATCGACGACTGGCACGACGAGTACCACGAGAATGCCGATGCCCGCCGTACGCTAGAGCAGCGCGCCCGGCGTCTGGAGCTACGTGCGATGCTGAAGACGGATGAGACGCTCCCCGTTGAACTCGACCGCGAGTACTGCGTCCTTACCTGGATGGCCGACTACGCCGATTCGCGGCGTGGACGCCAGTACGCCGAGCGGCTGCTGCGCCCCTACGGCCCGAATTACGCTCTGAACGCAGATCTCAGCGCGGATTGGTCTCGATTGCAAGCCGACGATGCGTTTGTCCGGCGCGTACACGAGATTGCAGCGCCGGTGCTGATCATGCACGGCGCAGAAGACCCACGTCCGCCTCACCTCGCCGAACGGCTGACGGCCTCGCTACCGAACGCCAAGCTCGACATCGTTCCGAACGCCGGTCACCTGCCGTGGGTAGAGCAGCCGGAGCGCACCCGCGATGCGCTGCGGACGTTTCTGGCGAGCGTCGGCGGCCCAGTCGCCACCAACGCCGCATCCGGCCGATGAAAGCTGACCTGCACGCGCACACCCACTTCTCCCGCGACGCCGTGACGTCCGTCGAGACGTTCACGCGCCGCTACGAGCAGGCCGGCATCGACTGCGTAGCGGTGAGCGACCACAACAACGTCGATGGCGCGTTCGCTGTCCGCGAGATCGCGTCGTTCCGCGTGATGGCACTGTGGTTCGTATATAATAGATGCGGATGAGTCATGGTCACAACACCGAGTAGCAAGACGCCACCTTGGGCCGTTGCCTACCTGCGATCACAAAAGCCTCCGACGAAAGAGGAGCTTAAGACCCGGAAGAAGGTGCTCCGTCACGCGCTAAAAGTCCGGGAACGGCTGGACATTCGTCCCTTGACCACGGGGGAGCTCATTCGCACCCAACGAGACGAAGGTGAATGACAAACGGCCTCTGGGTCATCGACGCTTCTGTTCTCGCTAAAGTATTTCTCAAAGACGAAGACCATGCCTCCATCGCAGAGGAGATCGTTCGTCAATTCGTCACCGCCTCTATCGAGCTAGTAGCACCCCAACTCATCCTTTACGAGATCCCGAGCGCCATTGAGACCGCGGTCCGGCGTCAGCGGTTAGACGCCAACGACGCCCGGCAAGCGATACGCGATTTTTTTGATCTAGGAATTCCAACGCTCGGAGACGGTGACGCACTGCAACGCATGATCGACTCAGCATACATGCGGGCGGCACAACTCGGCTGCCGACTGTATGACGCTCTCTATCTGATCGTAGCCGAGGCTTTGGACGGTCAATTCATTACAGCAGACGAAGAGCTCTATGACGCTGTCAAGGATCAACTGCCCTACGTCGTATGGATCGGCGATTATGTAGAAAAGACAGGGCGCACTCCATGAAAGCTGACCTGCACGCGCACACCCACTTCTCCCGCGACGCCGTCACGTCCGTCGAGACGTTCACGCGCCGCTACGAGCAGGCCGGCATCGACTGCGTAGCGGTGAGCGACCACAACAACGTCGATGGCGCGTTCGCTGTCCGCGAGATCGCGCCGTTCCGCGTGATCGTCGCGGAGGAGATCAAGTCAACTGAAGGCGAGATCATCGGCCTGTTCTTACAGGAGACGGTGCGGAAGGGCCTGTCGCCGGAGGACACCGTGCGCGCCATCCGCGAGCAGAACGGCCTGGTGCTGATCCCGCATCCGTTCGACAGGCTGCGCGGCTCGGCGCTGCGCGAGGAGGCGCTGCTGCGCATCCTGCCCGATGTCGATGTGATCGAGGTGTTCAACGCGCGCACCTTACTCAAGGCCGACGACGACCGCGGCCTGCGCTTTGCGCAGCAGCACGGCAAGGCGATGAGCGCCGCCACCGACGCCCACACGCCCTGGGAGATCGGCGTCGCCTATACGGTGCTGCCCGCGTTCGAAGGGCCGGATGATTTTCTGGCCTCGTTGGGCCGCGGTACGATCGTGGGCAAGCGATCGTTCATCAGCGTCCACCTGATCAGCACCTGGGCCAAGATCAAGTGGCGGTTACATTTGGGCCGTAGGGTAGCCGGGTAGTAGCTGAGGGTTTCAACCCTCAGACCGGAGCAACGATGACACTGCGCATCGGCTGGTTCTCATCGGGACGCGGCGAGGGCTCGCGCAAGCTGCTGATCGCGGCGGCGGAGGCGATACGCGGCGGCGAGTTGGACTGCGAGATCGCGTTCGTCTTCTGCAATCGCGAACGCGGCGAGCACGAGGCGACAGACGGCTTCCTCGATCTGGCCGCGTCGTACAGCATCCCCTGCCTGACGCTCTCCTCGCGCCGCTTCCGCCGAGAATGCGGCGGCGAGCTATCGAAGCCCGGGCAGCCGCTCCCCGTCTGGCGCACCGACTACGACCGCCAGGTCGCCGAGCTCATCGCACAGCGCCCGTTCGATATCTGCCTCCTGGCCGGCTACATGCTCATCTTCACGCCGGAGATGGCCGGCCGCTACCCGTTCCTCAACCTCCACCCGGCGGCGCCAGATGGGCCCACCGGCACCTGGCAGGACGTGATCTGGCAGCTTATCGATGAGCGGGCGCAGCGCAGCGGCGTCATGATCCACCTGGCGACCGAGGAGCTGGACAAGGGGCCGCCGGTCACGTCGTGCGGCTACTCGTTGCGCGGCCCGGCGTTTGACGAGCTCTGGAAGGAGATCGGCGATAGCACATCGGCGGAACTGCGCGAACGTGAGGGCGAGACGCTGCCGCTCTTCCGCGAGATCCGGCGGCACGGCGCGGCTCGAGAGTTGCCGCTCGTCATCGCAACGCTGCGGGCAGTAGCGGAGGGCCAGGTCGTGATTGAAGACCAGCGAGTCGTCGATGCGCAGGGCGGTACGCTAGAGGGTAGCCTGGACCTCTCTGCCGAGGTGGACACAGCCGCTGCATCGCTACTTCAGTAACGACGTGCGAGCCACGCTCCCAATCTCTCCTATATGCCGGGATCTGAAGAAACGACGGGCGAAAAGAACCCGTGTCAGGGGCTGGTGGCGAGGAAACCTGACACGGGCTAAATGCAGGTGAGATGCTCGGTAAGAGGTCCCTTCCGTGAGATCTGCATCCTGCCATATCATGTTATAGGAGTTTCATGCAATGGGCAAGCGATGACACTGATTATCGGTTGATGGCATTACGTAAACTGGCTATACTAGTCCCGCTGTGAGCGAGGTTGTTGCAGCCGACACCCTGGGTATCATCGTCTGCGGTCGCTGCCAGGAATCCCGCGATCTGGACGACAACTTCTGTCGTCACTGCGGATTTTCGCTCCTGGAGCAACCTCCGCTGCCATCCGTGCGGAGCACCAGACTCCTGCCCGCTATCCGGCCACCGTCCGTACCCGCTACCGTCGCCAAGGGCGCCGCGTTCGTCGCCGCGGGCAAGCTCGCGGAGTTGCTCGTACGCCGGATGGCGCGCAGTGTGCTGGGCGGCGGCAAGTCGCCGCGGAAGCCCACGAATGCCAAACTCGTATCGGAGCGAGAAGCGACGCTGCAGACCAGCGAAATTGTGAGCGAAACGGTACTCCTGCGCCAAATTCGAATACGCCGATAACAGTCGGACCGGCGCGCCAGTGGCTGGGCGCACCTCCGACTCGCAAGCAAACTGGAGAATGATCGGCACGGTGGGTTGCGGGGCTGCTGTGTCGGACGGCGTAGCGCGCATAATCCCCAGGACCGATGCCCCGGTGGGCGCACACGAGCAAACGCCGTGGAGCGCGCCCATCCTCGCCAAGGAAGGCGGACTCTACGGTGCGCGCGCTGCTCCTGCTCGGATTACTGCTTCTGGCCCTGCTGACGCTCGCGTTCGCGGTCAACGCAAACCTTGCCGCCAACGATGCGGGCGTCTCCTGGAGGTTCGAGGACGCAGACGCCCTCGATGGCTGGACGCCGCGGCTGAGCGCCGACATCGCTCTGGCGCCGGGCATGGGCAACAGCGGCAGCCAGGCGCTTGCGATCACCATACCGGCATTCGGCAGCCCGCCTCCATTCGGCATCCGGCATGCAGTCGATATCGTCCCCGGCGGCGCGTATACGATGAGCGGCGAGCTGGTCAGCAAGGACACAGCAATCCGGCGGGCGGACATGAGCGTTTCGCTAGTCAACGCCGAGCAGCAAACGATAGGGTTCGGGTCACCCCCCGGCATCGACCGGTTGTTTGGGCCAGGCTTCTGGTCGGCCAGCTTCACAGCAAGCTGTGACGCGGTGAGCGGCTATCTGGAGGTCTTTGTTTCGGGAGAACGAGGCGGGACGGCGTACGTCGACAACCTGGCGCTGAAGGGCCCGATCAGCACGACGCCGTGCCCGACGGCAACGCCGTCGCCGTCCGCGACACCGACGGCCTCCGCAACGCCCACCGCTACCGCATTCGCCACACCGATAGTAGCGGCGACGGCGACCGCCACACCGATCTCAGCGGCGACGGCGACCGCCACACCGATAGCAGCGGCGACGGCGACCGGTACACCGATCTCAGCGGCAACGGCGACCGCCACACCGATCGCAGCGGCGACGGCGACCGCGCCTTCCTCCGCAACGGCTGTGCCCGTCGCCACTGCGACGCCGATTCCGCCGACGACCACGCCCGTAACCATTCCCGCCGCGCTGGTGAACGGCGGCTTCGAATCAGCGGATGATGGCCAGCCCCTCGCCTGGCGGACACAGGGCGGACTGCTGATCCAGACCGGCTCGCCCGTGTACAGCGGCAACTGGTCCGGAGGCTTCTTCAGCTCCACCAGCAGCACGAAGTGGGTCTACCAGACGCTGGCCGTCCAGCCGATCACCTGGTACGAGCTGCAAGCGCAGATCTACCACGACGACCCGTGGGTGGAGGCGGTGCTGTTGCGCATCTCCTGGTACGCCAGCGGCGACGGCACCGGCAGCGCGGTCGCAACGGTCGATTCCACCCGTGTGTTGGATCTACCCGACGGTCGCTGGCGCGCTCTCACTACCGGGCCGGTGCAGGCGCCGCCCGGCGTGCATTCAGCAAAGGCGCGCATCCTGCTGCGGCCGCGGTCGGACGTGAGCGTGTTGATCTATATCGACGCCGTCAGTTTCCAACCGGCCATCGCCCCCGCGCCGCCACCGTCTACCACCGTGCCACCGGTGACCGCGACCGCTACGCCTCCCTCCGCCGCGCCATCGACACCGGCGGCGACGGTCGTCACCGCGCCCGCCGCTACTGCACAGCCGTCCGCAACACCGATAGCCACCGCGACGCGCCTGCCCGCCACCATCACTCCCGCCCCGCCGCCGCCGTCGACAGCGGGGACGGCCGGTAATCTGGTGAACGGCGGCTTCGAATCGACGCAGGACGGCAGGCCGTTGGCCTGGCGGACGCAGGGCGGGAACCTGCTATCGAACAGCGCTACCGTGCGCAGCGGCAGTTGGGCCGGAGCGTTCCTCAGCTCCACCAGCAGCACCAAGTGGGTCTACCAGACCGTCACCGTCGAGCCCGAATCGTGGTATGAGCTCTCCGCATACGTCTACCACGACGATCCGCTAGTCGAATCGGCGCTGCTGCGCGTCTCCTGGTACGCCAGCGCGGACGGCAGCGGCCGCGCGCTCGCCACAGCCGACTCTACGGAGCTATTGCAACAGCCGGAGCCGCGCTGGCGCGCACTCGGTACTGGCCCAATGCAGGCGCCGGCCGACGCGCAGTCTGCGAAGCTACGGATCCTGCTGCGACCGCGAACGGATGCAAACGCACTGATCTATCTGGACGACGTCTCGTTCCAGTCCACAGCGCCGCCAACGCCGTCACAAACCGAACCGGCCACGCCAGCGCCGCCTCCTCAGGCCGAACCGGCTGCATCGACGGTACCACCCGTCGGCGTCGGCGGGCGTGATTCTGACGCCGCGCAGTACGATGTCTTGGCAGCGACTGACCCGCCTGCTGCCAGACCGGCCGGCGATGCACCCGCCTACACACCGATGCCCACGCCCGTGATCCGCCGGCAGTCGCTGCTGACGCCGACAAAAGCGCCAGCCTCGAACGAAGCGGACGCGCTGTGGCCATGGGCGCTGGCTGGTACAGTGCTCGGCGTCGCCGCCGTCGGCTGGGGAGCGTATCTGGCCGAGCGGTCGCTGCACCGGCGGCGGGAGAGCGGCTAGGCGTGTGGCCACGCGCTCTCGGAGCCACACCCCTCCTGGTCAACGGAGACCCGCTCGCGGACGAATCATCCAACGACGTGCCAATCACGCTTGTAGCCGAGGACGGCGTCCGGCGTGTTAAGAACTGTAGTAGCTACGTCTCAGAGTGAATCCTCAAGAAACCCCGACCCCAGAGGGCGCATCAAGGAGCACTGTCCGGGCTTGACAAAGTCCGGCGCGGGTGTATATTGAGAGTGACTGGTGGCATTCGCAGGCGTGACCAAGCGCTTCCCCGCCCGCCTGCGATTTTCGGTAGGCGACGAGCCCGCTCTCTGGTGGGTCCTGCCGAACGATAGACCACTCTGCATCTAAAGCCGGCCTGCCCTCAAGAACGGCCTGCCGGCGGAGGTTGGTGCGTGGGCGTTTTCGGATCGGTTGTGTTGCGAAGCGTGGCCGGCTTGCTGGCCGCGAGCGCGCTCGTCGCGGTGGCTTCGGCCATTCACTGGCCGTCAAGCGACCACACTGCCGTCGCGCTGCACGACATGCCCTGCGCCGACATGGATGGCGATGGTGAGGTCACATCGCTGGACCAGGACATCGTTACGAGCTACTTGGGACAGACCGTGCCGCCAGCGCCTCCGCAAGCCAACGTTGAGCCTAGCCCGCCAATCAACGACCACGATGTCGACATCAGTGATATTCAATACGTGGCAGCTCGCATCGGCCAGCTGACCGACTGTCAGGACACGCCCATCGGGCTGAAGCTCCTTCCGGACCTCGTTGTCGAAAGCATCGCCGATGCGCAACAGCCATTCGACTGTACGACCCCGGCCGGCGTCAAAGTCACCGTCCGGAACGTCGGCGATGGGCCAGCGGGACCATCGACGACCTTTGTCTCGCTTGGCGCTCAATTCGCGATGCTGGCGACTCCGGCGCTCGCACCAGGTGAAGCCGTCACACTCTTTTCGACCGTTCAGGGAATCCCCTTCGGAGATACCTACACGGCCGAGGCGGACTTCTCAGACGACGTGGCAGAGAGCGACGAAACCAACAACACCCGCGTTGACTTCGTCTCACTTGGGACGTTGCCAACCTGTACTCCGACGCCTGCCCCCACGTCGACGCCACCACCACCCGTCGGCGGCATCGCGCCCGACTCGGACCTGCGGTCACTGCCGCTAGAGACGACCAATCCTGATAGCTCGCCTCGGGGCATCGCGGTTGGGATCATTGCGGCAGCGTGCCTGCTCACTCTGGGCGGCGCGGTGTGGTACGCGAGACGACAACGCACCTAGGGTCGCCAAACCGCCCGCTTATCCTCCCTCTCCTGCCCGCGCGCTATACTCTTCGTAGCGAAGGGGCGACACGAACGCCGAAGCGAAAGAGAACGCCGGGCAGCCGCAACTGTAGAAGGCACATCGTGCGTAAGATAACGTTCTTGCTCCCTGTGTTCGTTTTCCTCGTCGCCGCATGCGGCGACGGCGGCGCGCCCACGGCACCAACGCCAACGCTGCCGCCCGACGCGGGCGCGGTCTTCCCGACCGTGCTGGAGCACGACACGAGGATCATCGCGACTGCCGATGGCTCCGAAATCACAGAGGTGCCCGTGGAGTACCGTCCACGCACGGCCACGTTCGGCTATGTCTCACCACGGGGCGGGCTAACGGCAAGCTATCGCGAAGGCACAGTCTTCGTACAGGAGGACGGCGGCGAGGCGATGGCGATCGCTGAACTTCCCGCAGACGCCGAGTTCGCAACAATCATCTGGTCGCCTGACGGCAGCAAGCTGCTGGTCGGTGCAGCCAACGCTGGCGTCTACGTCGTCAAAGCCGACGGCTCGGGCATGGTAGAGGTCGCGGTGGACCTCGAAGGCGCCATCCCCCGTTCCTGGTCCGCTGACAGTAAACGCGTCGCGCTGTCCCTGTTCTCACCGACCGAATCGTTCGCGCTCGCAACCAACCTCTACGTCGCCGAGGTGGATGGTACTGGCCATACGCTCGTGGGCCAATTCTCCGCCCCCCAGGGCGACGCTGGCTGGCAACGGCCAACCTGGTCGCCAGACGGCTCACGCATCGCCATCCTGTTCGCCCCCTCCTTCGGCGGCATTCGCCTGCTGGACACCTCAGGCGGCCCAGCCGTGGACATCCTCGCCGATGCGTCTACTCTTAAGATGACCTGGTCGCCGGACAGCCGGTTCCTCGCGTTCGACGTCAACAGCGGCAGACCGGAGGAGGCCATGATCATGGTCGTTGAGGTGAGCAGTCCCGAGGACGCGCGCATTCTTACGCAGGGCCATTGGCCACGCTGGTCGCCGGACGGCTCACGCATCGCGTTCAAACGTGGCGATTTTACCAGCTCGCAGGTGTATTCGATCCGGCCAGACGGAAGCGATCTGGTGAGCTTGGGCGACATGGGGCCTGAGGCCAGGAGCGAACTGACCTGGTCGGCAGACGGAGAGAGCGTGGAGTTTATCCGTTCCGCGCCCGCTGCGCAGCACCTCTACGCCGTTGAACTGGCGACAGGTGCGGTTGTGCGGAGTCCCGGAACCATTTCCAAAATCCCCTTCACCGGTCCCAGGCGTTACGTCTGGCTCTCTCCTAACGGTGACGAGATCGCCTTCGTCATGTACGATTTCGAGAAGCAAGGGGGAGGCGAAGCCGGCTGGTTCACCATGGATATCCTCAGCGGGGAATTGACTCAGGTCACGGACGATGCCCGCGCTGGTGACGTCTTCTGGTCTTCGGAAGGGATACGGATCGCGTACTCCACGGGGCTCGGCGGCGTCTACGTCACAGAGAGCGACGGCTCAGCGCCGAGCCAGATCAGCGGCGTGGCCAATTTCTTCGGGCCGATGGCATGGTCGCCGGACGGCCGCTCCCTGGCGTTTTTCGGCAACACCAATATCCACGTCGTCGATGTCGAGACGACAGATGAAACGATCATCGCTGCCGGCCTGACCGGCGATTCAAACTCCCTCGCAGCGCTGGAGTGGTCGCCTGACGGCACCGAGCTCCTCTACGTCGCGAACCACTATGACGAGGCGACTGGCACGAATACGAACGAAACGTTCATCGCGCGCTTAGACGGTAGGCCGCCAAGGCAGCTCGTGGCCACTGGGGCCGGAGCGGACACAGCGCGCTGGTCGCCGGATGGAGAGACGATCGCGTTCTCGCGCCTTGAGGCTGCGGAGGCAGGGCTCTGGCTCGTCGAGGCCGACGGCGGTAACGAACGTCGCATCGCGCGCTTCGACGGCATGGGTTTCGCATTTGGCCCGCTGCACTGGTCGCCCGACGGAGAAAGCATCGCTGTCCTCGTGTCGGGCAGGGACATCTACGTCATCGATGTGGAGACGGGCGTTTCTGTACTGGTGGCGACGAACGTGGGCAACTGCCTTATGTCCCTAGTTGGTTGGTCACCCAACAGCGACGTGATCTATGCGATCCCGGCCTGTGCGCTGGGCGGCCTCTAGCGCAGAATAAGGCTGGCGGCCGCAGCCGCCCGCTTATCCTCCCTCGCCTGCCCGCGCGCTATACTCCTCGTAGCGAGAGGGGGGCGATACGAACGTCGAAGCGGAAGAGGGCGCCGGGCAGGCGGCGCCGCGCTGCATCGCCATCGATGGGCCGGTCGCGTCCGGCAAGAGCGCCGTCGGCGGCAGGGTGGCGCGCCGCTTGGGCTATCGCTTCGTCGATACCGGCATGATGTACCGCGCGATCACCTGCGCCGCGCTCGACCGCAACGTCGACCTCGACGACCACGCCGCCGTGGCGCGCCTGCCGTCGAACGTATCGATCGCCATGGAGCCCGGCGCGCCGGACGCGCCCCAGGCTGCCCGCGTGGTGGTAGACGGCACCGACGTGACGGACAGGCTGCGCTCGCCGGAGGTGGGCGAGGCGGTATCGCTCGTCTCGCGCGTGCCGAAGGTGCGCGACGCGATGGTAGCGTTGCAGAGAGAGATGGCCGAGCGAGGGAGCGTCGTCATGGTCGGCCGCGACATCGGCACGGTCGTGCTGCCGGACGCGCCGCTGAAGATCTACCTGGACGCATCGTCGGAGGAGCGAGTGCGCCGCCGCCGCCAGGAGCTGCTGGCCGTGGGCAGAGACGAGACGCTGGAGGAGGTGCGGAAGGAGTTGGCGCTACGAGACGAGATCGACAGCGGGCGCGCAGCCTCGCCGCTGCGACCGGCGGACGATGCCGTCGTCATCGTTACGGATCAGCTCACGCTCGATGACGTCGTTGAGCGGATCATGGAGGCGATGCCGTGTCGCTGATACGGGCGTACCGCCGATTCATCGTCCTGCTGGCCAGGTTCTTATTCACTATCTACATCCGCAGGTTCGAGGTCGTCGGTCGCGAGCACGTGCCGCTCGAAGGCCCGCTGATCCTGGCCAGCAACCACGCGAACAACGTTGACGCGCCGGTGATCTCGCTCGGCGTCCCCCGCTACCCGATGTTCATGGCCAAGCAGGAGATGATCACCTGGCCGATCTTGGGCCCGGCGTTCCGCATATTCGGAGCGTTCCCTGTGCGCCGGAGCGGAGCCGACCTCTCGGCCATCCGCGCGGCGAGCGAGATGGTGAACGAGGGCAAGATGCTGGTGATGTTTCCGGAAGGCACGCGCAGCCGCACCGGCGGCCTGACGAAAGGCCACCCCGGCACGGCGCTCATCGCGCTGCGGACGGGCGCGCCGATCCTGCCGGTCGCTGTCACCGGCACCGAGACGATCGTCTGGCCCTGGCTCTTCATCAAGCCGCTCAGCATCCGGCATGTGAAGTTGACAATCGGCGAGCCGTTCCGCCTGCCGCCCGCCGAACGGATCGACGGCGACGCCGCGGCCGCAGCGACCGACGTGATTATGCGCCGCATCGCCGCATTGCTGCCGCCGCAGCATCGCGGCGTCTACGCCGGTCTCGAAGGCGAAACAACGCCCGCAGAGACAGACAAGGTATACTAAAGCAGTCATGGAGATTCTTCTCGCCAGCGAGATGGGCTTCTGCTTCGGCGTGCGCCGCGCCGTCGAGATGATGGAGGACGCCACGGATCAGACGGGCGAGATCGATAGCCTCGGCTCCGTTGTCCACAACCCGCAGGTGGTAGCGCAACTGAAGGAGAAGGGACTGGACGTCATCGCCTCGCTGGAGCAGGTAACCGACCGGCCCGTCGCCATCACGGCGCACGGCGTCAGCGAATCGGTCGTGCGGGAGCTGGAGGACCGCGGCGTCTCCGTCCTCGATACCACCTGTCCCATCGTCACGCGCTCCCAGCAGTGGGCGAAGCGGCTCACTGAAGAGGGCTTTGCGGTCATCGTTTTTGGTGACCCAAACCACAAGGAGACGCGTGGCGTGCTCGGCTGGGCCGATGGCAAAGCCTACGCCATTCCCAGCATCGCCGAGATCGATACACTGCCCGACGAACTACCGACGCGGCTGGGCGTGCTGTCGCAGACCACTGAGACGGAGGCGCACTTCGCTGAGTTTGTGCGAGCGCTCTTGGAGCGGCGCATGGACCGCATCAGCGAGCTGCGGGTGATCAACACGCTCTGCAACGCTACCACCAGCCAGCAGGCGGCAGCGCAGGAATTGGCGAACAAGGTCGACCTAATGATCGTCATCGGCGGGCGGGAGAGCGCCAATACCAGGCATCTGGCGGCGGTGGCGCGCGAAGAAGGCGTAGAGGCGCACCAGATTGAGTCAGCGGATGAAATCGAGCGAGAGTGGCTAGAGGGACGAGAGCGCGTCGGCGTCACGGCCGGCGCCTCGACGCCGGACGCCGCGATCGACGCGGTGGTAGCGCGACTAGAGAAGCTCGCGCCGCAAGGAGGTGATACGAACGACGCCGCGGAGCAATAGAGCAACCTAAGCGCCAGGTCCTTCCCATACGGGAAGGATGACGAGGAGGAGGTCGATCGAACCATTCGGCGGGTGGCCTCCCGGCTGTACAGTCGTCATGGGCGGTACAAATCTGGGATGCGAGTCCCTGACAAAATCCGTCCAGCGTGCCAGGGGAACGCCCCTGCCCCACTACACCGCGGCAGCGAACTAACACACCGTCTTCTAACTTCACAGCCATCCGTGGCGCGGCAGCACACGCGCGCCGTAGCTGCGGGCATCTGAAAGGAGCGCTGCATGTGCGGCATCATCGGCTACGTAGGCACGCGGGAGGCCGCGCCCCTACTGATAGAAGGGCTGCAACGGCTGGAGTACCGGGGCTACGATAGCGCCGGCATCGCCGTCGGCGATAGCGACGGCAACCTGCACCTGAAGAAGCACACCGGCAAACTGGCCAACCTGATGGCCAGCCTGGAGGGCGTCTACCCGCCCGGCACCGTGGGCGTCGCCCACACGCGCTGGGCCACCCACGGCAAGCCCTCCGACGAGAACGCCCACCCGCACCTGGACTGCACCGGGGACGTAGCCGTGGTGCATAACGGCATCATCGAGAACTACCTGGAGCTGGGCCAGGAGCTGATGGCCCAGGGCCACGGCCTCTCCTCGGAGACAGACACCGAGGTGTTGGCCCACCTGATCGAGATGTACCTGCAGGAGACCGAGGATCTGCACGAGGCGCTGCGCCGGACGATCAAGCGCCTGGATGGCTCGCAGGCGATCGTCGTCTTCTCCCGAAGCCAGCCGGACCGCATCGTCGCCGCGCGCGTCGGCAACGCCGGCGGCATCGTCATCGGCTACGGCCGGAACGAGCACTTCCTCGCCAGCGACCTGCCGGCGTTGCTGCCTGAGACGCGCGACGTCGCCTTCCTCGCCGACGGCGAGATCGTCGAGTTGAACCGCGAGGGCGTACGCTACTGGGACGCGGACGGTCAGTCGATAGACAAGTCGCCCCAGACCGTGCCGCTCGACCCCGTCGCGGCGGCGAAGGGCACGTACAAGCACTTCATGCTCAAAGAGATCATGGAGCAGCCGGAGTGCGTGCTGGATACATTCCGCGGCCGCGTGCTATTCGATTCCGACACCATCGATCTGGCCGACCTGGAAATCCCGGACGCGACGCTGCAATCAATAGAACGCGTCGTGCTCGTGGCGATGGGCACCAGCCTCCACGCCGCGATGGTCGGCCGCCACTACTTCGAGGAGCTGGCCGGGTTGCCGGCCGAGGTCGATAACGCCTCCGAGTTTCGCTACCGGCGCGCGCTGGTCGGGCCGGAGACGCTCGTCATCTCGGTCGCGCAGTCGGGCGAGACGGTCGATACGCTGGAGGCGATGCACGAGGCGCAGCGCGCCGGTTCGCCCCAGATCACCATCTGCAACACGCCGGGCGCGCAGTCGACGCGCATCGCGGAGGGGACGCTCTACACGCGCTGCGGGCCGGAGATCGGCGTGGCGAGCAGCAAGACGCTGACGGCATCGATCACCGCGCTCTACCTGCTCGCTTGCCGACTAGGCCAGCTACGCGGCCGCCTGGACGATACGAAGCTGGCGGAGCTGATCGAGCCGTTGGCCCACATACCGGACCTGCTCGGCCGCGTCCTGCAGAAATCGGACGCGCTGGATCAGCTCGCCCACGAGTTTCACCGCTACCGCCACTTCCTCTTCCTCGGCCGCGGCCTCCAGTACCCGGTGGCGATGGAGGGGGCGCTGAAGCTGAAGGAGTTGAGCTACATCCACGCCGAGGGCTATCCGGCGGGCGAGATGAAGCACGGGCCGATCGCGCTAATCGACGAGACGATGCCGGTGGTGGCGATCGCCGTCCGCGACGGCATGCGCGAGAAGATGCGCTCGAACATCGAGCAGGTGAAGGCGCGCGACGGCATCGTGATCGCCGTCGTCAGCGAAGGCGATACGGAGCTGGCGAAGACGGTTGACCACGTGATCGAGGTGCCGGAGACGTCGCGGCTGCTGCTGCCGCTGCTCACGGTCGTGCCGCTACAGTTGCTGGCCTACCACATCGCCGTCTGGCGCGGCTGCGACGTGGACCAGCCCCGCAACCTGGCGAAGACCGTGACGGTGGAGTAGGAACCTTGATGGAATTAGCCCTACTACTTGGCGCTGGCTTTTCGAAGTGGTCAGTCGATCTACCGGTTGCTCCGCAGCTTTTCGACTTCGAGGTAAAGCCCTGGGGTGTCCGAGAAAATCAGAGGTTGAGCACCCTTCGTTCGCTCAAACAGCAATGGGATAGGTCTCGCCCGGGCGGTTTAGCTGAGCAGTTTGCCGCCGACCTGCTTGATTCCTCGACTCAAGACCGTCAACTCCTTCTATGGTATCTCGCTCGGAGACTGTCTGAGCCATTCATTTGGGAAGAGTTCCATGCGGGTCGCTGGAGAAGACACGTCCTGATGATTGACGAGAAGCGCGCGACTTCCCAGCCTGGTGTTGTCAGTGCGAGAGACTTTCTGCGCCGCTTCCCTCAATCCCTAATGCAGGGAATCATAACCCCGAACTACGACATGGTGATCGAATACGCACTTGGAACAAAGGGCTTCCACTATGGAGTCCCAGGACAGCGGCTGACAGGGCGAGGTCCCTATCCAGTGTCCACATGGAGAAACCCGGTTAGGCTGACAGGCCCTACCCCATTAGCAAAGATTCACGGCAGTATTTCATGGGATGAGAGTGAGCGCTATACGGACGGGAGGCGCGGGTTGACTGGCAACGCTCTGATTGTCGCCCCGACACCGGAAAAGGCAGTACCGCATTCTCTCAAAGATGTCTGGAACTTAGCAGAACGCATTCTCCTGAATGCGAAAGGTCTGGTAGTTTTTGGCTTCGCCTTCAACCCTTACGATGAGGCACTGCTAAGCCTGCTCCGGGTGGCGAAGGACATTGAATTGGTTCTCCTAATTGACATTCAAGACAATACACAGGCAGCTCATGTTGTTTGGCCTCATGCGACGATCTCTTGGGCCAAGCCGCCTCCGGCTGGAGACTCCACGATTTACAACTGGCAGAATGCTTGCGTCCGCACCTGAGTCTTAGCTTTCGTCTTGAGCCTACCGTTCACCCCTCTCCCTCGCGAGGGAGAGGGGCCGGCCTGTCAGCCGCAGGCGGGGGGTGAGGGGAGCCTACCGCCCTTTCCACTGCGGCGGGCGCTTCTCCATGAAGGCGAGCGGGCCTTCGCGGGCGTCCTCGCTGCGCATGACTTCAGGGATGATCTCATTCTCCACCGCCCAGGCCTCCTCCAGCGACAGGCCGGACGTGCGTAGCACCGCTTCCTTGGCCTTACGCACCGCCAGCGGGCCGTTGGCGGCGATCTTCTGGGCAAACTCTTCCGCCTTCGCCGTCAGCTCGGACGCAGGCACGACGTAGTTAACCAGGCCGCACAGCCGCGCCTCCTCGGCCGAGATGCTGTCGCCGACGAGGAGTATCTCCATCGCCTTGGCGAACGGTATCTGGCGCGGCAGCCGGGCGAGCCCGCCGCCCGCGGGCACGATGCCGCGCTTCACCTCCTGCAGGCCGATCTGCGCGGTATCAGCGGCGATGCGAATATCGGTCGCCTGCATCAGCTCCGTGCCAGCCGCGAGGCAATGGCCCTGGACCGCGCTGACCACCGGCTTGTAGAGGTTGTAGCCGTGCAGGAGAGCCGTCCGCCCTATCGACGGGTCGCTCCGGAGTTTGTTATCCCACTCGTCCTCAGGCTGGCGAGCGCCGGTCATCAGCGGAATGAGGCGTTTCAGGTCGGCGCCGGCGCAGAACGCCTTGTCGCCCGCGCCGGTGATGATCGCGACGCGCAGCTCGTCGTCGCCGGCGTAGTCCAGCCAGGCGTCGGCCAGCCGCACCATCATCTCGGGGTTGATCGCGTTCCGCGCCTCCGGCCGGTTCATCGTGATGTAGGCGATGTGGCCGCGCTTTTCGTAGATCAGCACGCTGTCAGTCATCGTCGTTCCTTTCCTCCATATAGTCGCCTTCGCGAATCGCCCTTACGATCGTTGTGAGGCCGTCAGCCGCTCTTCCAGCAGTTTCAGTATCTTCGGCTGCTCCTCTTCGATACCATCCTCCAGCCGGTTCGCCATCACCGGCACGTCCCAGCGTTCGACCAGCGCGCCGTCCAGCGTGCGCTTCCTGCGATACTCGCGCTGGTAGAAGCGGATCAGCAGCCGGCGGCCGACGAGCGCAAGCAAACGCAGCGGCAGCGGCGAGCCCGGCGGCGGGTCGGCCAGGCGGAGCATCAGCATCGTGCGGGCGTAGTCGGCGGCAGGGTCGCCACGCGCCACGTTCGACCAGTCGATGATCGACTGCCGATCTTCGTTCCAGATGATGTTGGCGGGGTGGAAGTCGCCGTGGCAGAGCCGGCCGGCGTCGGGCAGCGTATCGAGATGAGAGCAGGCGAACTCGGCCAGCTCCGGCGGCACACGCTTGGAGCCTTCGATCCGCCGCCGCATCCGCTCGCGCAGATTGGGGAGATCGGCCGGCGCCTCCGTCTGGTGCATCTGAGCGTGCAGCCTGCCAAAGATGCGCGCGCCGGAGAAGATCAGCCACGGCTTCTTGCCGATGAGCGTCAGCATGTCCGGTCCATCGATGCGCTCCATGATCAGGCCGGGCCGCCCGTCGACGGTCTCCGTGCCGCGCACCTCCGGCACGTCGACGCCGGCCGCAAGCGCGGCCTTCATCGCGATCGCCTGCGACGCAACGGCCTGCCCGGCGTCCCGGCTGCGCATCAGCCTCAATACGCTGCCGTTCTGCCAGGCAAAGATCTCCGCCTCGCGGCCTTCGGCGATCTTCTCTAGTTCGGTCATGGTCGAGATGTCCGCAAGGGCAGGGGCGGGTCGCGAACCGCCCCTACTTGTCCCCGTCCCGCGCACCGTCCGCCAGTGTGGCGTGGGCGGCGGCGAGGCGGGCGATCGGCACGCGGTAGGGCGAGCAGCTCACGTAGTCGAGGCCAGCCTGGTGAAAAAACTCGATCGAGCGCGGGTCGCCGCCGTGTTCGCCGCAGATACCGAGTTTCAGGTTCGGGCGCGCTTTACGCCCCTCTTTCACCGCCTGCCGCACGAGCGCGCCGACGCCGGCCTGGTCGATCGTCTCGAACGGGTTGTCGGCCAATATCCCCTCGTCCAGGTAGTGGCTGAGGAAGCTCGCCTCGGCGTCATCGCGGCTGAAGCCCAGCGTTGTCTGCGTCAGATCGTTCGTGCCGAACGAGAAGAACTCCGCTTCGCCGGCGATCTCGCCCGCGGTCAGTGCGGCGCGCGGCAGCTCGATCATCGTGCCGAACAGGTACGGCACCTCCACGTCTTCCTCCTGCATGGTGTCCCTTGCGACGCGCTCCAGCAGCGACCGCAGCCGCTTCAACTCGCTCGCAAAGCCGACGAGCGGAATCATCACCTCTGGCTGCACCTGCACACCGTCTCTCGTTACCGTCGCCGCGGCGCGGAAGATGGCGCGCACCTGCATCTCGTTCACTTCCGGGTAGAGGATGCCCAGCCGGCAGCCGCGCAGACCGAGCATCGGGTTCACCTCGCGCAGGGCGTCTACCTGGCGCAGCAACGTCTCCTTCTCCCGCAGCTCCGGCGACTGCGGCGCGGAGACGCGCAGGCGAGCGACCGATTCGAGCAGCTCGTCGTGGTCCGGCAGAAACTCGTGCATCGGCGGGTCGATCAGGCGGATGGTGACCGGACGGCCGCCCAGCACCCGGAAGATCGCCTCGAAGTCGCTCTGCTGCATCGGCTCGAGGCGGTCGAGCGAGCCGCGGTACTTGCCCATCGGGCCTTCCAACCGGCCGCGCAGCTCCGAAAGCCGCTCCTCCAGCCGCTGCCGCTGCTCGCCTTCCGCAGCGGCGTGCTCCTTGTCGAGCGCCAGCACATCGGCCTCCAGCGCCTTCGCCTGGGCGGCGGCGAGGATCATCTCGCGCACGACGGGCAGCCGGTCTTTCTCCAGGAACATGTGCTCCGTCCGGCAGAGGCCTATGCCCTCCGCGCCGAACTCGACGGCCTTGGCGGCGTCCTGCGGCGTGTCGGCGTTCGTGCGGACGCCCAAGCGGCGAATGTCGTCGGCCCAGGAGAGGAACTCGGTAAACTTCGGGAACAGCTCCGCTTCAACCGACGGGATCAGGCCAAGCAGCACGCGGCCGCTGGAGCCATCGATGGTGATCAGCTGGCCTTCGGAGACGTCAAGCTCGCCGACGCGCATGGAGCGGCGGCTCTCGTCGACGTCGATCGCCTCGCAGCCGCTGACACAGGGGATGCCGAAGCCGCGCGCGACCAGGGCCGCGTGGCTGGACATGCCGCCGCGCTGCGTCAGCACGCCGCGGGAGGCTTGCATCCCGTGGATATCGTCCGGCGACGTCTCCTTTCTCACGAGGATCACGTCCTTGCCTTCGTGGCCGAGCTTGGCCGCTGTGTCCGGATCGAAGACGGACGCGCCAGCGGCCGCGCCGGGCGATGCGGCCAGTCCTTGCGCCATCTCCAGGAAGCGCGCCTCCTGCAGGAACGCTGCGCGCTGCTCTTCGTCCATATCGCGCCAGTCCGCGACGCGCAGCGTGCCGAGCGCGCGCGCGCCGGCGAAGCTGAGCAGCGCCGCCGTCGGCAGCGCACCGACCTTGCGCAGCCGCTCGACGCCCCGCTCGGGGATGGTGAAGATCATCTCCGCCCGGCCTCGCGCCGCCTGCGCCGCCTGGGATCCGATCTCCGCCAGCGGCACAGTCTGGACGCCCGGGTCGAGCTGGGGGTGGAGCAGCTCATCGAGCCGGTTCGGCGCGACGCGCAGCACGGCCTCCTCTTTACTAATCAGCCCTTCGTGCACCATATCGACGGCGATGGTGACGGCGGCGCGCGTCGTTCGCTTGCCGACGCGGCACTGGAGCATGTAGAGCTTCCCTTGCTCCACGGTGAACTCGATGTCCATGGCGTCGCGATAGTGCAGGTCAAGCTTCTCCGCGACGGCGGCGAACTCGTCGTAGAGGGCGCGGTTCTCCTCTTTCAGCGCGGCGATCGGCATCGGCGTGCGGATGCCGGAGACGACGTCCTCGCCCTGGGCGTTCGCCATGTACTCGCCCCAGATGGTGCGCTCGCCGGATACCGGATCGCGCGTGAAGGCGACGCCGGAGCCGGAATCGCCGCCCATGTTACCGAAGACCATCGCCTGGACGTTGACGGCGGTACCGAGGTCGTCCGGGATGTTCTCGATCTTGCGGTAGTGGACAGCGCGCTCGTTGTTCCAGGAATCGAACACCGCGCGGATCGCCAGCTCCAACTGCTGCATCGGGTCGTCCGGGAAATCGGAGCCCCGTTCCTGCCGCACGAGCGCGCGGAACTGCGTGACGACCTTCTGCAGCGCATCCGCGGGCAGATCAGCGTCGTCATCGACGCCCGCCTTCTCTTTCGCTTCCTCGAAGATCGCATCGAACTTGCGCCGGTCGATGGAGAGGACGATGTCGCCGTACATCATGATGAAGCGACGGAGCGAGTCGTAGCCGAAGCGGGCGTCGCCTGTCGCCGCGATCAGCCCTTGCAACGTCGCGTCGTTCAGGCCCAGGTCCAAGATCGTGTCCATCATGCCGGGCATGGAGAACTTCGCGCCGGAGCGGACGGAGACGAGCAGCGGCCGTTCTGGATCGCCCAGGCTCTTGCCCGTCTGCTCCTCCACCTGCCGCAGCGCCGATTGCACCTGATCCAGCAGCCCTTCCGGCATCGTCGTGCCGCCTTGGATGTAGTCGTTGCAGGCCTGGGTGGTGATGGTGAAGCCGGGGGGAACGGGAAGGCCCAGGTTAGTCATCTCCGCCAGGTTGGCGCCCTTACCGCCCAGCAGATCCTTCTGGTCTCTATCCCCCTCTGGGAAGAGATAGACGTACTTGCGGTCTGTCATCAGCG
This sequence comes from Chloroflexota bacterium, assembly GCA_022565155.1. Classification (GTDB taxonomy): domain Bacteria; phylum Chloroflexota; class Dehalococcoidia; order DSTF01; family RBG-16-68-14; genus JADFKB01. The sequence continues at coordinate 57,042 of JADFKB010000003.1, read as the reverse complement.
ACTCCTCTTCACTGAGCCAGCAGGCGCGAGCAGCGAAGCGATCCAGTCCGATTCCATGGGACGCGGGCATTATATCACGGCACGACGCGGGTGCTTGTCTTATCCGTGTACCGGATTGCCGCTACGAAAGCGCTTCAGCACCAACGGCGCTCTTGACAAGATGCCAATATTAATATATCCTTTAAATCAGATATGACTACTATAACGACCGCAACCACGTACGAACTTGAGGTAGATCTTGTCACTCGATTCTTTCAAGTTTTGGCAGATCCCACCCGCGTTCGCATCATCGAATTGCTGCTAGAGGGGGAAAAGAACGTCTCCGAACTGGTGCAACGTCTGGGCGTACCACAGGCTCGGGTAAGCAGCCACCTGGGCTGTCTGCGCTGGTGCGGCTACATCGGCACCCGGCGGGAAGGCAAGTTCATCTACTACCGCATTACCGATCGTCGTGTGTCCGAGCTCATCGATCTCGCCCGCACGGTCATGGCTGACAACGCGGAGGCCGTGAAGTCTTGCCTCCGCCTGAACGAAGAGATCTCGTAAGAAGGGAGTCCCCGCAATGACCACGGATCAGTACGACTTCATCATCATCGGCGCTGGGGCAGGCGCCTTCGCTGCCGCGACCAAAGCCTCGGAGCTAGGCTTGCGCATAGCCATGATCAACGATGGCCTTCCCGTTGGCGGCACCTGCGTGAACGTCGGCTGCGTTCCCAGCAAACACCTTCTCGCGGTTGGTGACGAGTACTTCTATCCTCAAAGATCTAATTTCGATGCCTTGAAGAACGGGCACAACTCAGCGTTCGACTTCAAAACCGCCATCGACGAGAAGCAGCGGCTGGTTGGAGCACTTCGGGAGTCCAACTACACGGATGTGCTCGCCAGCCTGCGCGACGTCGAATACATCGAAGGGCGCGCACGGTTCGTCTCGCCCGAAGAGGTGGAAGTGAACGGCCAGCGCCTGACCGCTGAGAAGTTCCTCGTCGCCACCGGCACCCGCCCGTCTATCCTGCCGTTTACTGGCATCGAAGGCGTTCAGTACGTCACCAATCGGGAGGTGATGGATCTGGAGGCGCTGCCCGATTCGATGATCGTCATCGGCGCTGGCCCTATCGGGCTCGAGCTCGGGCAGATGTTCCTCCACTTCGGCACCAAGGTGACGGTGCTGGAGAAGATCCCGCAGATCCTCCCCCGCACCGAGCCAGAAATCGCCGACGAGCTCCAGCGGACACTGGAAGCTGAGGGCATGGAGATCCATTGCGCCTGCAATATCGAGCGCGTCTGGCAGCAGGGCGAGACCAGGTTCGTGGAGGCAGACGTAATGGGCGAGAAGCGGATCTTTCAGGCCGACCAGCTCCTTCTCGCCACTGGTGTAGTCCCCAACTCGGACGACATGGGCTTGGAGGCGGCCGGCGTGATCATCAACAAGCGTGGCTTCATCGAGGTAAACGAACACATGGAGACATCGGTGCCAAACGTCTACGCAGCAGGGGACGTGGCCGGAAAGATGTTCCTTGAGGCGCTGGCCGCCAAGGAAGGGATGATCGCTACCGCCAACGCCTTCGAAAACGCGAAGCGGACGATCGACTACGACACGATCCCGGCTGCCGTTTTTACTAACCCGCAGGTCGCGACCGTCGGCCTGACGGAGGAGGAGGAGATGCGACGCTACAACGCTTGCGCCTGCCGGACGGTCGAAGTCTCGCGCATCCCGAAGGCGAAGGCTATCAAGGAGGAGCGTGGCCTGATCAAGATGGTCATCCACCCGGAGTCCAGCAAAATCCTGGGCGTGCACATGGTGGCGCCTGACGCGGCGGACCTGATTCACGAGGCGGTCCTCGCCGTGAAGTTCGGCCTCACCGTCGACGACATCATCGACACCGTGCACGTCTTCCCGACGATGAGTGAGGGTATCAAGCTCGCCGCGCAGGCCTTCGTTCGCGACATCAGCGTGATGAGCTGCTGCATCGAGTAGAGGGCCGACTCGTGCAGAGAACGGGAGACCTGCTGGGCAGAGTTCACTAGCCAGGGAAGGAGTTTACTAATGTTCGGGCAGTGCATCAATATCTCACGTCGATGGCCTCTAGAATCTACGTTCCGCCAGAACGAAAGGAATGCGTGATGCCTACGGATATTGTTAGGGAAGACGTCCAACGCCTCGTGCAAGAAGGAGCGCAACTCGTCGATGTTCGGCCCGACGCGGAGTACCAGGGACAGCGAATCGTCGGAGCGATCAGCCTCCCACTGAAGGCCTTGGACACGGCTACTACAGACAACGCCCTCGACCGAAGCAGAGCAGTCGTCGTCTACTGAGCGGATAATCAATGAGACATGAGTCCGCGAGCAGCGGCCGTTCTGGATCGCCCAGGCTCTTGCCCGTCTGCTCCTCCACCTGCCGCAGCGCCGATTGCACCTGATCCAGCAGCCCTTCCGGCATCGTCGTGCCGCCTTGGATGTAGTCGTTGCAGGCCTGGGTGGTGATGGTGAAGCCGGGGGGAACGGGAAGGCCCAGGTTAGTCATCTCCGCCAGGTTGGCGCCTTTGCCGCCCAGCAGATCCTTCTGGTCCTTATCGCCTTCTGGGAAGAGATAGACGTACTTGCGGTCTGTCATCAGCGACTCCTCTTCACTGAGCCAGCAGGCGCGAGCAGCGAAGCGATCCAGTCCGATTCCATGGGACGCGGGCATTATATCACGGCATGACGCAGGTGCTTGTCTCATCCGCGTACCGGATAGCCGCCGCGAAAGCGCTTCAGTACCAACGACGCTCTTGACAAGGTGCCAAATTCAATATATCTTTACGATCAGATATGATTGCTATGACAACTGCAACCCCTTACGAACTTGAGGTAGATCTTGTCACTCGATTCTTTCAAGTGTTGGCAGATCCCACCCGCGTTCGCATCATCGAATTGCTGCTAGAGGGGGAAAAGAACGTCTCCGAACTGGTGCAGCGCCTGGGCGTACCACAGGCTCGAGTAAGCAGCCATCTGGGCTGTCTGCGCTGGTGCGGTTACATTGGCACCCGGCGGGAAGGCAAGTTCATCTACTACCGCATTACCGATCATCGTGTGTTCGAGCTTATCGATCTCGCCCGCACGGTCATGGCTGACAACGCGGAGGCCGTTGCCTCCTGTCTTCGCCTGAACGAAGAGACAGCTGCAATCTAAGGAGGAATATGACCATGCCGAGCTACGTCGCCGTCCACAAACATCAAGCGGAGGAATGCCAGGCGGTTTTTGACGATCTCAAGAACGCCGGGCCGCTACTGCGGGAGGTGTCCATCTATTGCACCTGCCCGAGCGGGGATCACGGCGGCTATTTCGTCGTCGAGGCCGCGAACGCCGAGGCCGTGCAGGAAGCGCTGCCTGAGAAGATGCGCTCCGGCACCACGGTCACGGCAGCCGACGCTATCTCGTTCAGCTAGTTCTGATCAGAATCTCCTGGCGACTAATTAGAGTCATCTCAACTAGAGGAGGAGAAATGCCAACCGACATTTCCCGGGAACGGGTGCAGGAGTTGGTGGCTGAAGGAGCGCAGCTCGTCGATGTTCGGCCCGACGCGGAATTCCAGGGACAACACATTGCCGGAGCGATCTTCCTCCCACCGAAGAGCTTGGATGCGGCTGCGACGGCCAGCACCCTGGACCGAAACCGCGCCGTTGTCGTCTACTGAGCGGATAATCAATGAGACATGAGTCCGCGAGCCGCGTGCCGGCTCGAGAGTCTAGGCTTCACACCGATCTACGACTACGTCGCAGGCCTTGCCGACTGGACGGCGAACGGGCTGCCGACGGAAGGTAGACTTGCATCCGTCCTGCGGGCGGGTGACGTGGTGCGCCAGGACACGCCTACCTGCCGCCTAACAGAGCGGCTGGGCGACGCGCAGGAACGCGCGAGGGCAGCGGGGCAGAACGTGTGCGTTGTTACCACCGAGAATGGCGTGGTGCTCGGGCGCATTCGGGGCGAGGCACTGGAAGGTGACGCCGACATGTCAGTCGAATCAGTGATGGAGGCGGGCCCAACGACGATTCGCCCAGACATTCCTCTGAAAGAGTATATGGAGCATATGCGAGCGATGCGAGTGGGCAGTATCCTTGTCACCACATCCACCGGCCGGCTCCTCGGCATCCTGTACCGCCAGGATGCTGAGGAAAAGCTCGGCTCTAGTACAACAACGTAGCTCCACGTGCAAGAAATGAGGTGACGCCGTGCGGTCCAGCGTTACAGCTATAGTGGGTCTGGCGATCTGTCTCCCCTGCCTCCTCGTGCTCCTTGTTGGGGCCGGCATCGGCACGGGCCACGTTTTCCCAAGGATGAGCGAAGCGATCAAGCTCGCCGCACAGTCGGTCGTCAGGGACATCAGTGTGATAAGCTGCTGTGTTGAGTAGCCGAAGGAGAGACCCCTGCAGGAGGGACATTCACCGGAGAGAAGGAGGCAGCACCATGCTCAAGACAAGTCTACGAATCACGATAGTGATGGTTCTCGCCGTCATAGGCTTCGGCCTCGCGAGCGGCGCCGGATTAGCCCAGGATGGGCCAGGAGCACGTTCAGTACCGCTTCAGAACTTTGGCTGGGCGCCGGGCTTTGAAGGTGGCAGTGGCTCGATCACTTACGAAGGGCTGAACGACCCCTTTGAAGCGACTGTTGAGGTGGACGACCTGCTCCCGAACCACGAGTACGGTGTCACGGTCATGGGTATCGGCGTAGACGGCACGACAACGAGCGATAGTACTAGCTTCGCGATCACGACGGACGCAAACGGCGCTGGTTCGACTGAAGTGACCCTGGAGTTGCCGGCGGGCGAAGGTATTCCAGCCTACCAGGTGCACTTCCTCATCGTCGATACGTCCCAGCCGGTCGAGGAGCCGCTGCCCAACCCGCTCGGTGTCGAGTTCGGGGTGCCGCTAGCCTGTGAGTTCCCACTCGGTTTCCGTGTGGCAGAGCCTGGCTCCGCGCTGCCGGTCGAGAACGACGATGAAATCGCTCTGGTCAACCTCGGCTTTGCGCCCGAGTTCGACGGTGGAGGCGGCTCGTTCACTTGGGATGGCAGGGGTAGCAGCTTTGAGGCGGACGTGACCGCTACGGACCTGCTCCCTGACCACGACTACGTGCTGTACGTCATGGCGGCCGGTCTCGACGGCACCGTGACTCTCGATTCCACATCGTATCCAGTGACCACCGACTCGGACGGTGCGGTCAGCTCGCACGTATCTCTCGCGCCAACCGCGGAAGGAGCGCCAATTCCGGCCTTCCAGGTGCACATTCTCGTCGTAGACGAGACGGTAACGCTTGAAGAGCCGTTGCCAAACCCACTGGGGATCCCACACCCGATAGCTCTGGTGTGTGAGTTCCCGGCAGGCTTCCTTGGTTTTCCCCGAGGCGTGCCAGAGCCTGCGCCGGACCTTCCATCGGCCGGCACAGGCGGTTCGTCCGGCGGTGGCGCGATCCCGTTGTGGACACTATGGCTTCTCGTCGGCGCCGGGTCTGTGATCTTGGTAAGCGGTGCCGCATCGGTGGTTTTGCGTGACGGTCGAAGGGTGTGAGGAAAGTTTCGTTTGGTAGGAAACGTGAATCGCTATTGGGAGTTCGAGCATTTGCTGGCACCACTCATCGGCGTCCTGTACCGCAAGGATGCAGAGGAAAAGCTCGGCTCTAGTACAACGACGTAGCGCCATGTGCATGAAATGAGGTGACGCCGTGCGGTCCAGCGTGACAGCTATAGTGGGTCTGGCGATCTGTCTCCCCTGCCTCCTTGTGCTCCTTGTCGGGGCTGGCATCGGCACGGGCGCGTTGTCCGTGATCGGCTCCGCGCTTTCGGAGCCCGGCCTAGCGATCGCCGCTGGGTTCCTCGCCGTGCTTCTGTTCGCCGGAGCGGCCGCCGTCTTCGTGCGCCGCCGTGCGGAGGCAGCGTGCGAGACCGAGTTCACGCCGACCGCCAATGATGACGGTCCCCGCCGTGCGCACCAGGTCGCTGGATCGCCCAGAGAAAAGCCGCGGACATGAGCAGCAAAGCGGCCCGAAAGGGGTAGCGCTAACAACGCCGCTCTCAAGAGCTATCAGCGCCTGCGCCAAACGCCCGAGGTCACCGCGCGCTGGGAGGAATGTTCTGGTTCATGTGGAACAGGTTCTGCGGATCGTAGGTGTCCTTGAGCGCACGCAGCCGCTGGTAGTTCGGCCCATAGGCCGCTGCGACCGAATCCTCGCCCTCCTCCTCGCCGAGGTAGTTCACATACCTGCCGCCGGCCATCTGCGGTCGCATCGCGTCGTACGTCTCCCGCGCCCACGTGATGTTCGCATCGGAGTCTGCTGCGTCCTGCCATTCCGATACGATGAGGAGGTTGTAGCCGATCTGCCGGTGCGGGAAGGCAGTGTCCGTCTGCCCCACGCGTGTAGCACTACCGTGGAAGTGCTCTAACAACAGAGCGCTCATCGGCGAGGGGCAGGTGCTGAACCGCGCGATCAACGTATCGATCGCCTCATCGCTCAACTCGTTCAAAAAGCTCGACTTCCAGTAGTTGAGCGCTCCCTTTGGAAAGCCATCGTCGAGCAACGTGTTCGTCACCTCGTAGCTCCTCGGGGCGATCTCATCGACGATAGGCGAACCGAACTCTTTGACGGGCCGCACGGCCGCCTCCGCATCAGCGGGAGAGCCACAGTGACAGAGGGTAATTGCCGCGATAGGCGTGCCGGAGCCATCCGGCGCATGCAGCAGCCCGCAGAAGACCGTCAGCTCGTCCGGCAGCGATGCCGTGAACTCTCGATAGAAGCGCAGAACGTCGCGCGCACTATCGAATGGGTGGGCGATGATGCCGCTGACCACCTCGCCGACCGGGTGCAGTTGGAATTCGAACGACGTAGCGATGCCAAAGTTGCCGCCGCCACCGCGCAGGCCCCAGAACAGATCGGCGTGCTCGCGCTCGCTCGCCGTCAGCACTTCGCCTGTGGCCGTCACCACCTCGACCGAGCGAAGGTTATCGACCGGTCATGCCGTACTTGCCCATCAACCAGCCCAGGCCGCCTCCTAGCGTCAACCCGGCGATGCCTGTAGTGGAGCAGCCTCCGGTCGTCGCCAGCCCGTGTACCTGCGTCTCGCGATTGAACTCTGCCCAGGTCAGGCCCGGCTGCGCCTGCGCCGTGCGCGCGTCCGGGTCGATATGGATGCCTTTCATCAACGATAGATCAATCATCAGGCCGTCATCGCAGACCGCGTTGCCGGCGACGTTGTGGCCGCCGCCACGGACGGCGACATCGAGCTCGTTCTCGCGAGCGAAATTGACTGCGGCGACGACATCAGCGGTGCCGAGGCAGCGTGCGATGAGCGCCGGTCGCCGGTCGATCATCCCGTTATGCACTTTACGAGCGTCTTCATACGCATCATCACCCGGCCAAAGAATCGCGCCAGTGAAGCCGGTACCCAGCGCTAATATCACCGCGTCATCTATCGTCATTGGGAATACTCTCCCTTCCCGTCATCGTTCGCTATATGAATCAAGAGCAGCCCCACGGCTATCGAATCTCTTTGCCGCAGTAGCTACACCAGGTGCGCTCGCGCCACTTCTGCCAGCGATGGCGGCCGCGCTGGCCGATGTGCAGGTTCATCAGGTCGCGGAACAGGCCGGCGATGGCGCTCATCGTCAGACGAAGGCAGCGACGATCTCGTCCGAGATGCGGCGATAGAGGTCGTGCTTATAGGGCGGCCGGCTCATCATCGTAAAATAGCTGACGCCCGCCTCGGCGAAGCGCTCGATGGCGGCGCGCACCTGCGCGGCGTTGCCGATCGGCACCGCCTCGGCCGCGCGTTCAGGAGACAGGCCGGGGGCCGTGCGAGCGCGTAGCTGCTTCGCCTTCTCCTCATCGTCAATCAGCATCACCGGCCCAAAGACCGACTTCGTGATCTCGCTCGAGTCGCGGCCAGCGTCGGCGCAGTGGCGCTCCAACACCTCGATCTTGTGCTTCACGGTATCGAGATCGCCCATGACGTTAATGCCGTCAGCGTAGCGGGCGGCGGTGCGCAGCGTACGCTTCTCGCCACCGCCGCCGATGAAGATCGGCGGGTGCGGCCGCTGGACGCACGGCGGCGAGAACGGCGCCTGCTCTAGCTGGTAGTACGTGCCCTGAAAATCGACTGGCTCCGTCGCGTCGAAGAGCAGCCGGATGAGCTGCGTCGCCTCCTCCAACCGGTCCTGGCGCTCCTTCATCGGCGGAAAGGGGATGCCGTAGACGCGATGCTCTCCCTCGTGCCAGGCCGCGCCGAGGCCGAATTCCAGCCGGCCGTTCGAGATGTGATCGACGGTCACCGCCATCTTCGCCAGCACCGCCGGGTGGCGATAGGTGACGCCGGTGACGAGGCAGCCGACGCGCAGCCGCTCGGTGGCTTGGGCGGCAGCCGCGAGGGCGGTCCAGCCTTCCAGACAGGGCCCGCTGGTGTCCTGGCCGGGGCCCGGCGGTACGAAGTGATCGATCGTCCAAACGCTATCGAACACGGTCTCGCGATCGAGGAAGCGCCAGAAGTCGAGCAGGTGCTGCCACTCCTGGCCATCCTGGCCCGTTTGGATGCCGATGCGAACCTTAGGCGCCATAGCGTCTCCCGTCTAGCCGCAGCGGCCCGCGTTGCGCCCCGTTACGACGCCTGGCGAGTCCACTCGGCCATATCGAAGTAGTCGCGCCAGGCGGTGATCTTGCCGCCGGACAACTCGAAGATGCCCATCACCTGCAGCGACATGTTCTTCTCCTGCCCGATGAAGCGGTCGATGCGCTCCGTCAGCACCACGTCACCGGCGGCCGCGATGTTCTTCACTTCCCAGTCACCCTTCTCGAACGCTGCCGTGAACTGTTCGATCAGGCCCTTGATCGCGTCCTTCCCCTGTACCGCCTGAATCGGCATGTTGTGGTAGATCGCGTCATCGGTGAAGTAGTCGACGATCTTGGGAATGTTGGGGTTCGTCCACTCGGCGCAGAAGCGCCTGATCGTCTCGATGTTCTCGGCTTCGCTCATGGCTGTGTGCTCCTATGGTGGCTGGCTGGCTAGCTGATCGTCGCGGCGGCGTTGGAGATGACCGGCTCCCCGCGCTCGGCGGTCGTCGCCCGCACGATCGCCTTGTCCGACCCCTCCTGCCAGATCTGCGTGATGATCGTCTCGCCCGGGTACGCGACGCCCGCGAATCGCACCTCGAAGTCTTTGAGGCGCGCCGGGTCGCCGCCGCAGGTCGCGTTCAGCACGGCCCGGCCGACGTAGCCGAACGTGCAGAGGCCGTGGAGGATCGGACGGTCGAAGCTGGCCATCTTCGCGAACTCCGGGTCGATGTGGAGCGGGTTGCGGTCACCGGAGAGGCGATAGATCGCCGCCTGGTTGGGCGGGGTCTTGTCCTCGATAGTATGATCGGGTGCGCGCTCCGGCGGCACGTTCTTCTTGGCAGCGCTCGGCCCGCGCTCGCCGCCGAAGCCGCCCTCGCCGCGCAGGAACACGCCGAAGGTGTTGGCGAAGAGGACGCCGCCGCTCTCGTCTTTCGTTTCGGCCTCGATGACGACAACGGCGCCCGATCCCTTATCGTAGATGCCGGTGATCTTGCCCTGCGTGGTGAGCTTGCCGCTGGTTGGGATCGGCCCGCGCAGCTCAATGCGCTGCTCGCCGTGGAGGAGCATCGCCGGGTTGAACTCCAGTACGCTGCCGATGCCCATCAGCGCCGGGAACGCGGGAATCACAGCGAAGGTGGGCAGCACCTTCAGTTCTTTTTCGTAGACAAAGGGGAGATCATCGGTCGTCGCGCCCACGCCGAGAGCGTAGAGCATGACGTCGCGGTCGTTGTACTCGTAGGTGGAAGCCGGCAGCTCCTTGCCGACGGCAGAGAGATCGAGGGCCATGGGGGTCTACCTCCTGTCTGAATCGGGACGCCAAAGGATTGTAGCACTGGCGGGGTCGCGGGTCGAGGGTGCGATCGATCGTTCGAGATCCGAACGTCAACGTTCGAGCTTCGAGCTCAGTTGGCGGTGAGCGCCAGGGTGGGGGCCATGTCCAGCTTGATCGGCGGGCCCATCGTCGTCGTCAGCGTCATGCTGTGGACGAAGACGCCCTTAATGCCGGAAGGCTTGGCTTTCACCACCTCCTGCACCAGCGTCGCCAGATTCTCCAGCAGCTTCTCTTCGTCGAAGCTGACCTTGCCAATCGGCACGTGCAGCAGCGACGTCTTGTCCAGCCGGAACTCGACTTTGCCCTGCATCGCGTCCTTCACGGCCTGCGCCATGCCGCTGGCATCGACGACGGTGCCGGTGCGCGGGTTCGGCATCAGGCCGCGCGGCCCCAGCACCCGGCCCAGCTTGCCCACCTGGCCCATCATCTCGCGCTGGGCGAGCGCGACGTCGAAATCGGTCCAGCCACCTTCGACTTTCTTCACCAGGTCTTCACCGCCGATGTGGTCGGCGCCGGCCTCTTCGGCGGCGCGCGCGGCTTCGCCCTCCGCGAAGACGAGCACGCTGACGTGCTTGCCCAGGCCGTGCGGGAGCAGGGCGGTGCCGCGTAGCTGCTGCTCGGCGTGGCGCGGGTCTAGGCCCGTGCGCACGTGCAGTTCTACCGTCTCGTCGAAGTTGGCGTAGGCGATCTCTTTTGCCATACGCACCGCTTCGTCCGGCGCGTAGCTGCGGTCCTTATCGACCAGCGCCGCCTTTTCCGTGTACTTCTTGCCGCGTTTCATACCGCTCAGACTACCTCGATCCCCATGCTGCGCGCCGTCCCTTCGATCTGGAGCATCGCGCCTTCGATGTCCTGGGCGTTCAGGTCGCGCATCTTCGTCTCGGCTATCACGCGCACCTGATCGCGCGTGACCTCGCCCACCTTCTCGCGAAGCTGGGCGGAGCTGCCTAGTTCGATGTTTGCCGCTTTCTTCAGCAGGTCGGAGGCGGGCGGGGTCTTCAGCGTGAAGCTGAACGAGCGGTCTTCATACACCAGTATCTCGACTGGGATGATGCTGCCAGCCTGGGACGATGTCTTTTCGTTGTAGTCCTTGCAGAAGCCCATGATGTTGACGCCGTGCTGGCCCAACGCCGGGCCGACGGGGGGCGCTGGGTTGGCCTTGCCCGCTTCGATCTGGAGCTTGATGACGGCGCGAACTTTCTTCGCCATGCTACAGCTTCTCCACCTGCAGGAAGTCCAACTCCACCGGCGTCTCCCGACCGAAGAACGAGACCAGCACCTTGACCTTGCCCTTCTCGATGTTCAGATCATCCACTTGGCCGACGAAGTCCTGGAACGGCCCATCGATGATGCGAACGCTCTCGCCGACCTCGAAGCCGACTTTGACCTTCGGCTCGACGACGCGCATCTGCTGGAGGATGCGGCGCACCTCGTCCTCGGCCAGCGGTTCCGGCCGCGTGCCGGAGCCGACAAAGCCGGTGACGCCCGGCGTATTGCGCACGACGAACCAGGCCTGTGTCGACTTCGGGTCGTCCTCTTTCAGCTCCACCATCTGCACCAGGATGTAGCCAGGAAAGATCTTCTTGGAAACCGTGCGCCGCTGCCCGTCCCGAATCTCGATCTCCTCTTCGGTAGGCACGACGACGCGGAAGATGAGGTCCTCCGCATCCATCGAGGGGATGCGATGCTCAAGGTTGGTCTGCGCCTTGTTCTCGTGGCCGGAGTAGGTGTGGAGGATGTACCAGACGCGCCCTTCCTGAAACGCTTCGGCCTCGGAAGGGATGTGCGTACGGCTGGACGCTTCCTCCTCCGCCTCGTCGGCGAGGAGAGTCGTAGCTTTAGTTTTTTTAGCTTTGGTCGCCATCATCGGTCAGGGTTAGCGCAGCAGCGTGTTTTCGATGAACCAGTTGAAGAACATATCCACGCCGCCCAGGAAGACGCCGAAGGCGGAGGCGACGATCAGGACGACGATGGTGAGGTACTGGGTGTCTTCTCGGCTGGGCCAGGTGACTTTTCGTAGTTCGCTGATGATGTCCTCCGCCCATCGGGGCCGCATGCGGCCCAGCCCGCTGCGCCCTTGCGCGGGCTCCCGCGGCGGCCGCTTTATGGAGCTGGTACTCAGGTTCATCGCAGCGGGGCGCGCCTGCCGTTGCTTGCGGGCCTTGCCCTTCTGCGGATGACGCCTGGTCGCTCGACTCATCTACCTTCGCCTTCTTTCGCGATCGTTAGCGCACCTCTCGGTGCAGCTGATGCCGGCGACAACGCGGACAGTACTTCTTCAGCTCCAGCCGGTCGGGGGTGTTTCGACGGCTCTTGCTCGTAGCGTAGTTACGCCCCCTGCAATCGGGGCAGGCCAGCGTCACTACGGAACGATCGTCCTTCTTCGCCATAACGCCTCTCCGCTACTCGATAATGCTCGTGAACACGCCGGCGCCGACGGTGCGGCTGCCTTCGCGGATAGCGAATTTCAGCCCCTCTTCCATCGCGACGGGCTGGATCAGCTTGATCTTCATATTGACGGCATCGTCGCCGGGCATCACCATCTCCACACCCTCTTCCAATTCGATGGCGCCGGTGACGTCCGTGGTGCGGATGTAGAACTGGGGCCGATAGCCGCTGAAGAACGGCGTGTGCCGCCCGCCCTCGTCCTTGGAGAGAATATAGACCTTGGCTTCGCTGTAGGTGTGCGGCGTGATCGAGCCGGGAGCGGCGAGCACCTGCCCGCGCTGAATATCGTCACGCTCGACGCCGCGCAGCAGGCAGCCGACGTTGTCGCCCGCCTCGCCCTGATCCAGCAACTTCTTGAACATCTCAACGCCGGTGACGACGGTCTTGGAACTGTCCTTCAGACCGACGATCTCTATCTCTTCACCGACGTTGATCACGCCTCGCTCGATACGGCCGGTGACGACGGTGCCGCGCCCCTTGATGCCGAAGACGTCCTCGACGGGCATCAGGAACGGCTTGTCCTTTTCGCGCTTCGGCATCGGGATGTACTCGTCCAACGCCTTCATCAACTCCCAGATGCTCTTGTACTCTTCGGCGTCCGGGTCTTCGCTCGTCGATTCCAGCGCCTTCAGCGCGCTGCCGCGGATGATCGGAATGTCATCGCCGGGGAACTCGTACTTAGTGAGCAACTCCCGCAGTTCCAGCTCGACGAGGTCGAGCAACTCCGGGTCGTCCATCATATCTACCTTGTTCATGTAGACGACCATGCTCGGCACCTCCACCTGGCGGGCGAGCAGGATGTGCTCCTTTGTCTGTGGCATGGGGCCGTCCGGAGCGGCGACAACGAGAATCGCGCCGTCCATCTGGGCGGCACCGGTGATCATGTTCTTGATGTAGTCGGCGTGGCCGGGGCAGTCGACGTGGGCGTAGTGACGGTTCTCCGTCTCGTACTCCACATGCGCGATGGCGATGGTGATACCACGTTCGCGCTCCTCCGGCGCGTTGTCGATGCTCAGAAAGTCGCGATAGGACGCCCAGCCCTTCATCGCCATCACCTTCGTCATGGCCGCCGTGAGCGTCGTTTTCCCGTGGTCAACGTGTCCGATCGTACCTACGTTGAGATGGGGCTTGGTGCGCTCATACTTCTGCTTGGCCATCGTTCCGATTCCTCCTTATCCTCGTTCGATTGCGACTCCTACGTGAGTCACCTACATGCGCATTCGGACGCCGCTCTTATGGTGACGTCCTCTGTCATATCTGGAGCCCACAATCGGACTTGAACCGATGACCTCGCCCTTACCAAGGGCGTGCTCTACCACTGAGCTATGTGGGCGCGTATTGCGCCAGAGGCCGGACGCCTCATTACTCCTAAAGTTTGGCCCTTCCGACGCCCGGCGTCAATGTTCGCTGGTGGAGGGGGCAGGATTCGAACCTGCGTAGCCCGTTAGGGCAGCGATTTTACAGACCGCCGGTTTTAGCCACTCGCCCACCCCTCCATAAGAAGTGGTGGAGCCCGCGAGGGGATTCGAACCCACTAACCTGCCGATTACAAATCGGCTGCGCTACCATTGCGCTACGCGGGCCCGCTCCTGTGTCCAAGGCCTAACAAAAGTACGCCCCCGACACGTCGGGGCTTACATAGAAAAGTATATGGCTCGCCAGGCATGGAAGTCAAGCTGAGGCGCTGCCGGTCGTGGCCTGCTCCACAGCTTCACCAGCCCGCCAGATCCTCGCGATCGAGAGCTTCCCAGCGCCGCCTGGCGACCGATCCGCGCCGTCCTCAGCGAGCAATACCAGATCGGCGGGGAGGCCAGGCCGGATCGCCCCGCGCTCTTCCTCTAGAAACGCCGCCCGCGCCGCCCCAGCTGTCCACCAGCCCAGCGCATCCTCGACCTCGATGGCCTGCCCTGGCGCGACGGCTGCGCCGGACGCCGAGCGCCTATCGACCGCTGCCACTATCGCGCGTAGCGGGCCGGGAGGCGTCACCGGCGCGTCGGAACCGGCGGCGAGCGCCACGCCCGCGTCCCGCAGCGTGCGAAAGGCGTAGAGCGCGCCCTGCTGCTGCTCCGGAACGAGCTGCAGATAGCGGTCTCCACGCTCCGCGATGAACGAAGGCTGGCTAACGACGACGACACCGAGTTGCGCCAGTTTCGCCGCCAACCCACCCGGCAACAAGCCGCAGTGCTCAATGCGATGGCGGTGGTCCGGCCGCGGCTGGCTTCGCACCGCAGCTTCGATGGCAGAGGCGGCCGCCGCCACCGCCCGCTCGCCAACGGCGTGGACGGCCACCTGCCGGCCGGCCTCGTGGACCCGGGCGACACGGCGGGCCAACTCAGTTTCGTCTGGCTCAATGCTCTCGCTCAGCTCGTGCAGCATGATCTTTACCGGCCCGCGCCGCAGCCGGCCGCCGGCAGCGGACTCCGGCAGCTCTCCCAGATGCTCATATCCCTCCATCAGCACGACATCGAGCGGCAGCGCGCCCGCCGCGATCAGCCGCTCGAATAGTTGCCACTCGCTCAGGCCGTTCGTATGGGTGGCGTCCTGAATGCAGGTGACGCCGGCGGCTAAGAATCGCTCCGCCGCCTCTCGAACGGCGCCGGCCAGCTCCTCGTACGGCATCGCTGGGGCAGCGCGGTCGATCACCTGCTCCATGCCGATCAACAGCCCGCTCGGCTCGCCTGCTTCGAGGTCGCGATCGATGACGCCGCCGGGCGGCTCTTCCGTAGCGGTGTCGATGCCGGCCAGGCGCAGCGCGACGCTGTTGAGGACGCTGGCGTGCCCGCTGCGGTGGATCAGGCGGAGGGGATGGCTGGGCGCGGCGGCGTCCAGGTCGCGCCGATTCGGGTGGCGCTGCTCCTGAAGCTGCGTCTCCTCGTAGCCGACGGCACGGATCCACTGGCCGGCGGGCGTGGCATCGGCTCCATCTCGTATGGCAGCCTGGATCTCCGCGATGCTGCGGGCGGCGCTGCAATCGACAGAGCGCAACGACGCCGCGTAGGCCAGCAGGTGGCAGTGGGCATCGATGAAGGCCGGCAGCAGAAGGCCGCCCTGGCAGTCGATACGATCAGCACCGGCATCGAGCGCGCGCGCAGCGTCAGCCTCGGTACCGGCAGCGACGATGCGCCCGGCGCGGATCGCCACCGCCTGCGCGTGAGGGCGGCCGGCGTCCATCGTCAGCACGCGGGCGTTGAGGAGAAGCGATGCGTTCATAAGAGAGCAAACGGCCGGCTCCGGCATTTGGAGCGACCGCTGACATAGGGTCTGGAGGGTTGTCGCCTGCGGGCTAGTCGGCGGAGGGAAGTACTTTAGGCTGCATCAGCTCCATAGCGACGCCGCAGCACTCCACCTCGCCATCGCCCGGCTTGATGCAGAGCACCTCGGAGTTGCACTTCTCGCACTGGAATCGCTTGCCTAGCTGGTTGGCCATCGTCTCACCTCGCTCCGATTACTTCTTCTGCTCCATGGGCTCGCCGCAGCACGAAAGGCTGCCATCGCCGCCCTTGGTGACGATCATCTCCGTGTTGCACTTTTTGCACTCATACCGCTTGCCTGCCTGATTGGCCACTACTCACTCCTGCGCGCTTAGGATGCATTGGTTCAATGACTTATGAGTCTAACTAAGAGGATCAGAGGCGTCAAGCAGTTGAGAAGAGGCGGGCGTTACGGCCCGACTACCTCGAAGCCGGCGAACATGCCCGACTCATAGTGGCCGGCGACGTTGCAAATGAGCACGTAGCTGCCCGCGTCGAGTTGCGTCGCGGGCGTCAGGCGTGAGTCGCCCGGGCCGAACAAGCCGATTTCAGCGACGACGGTCAGGCCCTCCTCGTCCACTGCGGAGCCGACGACTGGCAGCGCGTCCGGCGCCAGGTCAGTGGCGATGAGGCGGAAGTTGTGGGGGATCGCGCCATCGTTAGCGACGGTGAAGTTGGTGAGGCCGGACGAGATCGACGCGGCGTCAGGGACGACATTGAACTCGCTCAACGAGATCGCCACCTGCGTCGCGTTTGGGTCGGGCGTCACGTCTGGGGAAGGGCCGTCTCCCAAATCCACGGGCAGTTGGCCGCAGGTCGGCCCCTTGTTGGTCGAGGGGTTGTCCGGCGCCACCGGGAAGTCGAGAACGAGAGTGTCGTTGGCGTGCCCGGCCGCTTCGGTGCCCAACACCCCGCGCTCGACGAAGAACGAGCTGCCGATGAAGACCTCGGAGTTCTTGGTGTGGTCGGCAACGGTCGATCCGCCCACCGCGCGCTCCACGTCGAGTTCCGTAAAGAGCGCGGGCGTGCCAGCAGTCTGCGCCGCGGCGGAGGTACCCTGAACGCCGCGCTCTACCTCCAGCAGGTTGCCGATGAAGATCCGCACGCGGCGGGAGTGGAAGTCGTTGCTGGTGCCGCCGACGCCGCGTTCGACGCGCAGCACCGCCGGCTCCACGTTCTTCACCTCGACCAGCTCGTCGCCGATCTGGAAGGTGCTGCCGACGGAGAGCCCGGTGACGCCGCTGACGGTCAACGTCGTCTCGTTGGAGTCGAGCGTGGCGAGCAACGTCTGGCCGGTATCCGGGTCTTCCGGCTCTTCGCCCTCTGCCGGCTCTTCGACGAGCTTCAGAATCGCAGCGCCGGCAGCGTGCGACGCAGGCTGCGTCGCGTTACCGTCGGCGTCCTCCGCACCGCGGTTGATCGAAACGCGCGCCGGCTCGACGCTGATCACGCGCAGCAGTTCTTCACCCATGCGGATCACCATGCCCTGCTCGATGCCGGCAGAGCCGCTCACGAAGATCGTCGTGTTCGCGCGGCCGAAGGCGACCGCGAGCGTCTGTTCCGTATCGACCGGGCCCATGACTTCGATCAGCTCGCCGCCGGCACGAAGCACATAGCCCTCCGAGAAGAAGGCGGCGTTGTTGACGGAGATCCTGTTGGCGAATAGCGTGGCATCTTGGTCAAGCGTGATGCCGGCATCGGCGTCGTTCCGGATCGCGGTCACCTCCAGCAGTTCGCTATCGAGGCGGATGATGTCGCCGATGGCCAGGCCCTCGGCGCTGCTCACGAGGAGCTGTCTTGGCTCGCGGCCAATGTCATCGACGAGCGCGCGGCCTGTGGTGGGAACATCCACTACCAGCATCCGCTCGTCGTCGATGCGGATGAACTGTTCGGGCGAGAACGGCCCGGCGTTGCTGACGACAATCTGTGTCGCGGTCGCGTCCAGGTCGCCGGACGGCATCTGCAGCGTTGCGTGCTCCATCGCCTCCGCGTCCAGCTCGTCCGCGTGCTCCTGGGCCAGGTCCCAGAATCCGCCCTGGTGCAGCGGGTCTGCGCCCAGGTTGCCGCCGGTGATGAGGACGGCGAGTTGGCGGATCTGCTCGTCGGTCAGCGTGCCGCCCTGGCTGCGGCCCCACGTCGGCATAAACGTGCCGGCGCGGCCGCACGCGACCGTGTTGGTGATCAGCGTGAACGCTTCGTCGAAGGCGGCGGCGCTGAACAGGCCCTTCTCGATGCCGCGCAGCCCGACGCGGTCGAGCGCAGGTGCGGCGGGCAGGCGGCCGCCGTTGGCGCCGCCTTCGCCGCGATCGCCGTGGCAGAGGCGGCAGTTGAGAGCGAAGGTGGTGGCCGCTCGCACCGCAGACATCTCGAGCTGGTCGTCCTCGGCTGTGTCGGCGCGGAAGGGGTCGAAGAGCGTGTAGACGCCGATCATGATCACCGTCAGGAGGAGGACGACCACCATGGCGTTGACTTGTTTGCCGGTGTTCATCTCTCTCCTCTACGGATCGTGCGGTCGATAGCTAGATGCAGTTACTAGATGCAGTTAGATGCGAACGGCGCGGTCGGCGTTATCCGGCGCGCCGTTCGTGGTACTGCCGGTGTTGACGGAGACGCGCCCATCCGCACCTACTGAGAGATCCATCGTGTCCATCGAACGGGGGGCCGGGCCGAAGATGCGCACGCCCGCATCCGTATAGGTGGAGCCGTGGCAGGGGCAGCGAAACCAACCTTTCTTGTCAGCGCCGATGGCTGGGTCAGAGAAGTTGGGTTTCCAGGGAACAGTGCAACCGAGATGCGGGCACTTCCACCAGAGCGCCAGCAGCCCCGGCCCGCCCTGCTCTTCCGTCAGGTTGACGAGCCAGAATCGACCGGTTGGGATCTGCACCTTCTCTCCCGGCGCCGGCAGGGCATCGGCGCTGACGGAGACGGTGCCGCCGAAGCCTGTGACGCCTCGCGGGTAGACGAAGTCAACGCCGCCGGCCGCTACGCCGGCGACAGCGGCGCCGATGCCGGTCCAGAACCCGATCTGCAGAATCGCGCGGCGCGGAACGATCGGCGTGCCGGGTACCCGCTGCGGGTTGACGACGGCGGTCGCGGGGCCGGCGGGCTTCGCCGGTTCGGGCTGTTTCTTCGCGGCCGCCTTCGCGGCCGGCTTCGCGGCGGGTGGGGCCGGCTGTTCACCGGCTGCAGCGTCGGGCTTTTCGGCAGCAGGCTGCTCAGCCGCAGGCTGTTCGGCAGCCGGCTGCTCGCCTGCGTCCGCTTCGGGAGTTTCGTCTGGCTTCTCTTGCTCAGTCATCGCAGCCTCGTTAGTCGATATGCGGCACATCCCAGGGCAGCACAAGGTCCTGGCCGGCGCCCCGGAAGCCCGAGGCGATGATCGTCAAGATGAAATAGACAACCAGCATGCCGGTGAAGATCGCGATCGATCCGTCGCGTATCGTCTCCACCCAGCCTAAGCGCCGAAGGATGAAGATCAGTAACGCGGGCAGCCCAATCATGATGGCCATCGGTATGAAAAGTTCGACGATGAATGCGGGGGTATTCATATTGAGGTCATACCAGTACAAGGACTGCACCCAGCCCGGTAAGGAATCCGGCTTATCCCAGCGCATCCAGTCCGGGCCGCTGGTGCCGTTGAACGGCATCGGCACGTGTGAGAAGTCCTCCGGCCAGTTGAGCACACCATCGTGCTCGCCGGGCCCAAGCTGGGCCGATTTCGGCACCGGCACTCCCCACTCCCAGCCGGTCTGGATCGCGCGCATGTTCTGGAACGGGGCAAGCGCGCCCGGCCACTCCCAGTCCTTATCGACGCGCTGGGCGACGTTGGTGACGACGTTGACGTGGCGGCCCGCGTCATACAGGATCAGGCCGACCGTGAAGACCGATGCGAACGCGGCCGAGAAGAGCGCGATCTTGACTGCGTTCGGTGTGCCGAACCAGACGCCTTGCCCTGCGTTGGAGCGATCGATGTACGGGATCATGAACAGGATGATGATCGCGAACGTCGGCGCGATCACGCCGCCCAGCGCCGGATGCATGTGCAGCAGCAGCTCCTGGAAGCTGGCCAGGTACCAGGCCGCTTTCGATGGGTTGGGTGTGATGTCCAGGTTCGCCTCGTTCAGGAGCGGCGCGTCCAGGATGGTCGAGAGAATGATGAACGCCAGCGTGAAGACGACAGCGGCGATGAACTCGACGAAGACGAGGTCGGGCCAGACGAGAAGCTCTTGCTCTCGCTCGCGGCGGGGGCGAGCGCCGCCCTGTGTGCTCGATACTGTCCGCGCGCCCGCCGCCATCGGCTAGAGAGGCCGTGCCAGGCCGCCGTCCCTTCGGATGCGCCAGAAGTGAACGGCCATAAAGATCGCAGCGAGTAACGGTAACCCGATCACGTGCAGCGTGTAGAAGCGGATGAGGGCGGCATCGCCCACCTCGAACCCGCCCAGCAGGATGAATCGGCTTTGTTCGCCCATCAGCGGTACGCTGCCAGCCATGTTCATGCCAACCGTGACCGCCCAGATAGAGAGCTGGTCCCAGGGCAGCAGATAGCCGGTGAAACTCAGCGCCAGCGTCAGCGTCAGCAGGATCACGCCCACCAACCAGTTGAATTCTCGCGGCGCCTTATAGGAGCCGGTGTAGAAGACGCGCATCATGTGCAGGAAGACGGAGATCACCATCCCGTGCGCCATCCAGCGGTGCAGGTTGCGCATCAGCATGCCGAAGCGGATGTTGGTCTCTAACGCCGCGACATCGCTAAACGCGCGCTCCGGCGATGGCACGTAGTAGAACATCAGCATGACGCCGGTGACGGTCAGACCTAGGAAGAAGAAGAACGTGATCCCGCCCAGGCAGTAGGTGTGGGTGATCCTGACGTGCGTCTTGTGGATGCGCGTCGGGTGCAGATGGAGGAAGACGTTCGTCGCCACTACCAGCATCTGGTTGCGCGGTGTGCTGGGGTAGCCGGAACGGAAGATGGAGCGCCAGATGTAGTTGTGGAAGAGCTTACCGTACAGCCACGAAGCCAGCTTAGGGCCGCGAGGTTGCTCAGATACAGCCATCTACTACTCCCAGCGAGCGGCTAGCGCGCCCACCATTGGCCTAGTGCGACCAGGATAGCGAAGGCGATCATCATCGTGATGAACGCGGCGAGGAACTCGACGAAGTCAGGCGCTATAAATCCAAGGTCACCTACATCCCAGGGCATGGTTTCACCTACGTTCAGACCGAATCAGCCAACGGCTGGCCTGGCCCATTTGTGAAGCCAGTTGCAATCGCAGACTAGCATCGAGCTAGCTTACTGTCAAGATGGATTCGAATAGGGATAAGAGGCCGTTTACAGGCTCGGTTCATCACCCCGGCGAGGGATACGGCGGAGGCGCATCCGCAGCAGGCCGCTTAGGTCTTCCAGCACGGTCTTGACTACGTTTACGCGTGTGTCGGTGTCTTCGATCCAGCGTACGGGCACGTCCTTGACGCGATAGCCGCCCTTCTCCGCCAGCAGCAGCAGCTCCGTATCGAAGAACCACTCTTCGTTCTCGATGCGCGGCACTAGCTCCCGGGCCGCCTGGCGCGTAATTGCCTTAAAGCCGCACTGCGTATCGGAGAGCTTCGACCAGAAGAGCAGCTTGATCAGTGTGATCAGCCCGCGAGAGGTGATCTCGCGCCTGAGCGAGCGCGTAATCTGCGATCCGCGCGTCATCCGAGAGCCGGTCGCGACATCGTAGCCCTCTTCCAGCACGGCCCTTGCGAGCGGAAGCAGCGCATCGAGATCTGTCGAGAGGTCCACGTCCATGAAGCAGGCCGCGTCGGCCTCGCTCTCCAGCCAGGCTTTGCGCAGGGCGCGGCCGCGGCCCTTCTGCGGCAGGTGGAGCGCCGCGACATCATCGAAGCGGTCCTCCAGCGAGTGGGCGGCGGCCAGCGTCCCGTCCGTCGAGGCGTTGTCGGCGATGACGATGCGCCAGGTATACGGAAATCCGCTGTCTTGCAGGTACCCTCGCAGCTGCTCGACGCTGCCAGCGAGCACGTGCGCTTCGTTATACACGGGGAGGACGATATCGAGCTGGGTCACGAATCCGACTCCGTCGATCTTCTACCCGTGGGCGCCTGCGAGCAGGCCTTACCAAGCCAGCCGGCGCATCCCCGCCCAGAGGCGAACGGCAACGACAACTGTTACGCCGGCAGCGCGGCCTGCAGCGTCTGCGCCAGCTTGAGCGGATCGCTGGAGACGACGCTGGCCGCGTACAGCTCCATCGCGCCGATGTCGTTCGTGCGCGTCGTCGGGTCGCCGCGGTCGACGATGCGAATCATCACAGGAAAACCGTCCCAGCTTTCGCTCGTTGGCGCCAGCGGCGGCCGGTAGAGCACCAGGTTAAACGAGCTGACACCAAGCTGGTCGCGGAGGCAGGCCAGCGCCTCGTAGGTTCGATCCTTCAACTCGTCGTTCATCTCGTCCGCGACCAGGATCACCTCGTGCTCCTTCACCGGCGCCAGGTTCGCCAGCACGCGGACGCTGCCGCGCTGGAACCCTGCGCCGACCAGCTCATGGGCGGTGTAGACCGCGTCGAAGTAGTTCTTGCGGTGCGTCGCCTCGAAGAGCAGCGCGGCGCGGCGCAGCGACTCGATCGCCGCGTAGTGCATCTCGCGGCCGAGCAGCACCTGGGCGTGGCCGTGCAGCAGCGATGCGCCTGCGCGCCAGAGGCAGTTCCAGAGGAATAAGTAGTACTTCGCGGACGGATCACTGCGGTGGGCCAGGGCCGCCCAGCGTTCGCCGGTGTTCAGGTAGTCATGGAACTGTTCTCTGGTGAAGCGGAGTGGGTTCTTCTCTTTGAAGATCACCAGGCCGTGGTAGCCGTCGAACTTCGCGATGTTGCTGGCGGTGACACACCACTCACTCTCGACGCGGCCGAACGTGTCTTCCGGCGTCAACTCGTAAGGCGTGTCGAACGGGTCGCCGTTGCTGCGCTCCAACTCCTCGTCCAGGTTCAGCTCTTGCCGCCAGATCGGCCTCGACGACCGCAGCCAGTTGAAGATGACGCCCTCCAGCGTGACGATGTTGGTCACCTTGATGATCTTCTGATGGCGCACCAGCTCCGGCTCGCCGAAGCGCTCTGCGATCCAGTTGCGCATCGTCTCCGGCGGCACAAGATCGCCGCGCGTCGCTGCGACGTGGAAGACGCTCTCGAAGGCGACGCGATCCTCGACAGGCAGCTCCGCCACGATCTCATCAAGCTGCATCACCGTCAGGTCAGCCGCTACCGTCATTTGTGCTCCTTCTCTTCTGCTGATCATATCGTTCTGCACCTGCCAAGTATTACACCAGTCTTATGGCCAGGCAACGTGGCGGCATCCATCGACAATGTGGCGACAACCTGCCTGCCGGCAGAGCTCAAGACGCGTTCCGAAGCTGGGCACAAACATCGTAGGGACAGACCTTCAAGTCTGTCCAGATCCAACTCCGCGCTGTCAACTCTTCGCCTCATAACTGCCGCAACACTATCATCTACCCGTCACCTCTTTCACACCATCCGCCAACAGACTCAGGATGGTCTTCACGTCTAGTGCTTGAAGTGTCGATAGCCCGTCACCACCATCGCCACGCCCAGCCGGTCGCAGGCGGCGATCACCTCATCGTCGCGCACGGAGCCGCCCGGCTGGACGACGGCGCGAACGCCTCCCTCGGCCGCGACCTCGATGCTGTCAGGGAACGGGATCAGGGCATCGGACGCCAGGGCGCTGCCGGGCGCGCGTTCGCCGGCGGCGCGCAACGCCAGGTGGACGCTGGTGACGCGGTTGGGCTGCCCGGCACCCATGCCGGTGATCGCTCCGTCTTTCGCTAGGACGATCGCGTTCGACTTCACGTGCTTCACCGCTTTCGATGCGAATCGCAGGTCGGCCAGCTCTTCGTCGCTGGGCGTGCGCTTCGTGACGACCTGTAGCTTCACATCATCGTCGGCCACGCGATCGCGCGTTTGCATCAGCATCCCCCCGACCACCTGGCGCAGCTCGAACGGGCCGCCGGCCTGGCCGAGCAGCGGCGCGCGCAGGATGCGCAGGTCGCGGCTCTTCTGTAGGAGCGCCAGCGCCTCGCCGTCGAACTCCGGCGCGATGATGATCTCCAGGAACAGCCGCTGGCCGCTGGTGGGGTGCTTGCTGGCTCGGATCGCCTTCGCCAGTCCGCCTGTGACCGGCCGGTTTACGGCAACGATGCCGCCGAACGCGGAGATGGGATCGCCGGCCAGCGCGCGCTGAAACGCCTCGACGATGTCATCGTGCGCGGCGAGGCCGCAGGGGTTGGCGTGCTTGACGATCGCCACGGCGGGCGCATCGAAGTCGCAGGCGGCGCCATAGGCGGCGTCCGCGTCCAGGATGTTGACGTAGGAGAGCTGCTTGCCGTGCAACTGCTCCGCCGCGGCAAGCCCAACGAGCGTAGGGCTGCCGGCGTCCGCGTAGAAGGCCGCCTGTTGGTGCGGGTTCTCGCCGTAGCGCAGCTCGGAGAGGCGGCGCAGGCCGACGGTAATCTCTTCCGGTAGTTGGGCGTCGTCAGCGCGCAGATACCCCGCGATCGCCGTGTCGTAGAGCGCGACGTGCTGGAACGCCTTCGCCGCCAGCCGCCGCCGCTGGTCTAGCGGCACCTCGCCTGCCTGCAGCGCCTCGAGCGCCGGGGCGTAGTCGGCCGGGTCGACGAGCGGCAGCACGTGCGGGAAGTTCTTCGCGGCGGCACGCAGCATCGTCGGCCCGCCGATGTCGATCTGCTCCAGCGCGTCCTCCAGCCGCACGTTCACGTCGGCGACGGTCTCGACGAAAGGGTAGAGGTTGACTGCGACAAGGTCGATAAGCCCCAGCCCGTGCTGCTCCAGCTCGGCCAGGTGCTCCGGCCGGTCGCGGCGGGCGAGGATGCCGCCGTGGACGGCGGGATGCAGCGTCTTGACTCGGCCGTCCAGCATCTCCGGGAAGCCGGTCAGCTCCGAGATGCCGCGCGCCTCCAGCCCGGCCTCGGCCAGATGGCGCTGGCTGCCGCCGGTGGCGAAGATCTCCGCCCCCAGCTTCAGCAGCCCGCGCGCCAGCTCCACGGCGCCGGTTTTATCGTACGGTGCGATGATGGCGCGCATGTTAGCTAAAAGGTCACCCGCTCTCCCGCATCCGCCACCACCTCTCCCACCACCAGCGCCTCCGGCACCGCGGCGCGGACGGCGTCCACGTCCGCCGGGTCGACGGCGAGGACGAGGCCGAGGCCCATGTTGAACGTGCGGAACATCTCGCGCTCAGCCACGTTGCCCTCGCGCGCGATCAATTCGAAGATGGGCGGCACCTGCCAGGCCGCACGGTCGATGCGCGCGCCGAGGCCGCTCGGCAGGATGCGCGGCACGTTGTCCAGCAGGCCGCCGCCGGTGATGTGGGTTATGCCCTTCAGCTTGGACGACACCGCCTGCACCTCTGTCACGTAAGACCGGTGCGGCGCCAACAGCGCCTCGCCCAGCGTGCCGTCTAACTCGTCGTAGTGACGGTTCAGCTTCGTTCGCTCCTCCGCGCGGTCGCCGCCGATGCCGACACCGAAGATACGCCGCACCAGCGAGTAGCCGTTCGTGTGCAACCCAGAAGAAGGCAGCGCCAGCAGCGCGTCGCCCTCGCGGATCGCCGCACCGTCGATGATCGCGTCGCGTTCGACGACGCCGACGACGAAGCCGACGAAATCGAGGTCGCCTTCCGCGTAGACGTCCGGCATGTCCGCCGTCTCGCCGCCGATGAGCGCGCAGCCGGCGTCGCGGCAGGCGGCGGCGACGCCCTCCACCATCGCGGTCTTCTGGTCATGGGTCAGCGTGGAAGACGCCATGTAGTCGAGAAAGAAGAGCGCCTCCGCCCCGGAGGTGAGGATATCGTTCACGCTCTGGTTCACCAGGTCGATGCCAATGCCTTCGAAGCGGTCGAGCAGCGCGGCGATCTTCACTTTCGTGCCGACGCTGTCTGTACTCGATACCAGGACGGGCTGCCGGTAGCTGCCTAGCTGGAACAGCCCGCCGAACGGCCCGACGCCGGAGAGCACCTCCGGCCGGTGCGTCGACCGAGCGATCGGGGCGATGCGTTCGATGAAGCGGCGTCTCGCATCGTGGTCGACGCCGGCGGCAGCGTAGGTGTGCGTTGGCGGGCCGCCGTTGGGGCTGCTCACGGGCCACGTAGCGCAGAAGGCACGCTTTCCATCCACTCGAACTCGTGGCGGTCGCGGCCACCGGCCGTTTCCAGCGCTAGCTTGTCCAACTGCAGCGGCACCGGCATCGGATACTCGCCGGTGAAGCAGGCGAGGCAGAACTTGTCCTTTGGCAGGCCGACCGCCTCGATTAGCCCTTCCACGCTGAGGTAGCCCAGCGAGTCCGCGCCGATATGCTCTCGAATCTCATCGACGCTCATCCGTCCGGCGATCAGCTCCCAGCGCGATCCCATATCGATGCCAAAGAAGCAGGGCGAGATGATCGGCGGCGAGGTGATGCGCACGTGCACCTCCTTCGCGCCCGCCTTGCGTAGCATCGATACCACCGGCCGGTTGGTCGTCCCGCGCACGATCGAATCGTCCACGACAGCGACTCTCCGGCCTTCGAGCAGCTCCGGCAGCGGGTTGAACTTCAAACGCACGCCCACTTCGCGGAGGCGCTGGTCAGGTTGGATGAACGTGCGGCCGACGTAGCGATTCTTGACCAGCCCCTCTACGAACGGGATATCCGCCTCCTGTGAGAAGCCGATGGCGGCCGCGATCGCCGAGTCCGGCACGCCGATGACGATGTCGGCATCGACGGGGTGCTCGCGCGCCACCTGCGCGCCCAGCGCCATACGCACCGGGTAGACCAGCTTGTCATCGAGAACGCTGTCAAGCCGCGCGAAGTAGATGTACTCGAAGATGCAGAATGCCTTCTTAGGCTCGGCCGCCTGGTAGCTCTCCACGCCGTCCTTTGCTGTGATGCGGACGACTTCGCCCGGCTCGATCTCCCGCACGAACGTCGCGCCCAGGTGGTCGAAGGCGCACGTCTCCGACGCGACGACCCAGCCACCGTCCAGCGTTCCCAGACAGAGCGGCCGGTTGCCCATCGGATCGCGGGCGGCCATCAGCTCGTTCGGCGTCAGCGCGACGAGCGAATAGGCGCCCTTCAGCCGCCGCATCAGATACGCCCAGCGCTGCTGCCAGGACTCGCCTGGGGCCTGCGCCAACGTCTGCGCGATCACCTCGGAATCGGTGCCGGTGGAAAACTCGACGCCCTGCTCTTCCAGGTCTTCACGCAGCACGGAAGCGTTGACGATATTGCCGTTGTGGCCCAGCGCCAGCTTGCCGGCAGGCGCCTCGACCAGGCACGGCTGGGCGTTCGCCGCTTCGCTGTAGCCGGTGGTGGAGTAGCGCGTGTGGCCGATCGCCATCTGGCCGGGCAGGTAGCTGAGGTCGTCTTCATTGAATACTTGGGAGACGAGCCCCATGCCGGTGCGCAGATACAGCCGCCTGTCGTTGGCCGAGGCGATCCCTGCGCTCTCCTGTCCTCGATGTTGCAGAGCGTAGAGGCCGTAGAAGGTGATCCTGGCGACCTCTTCCCCGGGGGCGACAACGCCGAAGACGCCGCAGGATTCGCGTAGGTTGGAACTCACACGCGCCTCCGGCTGGCAGGCCCGCGCGATCCGATGAGATGGAGGCCGGTTTGACTGTCGATGAAGCGCTACTCCGTCGTGTCAACTCCCAGCGAGTTCAGTCTAACAGGTGTTACAACGCTCTAGCAAACGTTTGTCCGCATCTTACGGGCGTAGACTGCTATTCTAAGAAGTATGGCAGCCGCCGGAGTACGTCGCGCCGATCGCCGCCGACCTGTCGCCCTCTACCTCGCCGTGCTCGTCTCCGTATCGATTCTGCTGGCGATCGTGCTGGCCGCGCTCGTGCTATCGGACGCGCGCAGCGCCGGAGCGACGCAGACAGACGAGGATCTGCTCCGTATCGAGAGCGAGGTGACGTACGATCTCCGGCCGGGCCACGGCGGCGTGCGCGTCACCTGGCAGGTCGATCTCGAGAACAACGACCCAGAGACATTCGCGCCGGACTTCGGCACGGGGCTGGCTTACGAATCGATCTCACTGCCCGTCCTGCGCGGCGCGCGCGATCTGCAAGCCACCGACGCGGACGGCGGCGCGCTTGTCGTTGATGTAGAGCGAACATCCGAGGGGCCTGCCGAATTGGCGACCGTCGCGCTCGGCCGCCCGCTGCACTACGGCGAGCGATACTCGTTCACGCTCAGCTACGAGCTGACGGAGGCGCGCTCCGAAGGGCTGCTGGTGACGCCAGCGTACATCTTCCTGCCCGCGATCGTCGGCGGTGACGCGGCGACGGTGCACATCATGACGCCGGATGACCCGGCCTGGGCGGCGATCATCGAACCGCTCGCCTGCCCGCGAACGGCGCACGGGACGTACCAGTGCGGCAGCTCCCCGTACATCCAGATCGCCGCTCAGGTGGAGCTGACGCTGGTGAACGCCCTAACCAGCGTCGAATCGTCGGTGGCGCTCGCGGGCCGCAATGTGACGCTCGTCATCAGCCACCTCCCCGGCGAAGAGGGCTGGGCGGCGCGGATGCAGGAGCTGGCAGCGCGCGCGCTGCCGGTGATGGAGGCGCTCTTCGGCCATCCGTACGACGGCCCCGCCCGGATCGAGATCGCGCAGCGCGGGCAGCAGGCAATCGCCGGCTACGGGGGCACGTTCGGCTGCCAGGCGGACCAGTGCTCGATTGGCCTCTCGCCGGTCGCGGACGACGGCATCGCCCTGCACGAGTTCGCCCACCTCTGGACGGAACAGTATCAGACGCGCTGGCTGGCGGAAGGGCTGGCGGAGTTCGTCGCACGTAGAGCAGCGGAGCAGTTGAACGACCTGAACATCAGTGTGGAACGCAATGCGCCGGAAGACCCGGTCGATCTCCAGCTCGATGAGTGGCGGGATAGCCGGTTCATTATCGGCGCCAGCGGCGAAGAGCTGGCCGTAGAGACGACCGGCTACTTCGAATCGGCGCGCTTCTTCGAGACGCTGGAGTCGAGCATCGGCTTGCCGTCGCTTCAGGCGGCGAACGCAGCGGCCGCCAGCCTTGCCACGGGCATAGATAGTGAACACTACCTCGACCTGCTGGAGGCGGCCAGCGGCGAACGGTTGGACGACCTCTTTCTAGAACGCGTCTTCGCTCCGTCCTATGCGCCCATCCTGGAGCAACGACGGCTCGTCGGCGAACAGTTGCGCGCGATCGAACCGAAGCTCGAGGAGGCCGGCTTGCTCCTCCCAGGCGCAATCGAACAGCTTGTCCGCGCCTGGCGGTTTGACGACGCAGCGCAGGCGATCGCGGAGATGACCGCCGCGCTCGACCGCTATGCGGCCGCCAGCGACCAGGTTGCGGAGCCCCGCGACGCCTGGACTGAGATCGGACTGTTCGGCAAGGATCCGGACGCGGTACTGTTCGCCGCCGCTGAAGCATTCGCCGACGGCGACTTCGCGGCCGCGACCGAGCGCGCGGACGATGCCGCATCGATGATCGACGCCGCAAACCGCAATGCGAAGTTGCGCGTGATCGGAGCGGGCGCGCTGCTCGCCGCTATCGTCGTCGCGATCGCTACCATCTTCTGGCTCCTGCGCAGCAGGACGATCGTGCGTTCGTAATCGATCACGCCCCCGGCCCAATGCCAATGCCGCTGCCAGCGCCAGCCGCCGGCCGATGCTCGTGGCCGATGACGCTTGTGCAGCGCGGCAGCATGTGCGTACCATCCGCCCGGTGCAGCCGCTCGATCTCCGGCTGGATCGTGACGTGGTGGATCTCGAACCGCTCGTGGAGCATGTCGCACAGCTCGGCCAGCACGTCGTCGGAGGCGCGGTCGCCCGACAGCTCGCAGTGGCAGCTCAGAGCGACCAGGCCGGAAGTCACCGTCCAGATATGCAGATCGTGCAGGCCGGTAACGCCCGCCGTCGACGTCAGCGCGCCGGCCACCTCCTGCGGGTCGATGTGCGCGGGCGCCGTCTCCAACAGCACCGCGATCGACTCCCGCAGCAGCCGCACAGCTCCAAACGTAATCAGCAAGCCAATCGCGACGCTCACCAGCGGATCGGCCAGGTTCCAGCCGGTTGTCAGCATGACGGCGCCCGCCACGATCACGCCTACCGAACCCGCCATGTCTCCTAACACGTGGTAGAACGCCGCGCGAACGTTGAGGCTGAGCGCCTCCTGCCGTCGCAACACGATCGCGCTGGCGATGTTGGCCAGCAGCCCGACAACGCCGATGACGAGCATCGGGCCGCTGTCGACCTCCGGCGGGTCACCGAAGCGCAGCGCCGCCTGCCAGAAGACGAACGCCGCTACCAGCAGCAGGATCGCCCCGTTGGCGGCGGCGGCCAGCACCTCCGCCCGCTGGTAGCCAAACGTCTGCTGGCCACGGGCGGGGCGGCGCGCCATCCAGATCGCGGCGAGCGCAATCGATACGGCCACCACGTCCGAGACCATGTGTCCGGCGTCGGCGAGCAGGGCCAGGCTGTTCGTCAGGATGCCGCCGGCGACCTCCACCCCGACCAGGGCCAAGGCCAGCGCGAGCGCGATGAGCAACGCCCTGCTTCCAGCGGCTCGATTATGCCCTAGCTCATCGATCATGGTGTCATCTGGGGCGCGAATCTTCCTGGACGTGGCGCAACGTGTCTTCGAAGATATGGCGGATGTGCGTATCTGTCAGCCGGTAGTAGACCATCCGGCCTCGTTTTTCTGCAGTCACCAGTTTCATCAGCCGTAGCTCTCGCATCTGATGGGAGACAGCCGACTCCGAAATCTCGAGCACGGCCGCGAGATCGCCGTTGCAGAGCTCCGAGACAGAGAGCGCATGGATGATCGAGACGCGCGTCGGGTCGGCCAGCACGCGGAAGAGATCGGCGACGTCGGTCGCAGTCGCGCGGCCGATCATCGAGGCAATGACGGCGGCGGTCCGCTCGCGATCGACGTAGCGCGCCTCGCCGGCTTCTCTCACTTGCAGAGCCATCAGGCGCATTATACTTGCATAGTTGCGCAAGTGTCAACTATTCAGAGGTTGAAAATCAACGAGCTCGCACCTGCAAGCGCCAGGCGGATGCTTCACTAGAAAAGATGATCGGCGCAGGTCGGGGTCTTAAGACCCCGACGGTGCTTAGCGAGGGTCCCCGCCTGCCGGCGGGCAGGTAAAGACCCTCGTCTAGATCAGCCAGCCATGAACTCGCGCGGCCATCTGTGTCATTCTGTGCCGGTCTTTGGCTAAGCCTTCACCCCGCGATGCAGCCAGCGGATGCGCAGCAGGTCGCGCACCTCTCGGAACGCCGAACCGGCGCCGAGCTGGAAGCGCGAGCCCTCGACGTGATGCCAGTCGACAGGTACTTGCCGGACGGAGAGGCCCAGCCGCTGGGCCAGGTAGAGCAACTCCGCATCGAACGTCCAGCCGTCCAACTGCTGGCGCGAGAACAACGCCTGCGCCGCCGAACGGCGGAACGCCTTGAAGCCGCACTGCGTATCTTCGACATCGGCGAGCAAGAGGCGGCGTCGCACCAGCGCGAAGAGCCGCCCGCCGATGCGCCGCCAGGCGGGCTGGGAGGCGCGCATATCGCCGCCGCCGGGACGCACGCGGCTGCCTATCGCAACGTCGGCACCCGCGTCCAGCGCCTCTAGCAGCTTCGGCGTCTCTTCCGGAGACGTCGCGAGGTCGGCGTCAATGTAGAGGATCGTCTCGCCTGCCGCCGCCAGCGCGCCGGTGCGCACCGCCGCCCCCTTGCCACGGTTCCGCTCGTGTTGAATAACGCGGAGCGTGACGCTGGCAGCGGGCTGGCCACCAGCATCGCGTACGAGCGCGGCCGTGCCGTCGGCGCTGCCGTCATCAACGACGATGATCTCGATCGCGTAAGGCTGCGTTGCGCTAAAGCCGATCAGCCGCGCTAGCAAATCGCCCAAACGTGCTTCTTCGTTGTAGGCCGGAACGATAAAGCTGAGGGCGGGTTGGCGATCTGCCGTTGGCTCGGCTGCCATAGCGGAACGTCAGCCTGCCGTCGAGCCTTGCGGCCGCTTGCGGAACCGCCGGCGCGGCTGTTCGATGCCGATCTCCTCCAGCGGCTTCTCCACCAACGTCGCGACGGCGCCAGCGACCTCGCGGGCGCGTGCCAGGCCGCTGGCGGCGATCGCGCGCGGCACGGTCACTTGGCCCAGCGTCAGCCGGCGGCCGCTGACCTTGAGCAGCCGCAGCTCGTACTGAGCGAGTTCCTGGACGCCGTCCGCCTGCTGCTCCCGGCTCACGTCTTCGATCTCGATCCGCTCGATCTTGACGAAGGGCACCAGCTCCTCCGTGCCGACGCCCATACCGAACATCCCCTGCTGCCAGACCGCCGTCTGCTTGTTCTTATCGATGATGACGTTAGAGCCGTAGACCGAGTAGACGAAGCCCATGCCGGAGAACGGCACGAGCACTAGCGCAACGCCCATCAGCGCCAGCATGAGTTGAAACGGAAGCTGGTCTCTCCAGAGTACGATGGACGTGAAGGCGAATACGCCTAGCAGGAATCCGAACAGCGGCACGATCGCCGCGCTGCGCGCCGGCTTGATCTCGACGATGTCCGGTTGGACGCGGCAGACACGGCGGTGCAAGTCGATCTCATGTCGCTCGGTCGTTGCGGTCATCGGCGTATCCACGCTCCTTCTGTCGCGGCGTCTCATTATAGAGAGCGGCCTGGCATCTCGTCCATGTATGAACCCGCCTGCCCGCGGATTAAAGTCCCTGGCCGTCCGGCAGGCGGGCGCAACTTCCAGATTTATCTACCATGCCGCCGACATCCTGTCGAGGGCGGATCCGCCTTTGGCGGACAGTCTGCGGTACCGTACAAACCGCCCACTAACAGGGATCG
Organism: Chloroflexota bacterium; assembly: GCA_022565155.1. Lineage (GTDB taxonomy): Bacteria > Chloroflexota > Dehalococcoidia > DSTF01 > RBG-16-68-14 > JADFKB01. Next base: position 24,548 of record JADFKB010000003.1, on the reverse strand, counting down.
AGTCATTGACATGGCGGCGCATTGACGGACGGACGCCGGAAGCCTACAATGCCTTGGTCACGCAAGACCTGGGAGGAGATACCATGCGTAAGGACTTGATGGATATTCTGGCCTGCCCCATGTGCAAGGGCGAGCTAACGCTCACCGTCGATGAGGAAGAGGGGGACGAGGTGATCCGCGGTTCGCTCGCCTGCGCCGCCTGCAACGAAACCTACCCCATCGACGACGGCATCCCGAACCTTCTGCCGCCCGACCTGCGCCGGGAGGCGGAAGCGAAGAGCTCCTGAGCAACGCGGAGGCGAAAAGATGGAACGTTCACAGACAATCGGCGCCGTCCTGATGGCGGTATCCGGCCTACAGATGCTGATCTTTACCCTGGGTGTGATGCGCAGAAGCTACCTAGCTATCGCGCTGCCCGTGCTGGCGGCAACGACGGCCGTTTCTGGCCTGCTCTTCTGGATCGGCTACACCATGATCAACATGGAGCCCGACATGGAGGAGCTGGACATGGAAGAGGAGCCGCAGTCGGTCTCCGCTTAGATCCGGTGCCAGCCCGGCCCCGCCTCCATCCGCACACCCGCCTGGTCTACAGCCGCCGCTAGCTCCTCGATCGACTTGCCCAGCAATGGATGCAGTAGGTGTGCGGCGATCTCCGCCAGCGGCGCGAGCACGAAGGCTCGGTTCGCCAGCTCCAGATGAGGCACAGTCAGCCCTTCTTCTTCGACCACTTCAATCCCGAACAGCAGGATATCGATATCGATCTCGCGCGGGCCCCAGCGCGGCCCTTCGCTGCGCCCCAGCTGCCGTTCGACAGCCTTGACGTGATCGAGCAGCGCGCGCGGCGTCATGCTGGTAGCGCCACGACAGGCGGCGTTGTAGTAGGCCGGCTGATCCTGTGGTCCCACCGGCGCCGTCTCGTAGAGCGACGAAACGGCATTGACGCGCACCGCCGGCTCGATGCCGCGCAGCGCGGCCGTTAGTGTGCCGCGCCTATCGCCCAGGTTGGCGCCGAGGCCGAGGTAGACGACGGTATCGGTACCGCTCAAGACAAGCCGTCAGTCTCTCCGCGGAGGCGGTTCGGCCTACTGATAACGCCGCGCACGATGGCGTCGGCCACCCGCGCTACCTGCCGCTGCTCGGCGACATCGTGGACGCGGACGATGTCCGCGCCCGCGGCGATCGCCAGCGCGATAGTCGCCGCCGTGCCCAGCAGCCGCTCGCTGGCAGGCGCGTCATCGAGCACCGCGCCGATCGCCGACTTACGAGAGGTGCCCACGAGAATCGGCAGGTTGAGCTGGCGCAGCTCGCCCAGGCGGCGCAGCAGTTCGAGATTCTGCTCCGGTGTCCAGCCGAAGCCGAAGCCCGGGTCGATAATCAGCCGCTCGCGGGCAAGACCGGCCTCCTCCGCGATGGCGATGCTCGCCTGCAGACCGGCCGTAACATCGCCGATGACATCATGAAACTCGCGGCCGCGCTGGTTGTGCATGATCACGGCGGGCACGCCGGCTGCAGCAGCGATGGCTGCTAACTCCGGCTCGCAGCGAAAGCCCCAGATGTCGTTGAGCAGGTGCGCTCCCGCCGCCAGCGCCGCCCGCGCCACGCCAGCCTTGTAGGTATCGACGCTGATCGGCACGTCCAGCTCGCCGGCGAGCTGTTCGATCACCGGCACGACACGGGCAGCCTCTTCTTCTACCGTCAGCTCCTCGAAGCCGGGCCGCGTCGATTGGCCGCCGACGTCCAGGATGTCCGCGCCCTCCTCGGCGAAGCGCCGCCCCTGCGCCACCGCCGCCTCGACGTCGGCCAGGCCATCGCCGGAGAAGGAGTCCGGTGAGACGTTGATCACGCCCATGATGTACGTCCGCTCGCCCCAGACGAAGGTTCGGGAGCCGATGGTGAGAGGGGTGGGGGCCATGGCGGCGGTCAGGAGATCTTAAGCTCTTCCTCGGTCACCTCTCCGTCCATAATACGGAAGGCGCGGACGACGGGGTTCGCTTCGTCCTCTAGCGAGACGATGACGTAGTAGGCGTCCGGCCAGGCGGCCAGGCTGGTGTCCGTCGGCGAGGGGTAGGCCTCGGTATGGGTGTGCGAGTGGTAGATGACCATCACATCCCAGCCGCGGTCATCCAGGTCGCGGTAGATGCGCAGCAGGTCTTTCGGGTCGACGTTGTAGCGATAGGGGCTCGCCTCTGCGTTGACCGCGCGGTAGAGCTTCGTCGCGGTGCCATCGTCGGCGGCGATGATGCCGCAGCATTCGTTGGGAACGTCTTCCCGCGCGTGGGCGATCATCTCGTCCACGTAGGAGCGATCGAGCGTCAGCATCCGGTCACTCCCGCCAGTACTCGATGCGGCGAGGCGAATTTCCGCCGGACGATCTGCTTCAGGTAGGGGGCGAGTTTGTCTGCCATGACAACCGCTAGTCTAGCATCGTACCCTTGCGTAGGCGAGGGCCTATAGACCTGCGCAGGCGCCCCGTCGAGGTCTAAAGACCTCGACCTACACGAACTTCATTCTATTGAGGGATAGTTTCTTCGCTGCGCCCGCCTGCCGGCGGACAGGCTTCGGCGTGAGCCCAGCCGAACGGCTCAGCATGACGAAACAGCAAGGCTCCAGCCTATCGACTCAGCTATTGGATTCGCCATTGCTCCCTACTTCTGTATGCTGGGCCGTGCGGGTTGTCAACGCCCACTACCACCAGACCTTGCCCTCGATCTCTTCCGCGATGTCGTCGTAGTCCTTGCTCCAGAGCTCGGTGGAGAGGTACTTCCAGCCGCCGTCCGCCAGCAGCAGCACTACGTTGCCGTGGTCGAGCCGCTCCGCGACGCGCTGTGCTGTGCGCAGCACCGCGCCGGACGAGATGCCGGCGAAGATGCCCTCCTGCTGCGTCAACTCCTTGGTCGCCGCGAAGGATGTCGGAGAATCGACGACGATCTTGCCGTCCAGCACCGATTCGTCTAGCACCGGCGGGATGAAGCCTTCGTCCAGACTGCGCAGCCCCTGCACCAGGTCGCCGGGGTGCGGCACGCAGGCGACGATCTTCACACCGGGCCGCTGTTCCTTGAGATAGTGGCCGACGCCGGTGAGCGAGCCGCCGGTGCCCAGCCCGGCGATGAAGACGTCCGTCTCCGGCAGGTCGCGCAGGATCTCCGGGCCGGTGGTCTCGTAGTGGGCGCGCGGGTTGGCCTCGTTGCCGTACTGGTAAGGCATGAAGTAGTTCGGTTCCTGCGCCGCCATCTCCTGCGCTACGACGATCGAACCGTTCGTGCCTTTCAGCCCGTCCGAGTAGACGATCTCCGCGCCGAACGCCTTCAGGAGCTGCGTGCGCTCCTCGCTGACGCTCTCCGGCATGACGACCTTAAGCTTGTATCCCTTCAGTTGGCAGATCATCGCCAGGGAGATGCCGGTGTTGCCGCTCGTCGGCTCCAGGACGGTGCGGTCGGGCGTCAGCTCGCCGGAGCGCTCTGCCGCTTCGATCATGTACTTGGCAATGCGATCCTTGACGGAGCCGGTGGGGTTTTGGCCCTCCAGCTTGGCGAAGAAGCGCACGTCTTTGGAGGGGCTGAGCCGTTGGAGCTCGACCAGCGGCGTGTTACCGATCGCCTCGATGATGTTGGGGTACAGCACGTTGGTGCAGGTCAGCGACCGCCGGCGAGGGCGGGGAGAATCGACACGACATCGTTTTCGCCCACCGGCGTATCGAGCGCCTGGAGGTAGCGGATGTCCTCGTCGTTCACATAGACGTTGACAAACCGGTGCAGCTCGCCGTCGTCGCCGCTAATCTGGGCCTTGAAGCCCGGGTAGCGGGCGTCCAGGTCCGCCAGCAACGCGCCGACGGTACCGCCGTCTCCGTTTACCGATTTTGCGCCGACGAGCGTACGCAGCGTCGAGGTGACTCGTACTTCTACTGACATCGTTGCTCCTATGCTTCCACCTGGGCGGCCGCGTTAGCGCCTGTCGATGCGCCTCCGCAGAACGCCTCGTAGTCGATGAGCTCCGTGATAGTCGGCGCCTCGCCGCAGACGACGCACTTCGGGTCGCGGCGGATCTTCAGCGTTCGCATGTCCATCCCGAGCGCGTCGACGATCAGCAGCCGGCCGCTGAGCGAATCGCCGATGCCGAGGATCAGCTTCAGCGTCTCGGACGCCTGAATCGAGCCGACGAGGCCGCAGAGTGCGCCCAGCACGCCCGCCTCCGCGCAGCTCGGCACCAGGCCCGGCGGCGGCGGCGCGGGGAAGAGGCAGCGATAGCAGCCCTTGCCCGGCAGGTAGACCGTCGCCTGGCCCTCGAAGAGGAGGATGCTGCCATCGACGAGCGGCTTCTTCAGGAAGACGCAGGCGTCGTTGACGAGATAGCGCGCGGGGAAGTTGTCGGCGCCGTTGACGACGATGTCGTACTGCGAGATGATCTCTATCGCGTTGTCGGAGGTGAGCGGCGCTTCGTGCGTGACGACGTTGACGTCCGGGTTGTAGCTCTGGAGCGTCTCCTTCGCCGACTGCACCTTCGAGCGGCCGATGTCATCGTTGTGGTGCAGTATCTGGCGCTGGAGGTTGGTCAGATCGACGACGTCGAAGTCGACGATACCGAGCGTGCCGACGCCGGCCAGCGCCAGGTAGAGCGCCACAGGCGACCCGAGCCCGCCAGCGCCGATGATCACCACTTTAGAGCCGATGATCTTTCGCTGTCCAGTGCTGCCGACCTGTGGCATGATGATGTGGCGCGAGTACCGAGTCACTTGCTCCGGCGTCAGCGCGCCGCCCTCGGCCGCCGAGACGTTATTGCCACTGCCACCGTCGCTCGAGCCGCCGGCGATAGCCGGGATGATCGCCACCTGATCACCCGCCCTCAGCGCCGTCTTGTCGCCGTTCAGGCTCGTGATCTCGTGGTTGTTGACGTAGATGTTGATGTGCGCTGGTATCTCGTGCTGCGAACTGTAGATTAGGTCGTGCACGCCCGGAAACTCGCGGTCGAGGTTGTCGAGCACCTCGGCGATCGTAGCGCCTGCGACCTCCACGCTCGCTCGATTGCCGGTCATTCTCCTGAACGGCGTGGGGATATAGACCGTCACCTTCATCGCTTCGTCCTCCGCTCCATGTGTTGGGTTCATCTTTATCCTTCTGATGTGTTCGTCGCAACTCGCCGCCCGCGTCTACGTACAGCGTTTCCTACTACAGATTGACGCTCAGATAGCGCTCGCCGGTGTCCGGCAGCATCGTGACGACACGCTTGCCGGACCCGAGCTTCTGCGCGACCTGGAGCGTCGCGAAGACGTTCGCGCCCGCCGAGACGCCGACGAGCAACCCCTCTTCCCTTGTCAGCCGCAGCGTCATCGCATAGGCATCATCGTCCGTGACGGCGATCAGCTCGTCGTAGATATCGTTGTTGAGGACGCTGGGGACGAAGCTGGCGCCGATGCCCTGGATGCCCGTCAGGCCGGCCTTGCCCCCCGCCAGCACCGGCGATGCGGCAGGCTCGACGGCGACGACGAGGATGCTGGGGTCGTGCTGCTTCAGCACTTCGCCAATGCCGGTGATGCTGCCGCCCGTGCCGACGCCGGCGACGAAGGCATCGATGCGGCCTTCTGTTGCTTTGAGAATCTCCGGCCCCGTCGTCCGGCGGTGAATCTCCGGGTTGGCTAGGTTGTTGAACTGCTGCGGCATAAAGTAGCCGTGGTTATCGACCAACTCCTGCGCGGCGTAGACCGCGCCGGACATCCCCTCGATCGCCGGCGTCAGCACCAGCTCCGCGCCGAAGCGGGCGAGCAGCTTGCGCCGCTCCATGCTCATGTCTTCCGGCATCGTCAGGATCAGCCGGTAGCCTTTCACCGCCGCCGCCATCGCAAGGCCGATGCCGGTATTGCCGCTCGTCGGCTCGACGATGGTGGCGCCCGGCTTTAGCTCGCCGCTCGCCTCCGCCTCCTCGATCATGCTCAGAGCGATGCGGTCTTTGACGCTGCCGCCCGGGTTAAGCGATTCCAGCTTCCCCAACACCTCCGCCGCGCCCTCCGGCACGACGCGGTGCAGCCGCACTAACGGCGTGTTGCCGATGACATCCAGCACGCTGTCGGCGATCTCCTCGCCGGCTTTGACAGAAGCCTTCAGCCTGCGTTGCTCAGATGTAGTAGCGTCCACCATTGCGATTGAACTCGCGCTCCTTCTCAGCTAGGTCACCGATCGTTACGTTCTCCAGTATCGCCCGCGTCGCGTCGCGTACCTGTTCCCAGACATCGCGCTGCACGCAGCCCCCCGACTTGGTACACGATTCGGGATCGTCGACACAAGCGATCGGCGCCAGCGAGCCTTCCAGCGCCTCCATCACGTCGCTCAGCTTCACATCGTCCGGCTCGCGGATCAGCGCGTGGCCGCCCTGAGGGCCGCGCACGCTGCGAATGAAGCCCGCGCGGCGCAGGGTTGTCAGAAGCTGATCTAGATACGGCTCCGGCACTTCCTGCCGGGAGGCGATAAGGGCGCTCTGCACCGGCCCCTCACCGTAGTGGTGGGCCAGCTCAACGAGCGCTCGTACGCCGTAATCGCCCTTCGTAGATACCTTCATCGTCGCTCTATTCGCTCAAAAGTGTACCGGAATCGTCAACAATTCAGTCTAGCATAATCGCGCTGCTCTTCGCCAGCAGCGCAGTGTCACCACATTACACGGCCAGCAGCAGCGCCGGTACGGCGAAGATCGCCGCCAGAAAAGCCATGAAGCTGCGACGGTTAGCCGTCAGGTAGTGCGCCGCGCCCAGCACCGCCCGCTGATACGGCCGGAAGAGCAGCGCGAGCACGACGAGCGACACCGCCGCCGTCAGCACCATCTGCGTCACCACCACCGTCACCGCCAGCGGCGTATCGAGCAGCACTGCGGCGAAGAGGGTATCGATGAACGTCGTGATGTTCGCCCCCATCACGTACGGGACGATGCTCTGCCGGCGGATCACGCCCTTCATCGAGAGCGGCACGAGCAACGTCAGCGAGATCGATACGGAGAGCGTCGCCAGCGTTACCAGGCCGCCCATGAGGAACATCATCATCGGCCGGTGGAAGAAGGCCAGCACGCGCTCCAGTCGCGGGCTGGGCGGGCTGAGATTGGGCAGCGCCTTATCGAAGAGCTGGAAGCTGACCAGCAGGACGCCCGCCCCAGCGCCGAATAGCAGCAGCGACGGCAAGAGATCGTCAGCGCGATCGACGAGAGCGCCGACGCTATCCTGCGTAATCGTCGCGATCCCCGGTGGCGCACCGGCGCTGACGCCGTCGAACCAACCCTGGTCCAGGGCGACCAAGCCGACGATGAGCGACGGCGTGTAGATCGTGAACGTCGTGAGCAGCGCGACGACGCCGATGTAGAGCCCGTCCGGATTCCGCTGGTGGCGTAGGTAGTAGACGAAGCCGACCAGGAGCACCATGAAGGAGGCGCCGAAGCGAGAGCCGGTGATCATTGCGAAGCTCTCCAACTCGGAGATGGCGCCGCCGCTGAAGAGGCTGAGGGAGGTGGCGGCGACAGGCGAGCCGCTGAGCATCACGTACGCGCCCAGCCAGCCGAAGCCGAAGAGGTTGAGCGGGCCGTCCGCGGAGAGATTCGAGAGCAGCGATTGCGCGCCGGACGCGCCCGCCGTCAGCAGCTCCAGCGCCAGCACGAAGAGCGCCAGCGCAGCCAACACATACGGCACGCGCCGCAGAGCCGCGAGAGTAAGAGAGCGTGGCGCCAGCCCCAGTTTCACACCACCGGCGGACTGCGCCGCCCGCTCCGCGGCCGTGGATAGGGCCTGCTGCGATGTCCTAGGCGCCGCCACCGCTCCCTCCGGCGGGCGCTTTCACCTCGTTGCCGCGCATCGAATCGATCAGCACCTGCGCGACTTCCGGGCGGCTGAACTCCGGCGGCGGCGCCTCGCCGGCGGCGAGCATTTCGCGCACCTTCGTGCCGGAGAGGAAGACGCGCTGATCGGCGTCGTGGGGACAGGTCTTGCTGCTCGCCATCCCTTGGCATGAGCGGCAGAAAAAGCTGTGCTCGAAGAACAAGGGCGTCATGCCCAGCTCCTCCGGAGTGAACTCCTCGAAGATCTTCTGGGCGTCGTAGGTGCCGTAGTAGGAGCCGACGCCGGCGTGGTCGCGCCCGACGATGAAGTGGGAGCAGCCGTAGTTCTTGCGCACCAGCGCGTGGAAGATCGCCTCGCGCGGGCCGGCGTAGCGCATCGCCGCCGGCAACACCGAGAGCAGCACGCGGTCGCTCGGGTAGTAGCCGTCCAGCAGCACCTGGTAGCACTTCATGCGCACGTCCGGCGGAATATCGCCTTCCTTCGTATCGCCGACGAGCGGATGGAGCAGCAGCCCGTCGACGATCTCCATCGCGGTCTTCTGGATGTACTCGTGCGCCCGATGCACGGGGTTGCGTGTCTGGAAACCAACGACGGTGCTCCAGCCGCGCTCGGTGAAGGCGGCGCGGGTCTGGGCAGGCGTCAGCCGGTACTCGGCAAAGGCCTCAGAGGGCTGGCGAAACACCGTCACCTTGCCGCCCAGCAAGACTTCGCCCTGGGCGTACAGAGCGGCGACGCCAGGATGGGCGTCTTCCGTCGTGCGATAGACCTGCTCCGCCTCCGCCTGCTTGTCGTAATCGAACCGCTCCTCCAAGTCGAGCAGAGCGAGCGGCTCGCCCGACTCGCCAGCGAGCGCGATCTGCTGGCCGTCTTTGTACGAGTCGGCGTCTTCCCGCGACGCGGCGGCGGTGACCGGCAGCGACCAGACATCGCCGTTCGGCAGGTGCATCTCCTCTACCACCGAGCGGTACTGCGCCTGCGTCATGAAGCCTTCCAGCGGACTCAGTCCACCATTCGCGATCAGCTCCAGGTCGGATAGCGCGCGGGATGTCAGCCGCAGCAGCGGCAGCGACTTGGCCTTCTCCTGTAGCGAGGTTGCTTCGTCGCCGGCCGCCTCGCGATTGATCAGTTTGCCGCCGTGGGGCGCGATCAGTGCTTCCGTCATCGTAGTCCCTTCTGTTTTCCTTTTTCCCTCGTCGATTCCGCTAAGAAAAAGGACATATCAACTTCGTTTCATCGCATCAATGTTGTAGGCCGGGGTCTTCAGATCCCAATGGGCATCCTAGCGTAAGGGCCAGGCAGACCTTCCGCCAGGGGCGGGAAATGTCTGTCCCTACATCTGCTACCGAATTGCTCGCTTCATTGTTACGCGGTTACAGCGGGCGCTACGTACCCCAACTCCTCCAGCCTGGCGACGAGCTTCGCCAGGCTCTCCTCCTCCGTCTCCGTCTCGGAGTCGAGCAGCACCTCTGGGTTGAGCGGCTCTTCGTACGGATCGGAGATGCCGGTGAAGTTCTTGATCTCGCCGCTCAGCGCCTTCGCGTAGAGGCCCTTCACATCACGTTCGGTCAGCTTCTCGATCGAACAGCGGATGTAGACCTCGACGAAGTCGCTGTGCGTCGCCCGTATCTCGTCGCGCACCGAGCGGTAGGGAGAGATCGCCGAGGCGATGGCGAAGACGCCGTTACGAGCGAGCAGGTTGCAGACGAAGCCGATCCTGCGGATGTTGGTATCGCGGTCTTCCTTGCTGAAGCCGAGGCCCTTGCTGAGGTTCGTGCGAACGACGTCGCCGTCCAGAATCTCCACCTTGCGACCCCGGTCGCGCAGCACCTGCACCAGCTTCTCTGCGATCGTCGTCTTGCCGGCGCCGGAGAGGCCGGTGAACCAGATCGTCACACCTCGTTCGCTGATTCTTCCCCCTCTTTCTTCGTCCTGATAATTTGATGGGCGGTACACGGTACCGGCGACTATCCCGCCAACTTCTTGGCGCCCGCGATCGGCACAGGTTCGCCGGCGGTGTGCAGGCCGCACTCCACCTTGTCCATGCCCTGCCAGCGTCCGGAACGCAGGTCGTCGCCTTTCTTAACGGCGAGCGTGCAGTGGGTGCAGCCGATGCTGGGATAGTTGCGATCGTGCAGCGGGTTGTAGGGCACGTCGTGCTTAACGATGTAGGCCCAGACGTCCGCCTCCAGCCAACTGACTAACGGCAGCACCTTTACCAATCCAAACTTCTCGTCCCACTGGACGACCGGCGCGTCGCCGCGGGATGCGCCCTGGTCGCGGCGGATGCCGGTGATCCAGGCGCGCTTGCCGGCCAGCGCGCGCTCGTTCGGCTCTACCTTCCGGAGGTTGCAGCAGAGGTCCGGGTTGCTGAGCCAGAGCTCCTCACCGTACTCCGCCGCCTGGCGTTCGGGCGTCAGCTCGCTCTTGTACGCGACCGGCTTGATGCCGTAGCGTTCGATCGCTTTGTCGCGGGTCTCCAGCGTCTCGGGAAAGAGGAAGTCGGTATCGAGGTAGAAGACCTCCGTGCGTGGCTCGATCTGGGAGATCATATCGAGCAGCACCATCCCGGACGGCCCGCCGAAGCTACAGGCGACCGTGAGGTCCGGAAAGAACCTGTCGACCGACCAGCGCAGGATCTCCTGCGGTGACTGGTCTTCCAGCTCCGCGCTCCAGCGCGCGATCTCTTCGGCGGTGTATGGGGTTGTCGAATTCATAGCAGCTCTTTCATTCTTCTCTCGCGGAGAACCGGGCGTTCGCCCGGCTCTCGATATTCACGATCTCGCTAGGCGCGGCACGTCCGTCTAGATTGCGCACTCTCCTTCGCCCATTTCATCCAGGCTGAACAGCTTGGTCGCGCCCCAATCGACGAAGGCCATTGGGTCTTCGTTGTAGACAGGCATGTCCTTGAAATCGGCCATGATCTCCTTGATCGCCGGCGTGCCGACGCGCAGCGCCCACTCGTCGAACGGCTCGCCGTCGTTGCGGTCGCCCGTGTAGTAGTCGATCAGCGTCGTAACCGCCTCCGGGATATGCTTGGTGGCGATCTTCATCACGTGCTTGCCGATGCGGGCGTCCTCGCCCTGCGCCTTGCCCGCGACGAGCATCGAGAACGCCGGCACCATCCGCTCGCCGGAGCGAACGGCGTTGCCGTAGAAGCCGATGTCTGCGACGTGGTGGTGACCGCAGGAGTTGGGGCAGCCGCTGATCTTGATCCTGATCTGCTCCACCAGCGGATCGCTCTTGTAGTTTCCGTTAGAGGCGGCCAGCCGCTCGCGGATCGCCGTGCCCAAACCTTTCGAGGAGGTGACGCCCAGGCTGCAGGTGTCGGTGCCGGGGCAGGTCATCACATCGGTCAGAGTGAGCACGCCGTCCTCAGCCAGACCACACTCGATCAAGTCGGCGTGCAGGCTGGGCAGATCCTCCTCGTGGACCCAGCGCAGCACCATGTTCTGGTTCACAGCCGTGCGGATCTTGCCGCCGGCGTACGTGCGCGAGATGTCGGCGAGCTGGTGGAACTGGTCGACGGTCATATCGCCGATCGGCAGCAGCACGTAGACCATGAAGAAGCCGGACTGCGCCTGCGGCAGAGCGTTCGTGCGCTTCCAGGCCTCGAAGCCGGGCTGCGGGGCGCGGCCGTTCTGGCCGAGAGAGGCCGCCGATGGGTGCGACGCCTCCTCCTCCAGGAACGACCAGTCCGGGTCCAGGTAACCCTGCTCTTCCGCCGGAGGCAGCGCCGCGATCTCTTCCTTGACGACGCGGCGGAACTCTTCGATGCCGAGATTCTTGACGACGAACTTGATGCGCGCCTTGTTGCGATTCTTGCGATTGCCCATCCGGTCGAAGATGCGGATGACCGCCTCCGACACGCGCAGCAGCTCGTGTTCAGGCACGAACTCGTCGAGCAGCTCGGCGATGAAGGGCGAAGCGCCCAGCCCGCCGCCGACGGTGATGCGGAAGCCGCGCTTGCCGTCCTTGATCACGGCCGTCGCTCCCAGGTCGTGGATCGGCACCAGGCCGCGGTCGTGCGGGCAGGCGGAGAAGGCGATCTTGAACTTCCGGGGCAGCTTCTGGCAGATGGGGTTGCGCAGGAAGAAGCGCGTCGTCGCCTCCGCGTACGGCGTCACGTCGAAGACGGTGTCTTCGCAGAGGCCGGATGTCGGGTCGGCGCTGACGTTGCGGACGGTGTTGCCGCACGCCTCGCGCGTCGTCAGCCCGGCCTCCGCCAGGATGCGCAGCACCGTCGGCGTGTTCTTCAGCGGCACGTAGTGCAACTGGATCGCCTGGCGCGTCGTCACGTGGCCGACTTTGCGCGGCGTGTACTTGTCCGCGACATGGCCGATCGCATCGAGCTGCTCGGCCGTCATCGAACCGTGCGGGATCTTGATGCGGATCATCTGGGCATCGTCCTGGCGCTGGCCGTAGACGCCCTGCTGCAGCCGGAAGGGGCGGAAGTCGTCGCCCAGGCCGCCGCCGTCGAGGAAGGCGGTAGCCTCCTTTTCGTAGTTGTCGAGTTCGTTCGCTACAAGCGGATCGAGGCCGACGGCCGGCGCCCGCTCTTCGCTCGTTAGCTCTTTCACCATGTCAGTCCTCCTTTCAGTCAGTCATAGACGGAAAGAACATAAACCTGACTTACTTTCTCAACTATAGCTATTCTATCGCAGACAGTACAGCCTGTCAATAGCTAGCTTCACGTTGCGCCGTACCTCGACGCCGTAGCGAGCAGAGACTACTATACCACCGTGGTGAAGAGAGCTCTGCTGATTCTGAACCCTACCGCCCGCGGCGCGCCGCCGCGCGAATGGCTTCGCGAGGGCATCGACGCTCTCGACGGCTGGGAGGCCACGATATCACAGACCGAATCGGCCGGCCACGCGATCGAACTCGCCCGCGACGCCGCTGCTAATGGAATGGACGCCGTCGTTGCGTGCGGCGGCGACGGCACGGTGAACGAGGTGGCGAACGGTCTGGCCGGCTCGCAGACGGCCATGGCCGTCGTGCGCGGTGGGACGGCCAACGTCTGGTCGAAAGAAATCAAACTGCCGCGAAAGCCCGCCGACGCCGTCCGCCTGCTCTCGACCGGCGAGCGGCGCGTCGTTGATCTCGGCCGGGCCGTGTATGGTGGTGGCGCGGACGGCGAAAGCGAACGGTACTTCCTGCTGATGGCCGGCATCGGCTTCGACGCGTCGATAGTACGCCAGGCGTCCGGCGCGCTGAAGCGCAGGCTGGGCGCGGCGGCGTATCTGTTGCAGGGCGCGCGCAGCGTCTTCAGCCACCGGGCGGTCGCGGTGGAATTGCTGGTGGACGGCGCGCCGCTGTCCGCCTCACTCTACTGGCTGCTGGTGGGCAACACGCGCAGCTACGCCGGCCTGGTCAGCCTGACGCATCAAGCGGCGGCGGACGACGGACGGCTGGACTTCTGTTTGCTGGAACAGGGCGGCCTGCCGCGCATCGCCTGGCTGCTGCCGTGGGTGCTGCTGCGCCGCCACCACCAGCGAGCACACGTGCGGTACCGGCCGGTCGAATCGCTGGAGGTGCGGACGGCTGGGCTGCCGGTGCAGGTGGACGGTGAGTACCTAACGGAGACGCCGATACGCATCGAGGTCGCGCCCCGGGCGCTGCAGGTGATCGTGCCGGCGGAACTGAACAGTCCGTTGTTTACTTCAGACGCACGCGAAGAGCCGTAAGCGGCGCGAGCGTCACGCCGGCTGGATCGTGCCGGCCTCAACGCGAAAGACGGCTGCCGATCCGGGCAGACCTTCGTCGAAGCGGTCGCCGTCCGCCGAGGTGATCAGAATCTGATCCCACTCCCCCAGCGACGAGAGGACTGCCCGCCGGCGATCTTTGTCCAGCTCCGACAGAACATCGTCCAGCAGGACTACGGGCAGATCGTCCTTGCTATCGGCCATGTAGCGCGCCTCCGCCAGCCGCAGCGCCAGCGCCGCCGTCCGCTCCTGCCCGCGCGAGGCGAATGATGCTGCGGCGACACCGTTCAGCAAGATGATGAGGTCATCACGGTGCGGCCCGGTCAGCGTGACGCCGGCGCCGATATCGCGCTGGCGTCCGGACGCGAGCGCTTCACGGAGCGCCGCCACAAGTTCATCTGTACCGCCGCCGGTCCAGCCCTCTAAACGCGGTGAGTAGGAGATCGCCAACTCTTCCGTGTTGGCGCTCAACTGGCGATGCGCCTTGCGCGCGTGGCCGGCCAGCGCCTCGACTGCTTGCGCCCGCTCGCCGACGAGCGTCGCGCCGTGGCCGGCCAGCTCCCCGTCCCAGAAATCGAGCTCGTCCGGGGCCGCCTCGCCGGACTGGATGCGGTGCAGCAGCGCGTTGCGCTGGCTCACCACCTTGCCGTAGCGCTGGAGCGCGACCATGTAGGCCGGCTGAAGCTGGGACAGCATCACATCCAGGTAGCGGCGGCGCTCGGATGGCGCACCGCTGATCAACTCCATATCGTCGGTGCTGAATAGCACGGCGGTAAGCTGGCCGACGACATCCGCCTGGCGCCGGGGCACGCCGTTCACGCGCAACCGCTTGGACGCCGGCACGCGGGCGCGCTCCGTTCCTTGCGGTCGGCCGGCGATGATCACTTCGATTTCGAGCGGGCCATCCCGGCGTTCGATCTGGGCCGCGACGCGGGCGACGGGCTGTGGGTCGCTGAGGGCATCCCAGTGGATCAGCTCGCCCTCTGTTTGGGCGCGCGAAGAGCGCGTGGTGGCGAGGAGGAAGGCCGCCTCCAGCAGGTTGCTCTTGCCCTGGGCGTTACCACCCAGCAGCAGCGACGGCCCCTTGGCCAGCGTCAACTCTTGCGCGCGGTAGTTGCGGAAGTTGGAGAGGGTTAGCCGCTGGATCCACATACCGAACGGCCATCCTTGCCGAGCGGCCGGGGTTGCGGCCTGCTCACGCGCTAGCGCCGCCCTCGTGCTCGACGAAGCGCAATCGGAGCCGCAGCGCCTCCGGCCGCGAATCTTCGATCAGCAGCGGTTGGTTTGTCGATTCGCTCAGCGCCTCGACGACGCGACTGGCGGTCACCGGCTCACGCAGCACCAGCTCCAGAGAGGCCTCGCCGTTCTTATAGGCGACGACGGACGCGCCTTCCGCCTCCGGCATCTTGCTCAGGGCGCGCTGGGCGTCCATCAGCCCCTGGAACCCCGGCACGGCGGCGAGGACGACGCCGACTGCTTCATCGCCCGGCTGGAACTGCGGCTCCGCCGGCGCGAGGGGCTCCGTCGCCGGCGAGGCCCGCGTCTCCTCCAGCCTGCTTGCACGGCCCAACGTACGCGTCAGGTCGCTTAGCATCGCCTCGACGCGCCCGGCGACGAGCGCCAGGTCCGACGCGCCGTCGGAGAGGCGCGCGGCCTGGCCGTTGAGGCGTTCGATCGCGCTATCCAGCCGCTCGAAGAAGCGCTCCATCCCGTCATTCAAGCCGGCCGGCTCGACAGAGTGTACCTCTACGGCCGCAGCGGGCGGCGAGCCGCTTTGTAGCTGGCCCTCCAGCGCCTGCAGCATCGTTTCGAAATGCGACAACGTGCGCTCCAGCTTCTCGGCCGCTTCCGCCGCTGAGCGCTTCGCCGCGGCGCCGGCCGGGCCGTTGGAGCTCTCGCTCTGTCGCTGAGGTTCTGAAGTCGTCACCATGTCTCCCCCAAAGAACTGGCTGGCTGCGCGCAGGATCAACCGGCCAACGGAATCACGCCGCTCGCGCGAGCCCGAGCGCACCTGCTCTTCCCCACTCTTGTTCGATACCATTACTACGCAACCCGATCATAGGTGCGGGATCCCATACACTAGTGGATTATCGGCAGCCAGCCAGGACGCCTACAACAGGCCGGCCACTAGTATAGCAAAGCCGGCGATCTTGAATCGGCATGCGTAGCCGAGTACAATGGCGCCGCGCCATCATCACGATAGGGAGGACGCCGTGATCGAACAGACATTGGCATTCGGCGCTGGCAGCGTCCAGGTGAAGCTGCCCGACCGCGCGAACGTGATTCGCGGCGGCGGCGGCCGTGGCACCCGCGTCGAGCCTGTCGCCGACCAGGCGGCGGCCGTCCGCGACGCGATCGCGCAGCCGCTCGGACTGCCGCCGATCCGCGACCTGGTGCCGCATAACGGCCGCGCGCTCATCGCCTTCGACGACCCGACCGTGACGTCACCGGGGCCCGTACGCCGCCTCGCCATCGAGGCGGTGCTGGCCGAGCTGCGCGCGGCGGGCGTGGCGGAGGAGAACGTCACGCTGCTCTGCGCCAACGCGCTCCACCGCAAGTTCACGAAAGAGGAGCTGGCGTCGATCATCGGCGACGGCCTAGTCAAGCGCTTCGGCTCCCGCCTCTTCTGCCACGACGCGGAGGACGCGGAGAACATCGTCAACGTCGGCACGACCGCCAGCGGCTACAACGTCGACATCCACCGGCTGGTCGCGGAGAGCGACCTGACAGTCTACGTCAACGCCGCCTGCCACTTAGGGTTCGGAGGCGGCTGGAAGTCGGTCGCCGTCGGCCTCTCGACCTGGAACTCGATTCGCTGGACGCACACGCCGGACGGCATGTCGATGTCCGTGCGCAACAATCGCATGCATGAGGTCTTCAACGAGCAGGGTGCGTTCCTGGAAGAGAAGCTGGGCAAGCGCATCTTCAAGATCGAAACGATATTAGCCAACGCGACGACGATCGGCCACATCTGGGCCGGCGGCGTCACGGAGACGCGCGCGGCCGCGCAGGAGGTGCTGGAGCAGCGCCACCCGCCGCGCCGCGACCAAAAAGTCGAGCCGGCCGACGTGGTGATCTACGGCGTGCCGAACTGGAGCCCCTACGCGATCTTCGCTGGCATGAACCCGATCCTGACGCTGATCTCCTCGGCGATGGGATACATGGGCGGCTACATCCAGGCGCTGGGTAAGCCTGGCTGCTCCGTGATCATCGCCACGCCCTGCCCGGAGGAGTGGGACCGGGAGCACCATCCCTCCTACGAGGAGGTCTGGGAGCGCGTGCTGCCGGAGACGCGCGACCCGTACGAGATCACGGAGCGTTTCGGCGAGGAGTTCGCCACGCACAGCGGCTACATCGACCGCTACCGCGACGGCGTCGCCTTCCACCCCGTCCACGCGATCCTGGCGACGCACCCGCTGAAGCGGCTACAGCACGCCGCGCGCGTCTTCGTCGCCGGCGCGGAGGACGCCGCGGTGCCGGAACGCGTCGGCTTCATCTCGATGCCGACGGTTGAAGAAGCGATCATCGAAGCCGAAGCGATCCACGGCGCGGACTGTTCTATCGTCTGCGTCGAGCAGCCGATGGGGTAGGGCGGTTAGGCTTCCTGTTCCCGCACCGCGAACAATCGCTGCGGCTCCGGAATGCCCTTCAGCTCGTGCTCGCCTCGATCTTCGAACACGACATCAGTCGACGTGCGGGCGAGGCCGCGTAGCGTGTCCGACACGAGAATCTCACCCGGCTCCGACGCACCGGCGATCCGTGCCGCCAGTTGGACAGCGCCGCCATGGACGTTGTCGCCCTCACGCACGACATCGCCGGCGTGGATGCCGAGGTGGAGCGGCAGACCGGCCTCGCTGCCGAGCGTGCGGCAGCGCAGCGCGCAATCTAGCGCCTGCCGAGCCGACGTGAACACGGCCATGACGCCATCGCCCAGCACCTTGCCTTCGATCGGAGTGCCGGCTGCGCCGGTGATGGCAGCCCGCAGGGCGGTGTCTAGCTCCCGCTCCTTCTCCCGATAGGGCGCGTCGCCCAGCCGTGATGTTAGCGCGGTGGAATCCGCGATGTCGATGAAGAGGATGACCGCGGTGCCTTGCGATGGAACAGCGTCCCTGGTTGGGGCCTCGCGTCCTTCATCCAGAAACTGCCTGACCAGTCGCGCTGTCTCTCCGTGGTCGGCTAAGGGACCGCCACCTTCAGAAACGACGAAGCGGGCGTCCGGAATCTGGGTGGCCACTTCCCGACAAGCAGCGATGACCGCAGCGCCAAAGCCATGTGGGTGCGAGACAAGAGTCGGCGCCTGGACTCTGGGGAGGAAGGGCCTAATATCGAACCCGGTCATGAAATCGACGTACTTCGCAGCAATTGCGGGTGATACCGCGTTGCGGAGGGCGGTTGCCTGCGCGCGCCTGCGCTCGTCAGGCGCTTTAGCATAGACAATGTCAGTCATCATCCTTCGGGCCAGCGACCAATTCGTGTCGATAAGCTCTAGCAAGCTGTGGACGAACTTCGGGCTCCACCCGTCTTCACCTCGGGGATACACCGAACGGAGCACGAGCCGTGCCAGCCGTTCCGGGTATTGGGCGGCGTAGGCAACACCGACCGCAGCGCCATCAAGCCATCCCGCTAGATCGAACTGCTCCAGGCTGAGGTGATCAACGACGGCCGCCAGATCACAGACGTGGGCGTCCATCGACAGATCGTCGACGTCGCGCGCTGAAGCGCCCACGCCACGTCGGTCGATACTGATCACCCGCCGGCCCTGAGCCAGGCTCTCGATATAAGACTGAAAGTTTCTTTCTCCCCAGATGAGCTCATGAGCGGAGAGCCACGAGTTGACCTGCACAAGCGGCGTCGCCCGCTCATCGCCGTAGACGGCGTAGGAGATGCGGGTGCCGTCAGCGCTCGTACAGAAGCGGATCTGTGGTTCCATTTGGGATCCTCCCGCTGTTAGACGCGCCGCCAGTATAGCGGTTGGAAGGGCATAGGCGAATCTGACTGGCGACTGTGCAGATCACACACCCCACTACCCAACGGTACGCGAGTATCAGTCGTCGAACAGGTTGGCCGAGTCCCCGCCCCAGAAGCGAACTATGAAAGCCGACTCCCCGGCGCGGACTGCTTTATCGTCTGCGTAGAGCAGCCGATGGGTAGACGCTCAGCAACTGCCGACAACCACTACCCGAATCTGACTTCTCTTGACAAGGTTTTGGGCCTTGTCTACCATTTGCAAGCCTACTTAAGCGAAAGCGAACGTGTGACGCCCGGGGTGGTGCTGCACGGTGACAATTCGAGGGGGACTGCATGGGGAGCCCACTACACACACCGATCTGCGATCTCTTCGACATCGAGTACCCGATCTTCCTGGCGGGCATGGGCGGCGTCTCGACCGCGCCCGTCGTCGCCGCCGTCTCGAACGCTGGAGGCCTGGGCATCATCGGCGGCGCGACGATGGACGCCGCGATGCTGCGGGATCAGATTCACCAGACGCGCGACCTGACGGACAAGCCGTTCGCCGTCGATCTGCTGGCGCCGATCCCCGATATGATCCGGCCCCAGATCGAAATCGTCTTCGAGGAGGACATCCGCATCTTCGTCGCCGGGCTCGCCGTTCCCGCCGAGTTCATCGATGAGATGCACGAGCGCGGCATGCTCGTCGTCGTCATGTGCGGCAAGGTGCGTCATGCCCAGAAATCGGAGGCGGCCGGCGCGGACGTCGTCGCCGCACAGGGCACCGAGGCGGGAGGCCACACCGGCGAGATCGGCGGCATGGCGCTCGTCCCGCAGGTGGTGGAAGCGGTCGATATTCCGGTGCTCGCCGCCGGCGGCCTGACCGGCGGCCGCGGGCTGATCGCCTCGCTGGCGCTGGGGGCGCAGGGCGCGATCTTCGGCACCCGCTTCATCGCCACGCCGGAAGCCCAAGCCGCCGACGGCTATCGTGAGGCGCTCGTCGCCGCCGGCGACGATTCGACGGTGCGCACACGCTCGTACACCGGCAAGCCGGCCCGCTCCATCCGCAACGCGCGCACGGACGAGTGGGAAGCGAAAGCAAACGAAATTCAGGACTTCCCAATGCAGGCCGGCGTGTCGGCACGTGAGGGCGTCATGGACTACATGGGCCGTGGCGACCGCTTCGACCCGAACCGCACGTTCCTGCCCGCAGGCCAGGGCGCGGGCCTGATCCACGAAGTGAAGCCCGCCGCCGAGGTCTTCGCCGACATCGTGCGGGAGGCGGAAGAGACGCTGCGAGAGCTGACCCAGATCTCGACAACGGCGTAACCAGGCGATACCGCTGCCCTGCCGCCGCTAGAGGAGAGCGATGGATTTTGCCTACAGCCCGGAGGAGGAGGCGTTCCGCCAGGAGGTGCGCGCGTTCCTCAAGCAGGAGCTGCGGGAGCCGGCGGAGGGCGAAGACGCCTGGGAAGTTCGCCGCGCCTTCATCAAGAAGCTGGCGGCGAAGGGCTGGCTAACGCTTGCCTGGCCGAAGGAGTGGGGCGGCCAGGGCGCCAGCCACATGATGCAGCTCGCCTACAACGAAGCCGTCGCCTACCAGGAAGCCCCGGCGAACGACATCGGCAGCGACCGCGTCGGGCCGACGATCATGCTCTACGGCACGGAGGAGCAGAAGCGGCGCTACCTGCCGCCGATCATCGCCGGCGAGGCCGTCTGGTGCCAGGGCTTCTCCGAACCGGGCGCCGGCTCCGACCTCGCCTCGCTCGAAATGCGCGCTGTAGAGGACGGCGACGAGTTCGTGATCAACGGCTCGAAGATCTGGACCAGCTTCGCGCATAAAGCCGACGCGATCATCCTCCTCGCCCGCACCGACCCGGACGCGCCGAAGCACCGCGGCATCTCCTACTTCCTCGTCGATATGGACACGCCAGGCATCACCGTCCGGCCGCTGGTCGACATGCTCGGCCGCCATCAGTTCAACGAGGTCTTCTTTGAAGACGTGCGCGTCTCCCGCGACACGCTGCTGGGCGAGATGAACCGCGGCTGGTACATTGCCACGACAACGCTCGATTTCGAGCGCTCCGGCATCCAGCGCGTCATCGGCAGCATGCGCACGTACGACATGCTGGCAGACTACGCGCGCCAGACCAAACGCAACGGCAGCCCGTTGGCAGAGCATCCGCTCGTCCGCCACAAGCTCGCTGACCTGAAGATCGAGTTCGAGGTCGGACGGCTGCTGTCGTATCGCGTCGCCTGGATGCAGAGCCAGGGCCTGGTACCGAACTACGAGGCGTCGGTCTCCAAGATGTACGGCTCGGAGCTGGCGCAGCGGCTTGCCAACGCCGGCGTGCGCATCATCGGCCTGGGCGGCCAGCTCGCGCCGGGCTCGCCGTGGGCGCCGCTGGCCGGCCGCTTCGAAACGCTCTACATCGCCGCGTCCGCGCTCACCGTCGCGGCGGGCACAAGCGAAATCCAGCGCAACATCATCGCCAGCCGCGGCCTCGGCCTGCCGCGGGGCTAGGTCGTGACGATGTCCCTTCCTGCCACTTCCCGCGCCATCGTCCAGACCGGAGAGCGGAGCTTGGAGCTGCGCGAGCTGCCGCTGCCGGGGAAAATCGCAGCGGACGCGGGGCTGCTGCGGCTGGAGGCCTGCGGCATCTGCGGCTCCGACTACGAGCAGTACCAGGGCGCGATGCCCGGCCTGCCCTACCCGCTCATCCCCGGCCACGAACCGGTCGGCAGGATCGCCGAGATCGGCGATGTAGCTGCGCAGCGCTGGGGCGTGGCGGCGGGCGACCGCGTCGCCGTCGAGACGCTGCTGCCCTGCGGCTTCTGCCGCCCGTGCCAGTCCGGAAACTACCGGCTCTGCAGCGGCCGCCGCGGGCTGAGCGGCTACGGCTACCAGAGCATAGATACCCCGCCCGGCCTCTGGGGCGGCTTCGCCGAGTACATGCACCTGGACCCGCACACCATGCTGCACAAGCTCTCGGACGACATCGCGCCGGAGATCGCGACGCTCTTCAACCCGCTGGGCGCGGGCATCCGCTGGGCGCAGCAGATCCCCGGAACGAAGATCGGTGATAGCATCCTCATCCTCGGGCCCGGCCAGCGGGGGCTGGCCAGCGTCATCGCCGCGCGCGAGGCCGGCGCGGACTGTATCATCGTCAGCGGCCTCAGCGCCGACGAGCACAAGCTGGAGCTCGCCCGCGAATTCGGCGCGCATCATACGATCGATGTCGAGCGCGAGGACTTAGTAAAGCGCGTCCGCGAGATCACGGACGGCGGCGTCGACATCGCGGTCGATGTCTCCGCCTACGCCACGGAGCCTGTCGTCCAGGCGATCGACGCTGTCCGCCGAGGCGGCACCGTCGTGCTGGCAGGCATGAAAGGCCCGCGCCCCGTCGAAAACTTCTACAGTGATCGAGTCATGGGCAAGGAGCTGACGATTAAAGGCGCGTTCGGCGTCGATTTCCACGCCTACGAACCTGCGATCCGCCTGATCGAATCGGGCAAGTATCCGCTGGAGAAGATGCACACGCACACGATGCCACTTGAGGAGGCGGAGCGGGCGATCCAGATCCTCGCCCGCGAAATCGAGGGCGAGGAGGCGATCCATATCGCGCTGGTGCCGTAGGGCGTTAGCGCCGTAGGGAGCAGGCGACGCGGTAAACCGTGCTATGCTGGCAACGTTTGGCAAGCTGGCCGCTGAGGAGGCGCAGATGACGGAGACGATCACGAACGAGAACACAGAGCGCATGGCGAAGGTGATCGCCGTGACGCCATACATGGTGCATCTGGGCATGGAGTTCGTCGAGGCGGGCGACGGCTACGCCAAGCTCCGTCTCCGCTATCAGAAGGAGAACTCGACAGCGGCCGAAGCGCTGCACGGCGGCGCCATCGCTTCGCTGATCGACACCACGGGCGCGATGGCCGCCTGGACGACGGCAGAGATCTTAACGCCGAAGTACTTCGGGTCCACAGTCGGCATCACGGTCAACTACCTCTCCGCCGTCATCGGCGAGGACTGCTGGGCCGAAGGGCGTGTCCTGAAGCGCGGCAAAGAGGTGATCTACAACGACGTGCGCGTGACGAACGAGGCGGGCAAGCTGCTGGCGCAGGGAACGGTCATCTATCGCATCATCGAAAGGAAGCAGGACTGATGCCGGCCGTCACACTGGTCGAAACGCCGAAGACCGACGAGCTGCGTGAGTTCTACGAGCGCATCGAACGCGTCAGCGGCGGTATGGGCGTGCTGAACGTGTTCAAGGTGATGGCCCACTCGCCGCAACTGATGCAGTCGTGGTGGGGGATGATGGCTGTCCTCCTCGCACGGCTAGAGCTCGACCCACGCTTGCGTGAGCTGGCGATCTTGCGCCTCTTCCAGGTGAAGCGCACGGCATATGGCTTCGCCCATCACGTTCGCATCGGCAAGCAGGTTGGCATCACGGACGAGCAGATCGCAGCGCTGGACGCCTACGCGGAGAGCGGCCTATTCTCGGAGGTCGACAAGCTTGTCCTCGAATACACCGACTCCGTCACCACACTGGACGACGCCTCGCCGCGTCTCGCCACGGCGCTGCGAGAGCATCTCTCAGAGCAAGAGTTGGTGGAGTTGACGTTTTGCATCGCCAACTGGAACATGATGGCGCACCTGCTGCCGCCACTCGAGATCGAACTGGAGGAGCCGGCACAGGAGTTTCTGCCGGACAGCTGGGAGGCGTAAGGAATTAACACTGAGGAGGTCTGCGATGAACGCACGTCGCGTTGTCACCGGAATCAATGCAGAAGGGAAGTCCGTCGTCGTTAGCGACGGCGGACCGCCCCGCTCGGTCACGCTCGAATCGGGCGGCGGCACATCGATGACGGACCTCTGGCACCTGCCCGCACCACCGAAGAGCCCTGCCGATGGCGGCGACCTCGATCACCACGCCAACCTGGTACCGCCTCCGGGCGGCACGCACTGGCGGGTGACTGAATTCCCCCCAGAAGGTACTGGGCCAACCGACGCCGAGCCGGGCGATATCATCGCCGAGCTAAACGAGAAGATGCCGGACTGGGCCGACCACTTCGATATGTCGCGGCCGGGGATGCACAAGACCGAGACGATCGACTTCGGCGTGGTGCTCTCAGGCGAGATCTGGCTGGAGCTGGACGAGGGAGAAGTGCATCTCGAAGCGGGCGACTCTGTCGTGCAGCGCGGAACGATGCACGCGTGGCGCAACCGCAGCGATGCGCCGTGCATCATGTCGTTTGTGTTGATCGAAGCGGGAGGCAGCAACTAGCTGAGGAGAGTAGACGATGAAGTTCGGACTACTATACGAAATCGAGAAGCTCCAGCCCTGGGACGAGGGCAGCCACCGCCAGGTCTTCATGGAGTCGCTGGAGCAGATCAAGCTGGCGGAACAGGTCGGCTTCGAGTACGTCTGGCAGGTGGAGCACCACTTCCTGGGCGAGTTCTCGATCTCGTCCGCGCCGGAGGTCTTCCTCGCCGCCGTCAGCCAGCACACTTCGACGATCCGCATCGGCCACGGCGTCGTCCTGCTGCCGTTCGGCTACAACCACCCGATCCGCGTCGCCGAACGGGCCGCCACGCTCGATATCATCAGCAACGGCCGGCTGGAGTTGGGCACCGGCCGCTCCGCAACGGCGTTCGAGATGGAGCCGTTCGGCGTCGACCCGGAGACGAACCGCGACGAGTGGGACGAGGCGATACGCATGATCCCGAAGATGTGGACGGAAGACGAGTTCTCCTGGGACGGCGAGAAGATGAAGATCCCGACTCGCAACGTCGTGCCGAAACCGCTGCAGAAGCCGCACCCGCCGATCTGGATGGCCGGCACCCAGCCCTCGTCGGCGTTCTTGGCGGCGGAGCGGGGACTCGGCTTCCTCCACTTCAGCTACACGGACCCGGAGGCGCTGGACGAGAAGGTGCAGAAGTACCACGAGGGCATAGAGCGGTGCGAGCCCGTCGGCAGCTTCATCAACAACCAGTTCGCCGGCTTCACGCTGCTCCACTGCGGCCGCGACGATAAAGAGGCGCTGGAGCTGGGCGGCCCCGGCGCGGAGTGGTACATCAACGCGACGAACACGCT
>JADFKB010000121.1 GCA_022565155.1 Chloroflexota bacterium | reverse complement strand
CCTCTGGCAGCACCCGCTGGGCGGCGAGAAGCCGATGGACTTCGCCTACCTGAACGCCGTCATCCGCAGCACGTCTATGCCGCCGTACGACCCGTGGTTCGCGGGCGGCTATATTAACTACTATTACTTCGGCCAGTTCCTGACGGCAATGCTGATCAAGTTCACGGGAATCCTGCCGGAGGTCGGATACAACCTGGCAGTGCCGCTCTTTTTCGCGCTTGCTGTCGGCGCGACCTACTCCCTGGTTTTCAACCTGGCAGAGGCGACACGCCGCTTCGTGCGCAGGCGGCCACGCGGCGGGCGCATCGGGCCGGCAGGGCCGGTGATGGCTGGCCTGGGCGCGGTCTTCCTCGTCATGGTCGTCGGCAACCTGGGCGGCATCGACCAACTGATCGCCAACCTTTCGCGGATCTCGCCGTGGCACGTCGACGCCACGATCTCCTTCTTCCTGCTGCCCTGGGATGTCGACATCCCTCTCATCGGCGGCGCGGTGGCCACGGTCGGCGGCCTGAAGGCGATGCTGTTCGACGGCGCGAGCCTCAACCTGGTTTCCGATTGGTACTGGGCGCCCAGCAGGATCATCGGCCCGCCGGCGGGCCAGCCGGGGCCGATCACGGAGTTCCCGTTCTTCAGCTTCCTCTTCGCCGATCTGCACGCCCATATGATGGCGATCCCGTTCGCAATCACATCGCTGGCGGTGGGCGCGGCGGTGGTACTGAACGCGACGCGGCTGGCGCGCGAGAGCGACGCCTACCGGCGCTGGGCCGGCTGGGGGATTGTAGTTGTGCTCGCGCTCGTCATCGGCGCGCTGCGCTGGATCAACTCGTGGGACTACCCGCCCTTCCTGATCATGGGCGTCGGGGCGATTCTCATCGCCGAACGGATGACGGAGCGGAGCTTCTCGCTGCCGATGCTGGGACGGGCGGCCGGCAAGGCGATCGTACTCGTTGCGCTGAGCGTCATCTTCTTCCTGCCGTTCCAATCGAACTACGAGTTGCCGGCCAGCGGGTTTATCCGTCTCGCCGAACGGCAGACGACGCCGTTCCACCAGTACCTGGCCCATTTCGGCGTCTTCCTGTTCATGATCGGCGGCTTCGTCGTCTTCCTCGCAGCTCGTGGCGTTCGGCGCATCGGCACGCCGTCGTTCTTCACAGTCCTGACCGCGCTCTTCGTCGCCCTGCTAGTGGCAGCGACAGTCATCGTCGGCTCTATCGGCGGCCTGCTCGACCGGACACCGATCCCGCTCACCATCACCGGCCTCTCCGCAGGCGACTTCCTGCGGGATACCGTCTCGGGCATACTAGGGCCCTGGCCGGGCGCAGGCCCGATAGAAGCGTCCGCCGACAACAGCGGCAACCGCTTCCCAACGCCGGTGGTGCCGTTCGCGCTGTTTGGCCTAGCGCTGCTCGGACTGCTGGGCTGGTTAGCGACGCGGCGCATGCGCGGCGATGGCGCGGTGCGCCTGTTCATGCTGGGCATGGTGGCGATGGCGCTGGTGCTGTCGGCCGGCGTGGAGGTGGTGGTGCTGAACCCGGACATCCAGCGGATGAACACGGTCTTCAAGTTCTACCTCCACGCCTGGGTGCTGCTGGCCGTGCCGGCGGCGTTCTCTACCTGGTACCTGCTGGACGTCGTGCAGCCGCGGCTGCCCGTCAAGCTACCAGTCAGCCTGCCGAAAATAGCGCCGTCCTTCTCGCTGCCATCGCCCGAGTTGCCAGCGCCCGCGGCAGGTGTGCAGCTACCAACTGCCGCACCCCAGTCCGCCTCGATAACCCCCGCATGGAGACTGGGGCCGCGCCTGACAGACGGCCTGCTGCGCGCATTCACCCTGGGCGTCGCAGCACTGGTGCTGGCGGCGCTCGTCTACCCGGTCGTCGCCACGCCGAAGCGCGTCCAACACCGCTTCACGAACCAGACGGCGATCCAGCCTCGCACCGACGACGGCCTCGCCTACATGCTGGGCGGAGTGTTCTCGGACCCGAACGGCGATATTCGGCTGGCTGACGATTTCCAAGGCATCCAGTGGATGCGCCAGAACGTGCAGGGCTCTCCCACCATCATTGAGGGCGTGACGCCGAACTACCGCTGGGGCAGCAGGATCGCTATCAATACCGGCCTGCCCGCGGTGGCCGGCTGGGACTTCCACCAAGAGCAGCAGCGGGGCAAGTTCGCTTACCTGGTACAGCTGCGGCTACAGGACGTGCGTACCTTTTACAACACTGCTGACCCGGTGGAGGCGCAGGACATCCTGAAGAAGTACGACGTGCGCTACGTCATCGTCGGTGAGCTAGAGCGGATCTACTTCGCTGAAGAAGGCATCTCGAAGTTCGAATCGGGCCTCGGCGGCATGCTGCGCCTGCGCTTCGACTCTGGCGCGACGCGAATCTACGAGGTGACGGCCGAGACGGCCTTCGTCGCCGGTTCGTCCGGGCGATGACGCCGCCCGGCATCGGCGACCACATCCCGACCGTCTCGCTCCAAGCCCTCGACGGATCAGCGGCGCCGCTCGAGCGCTGGCAAGGGCGTCCGCTCCTCCTCACGTTTCTGCGCCACCCCGGCTGACTGCCTTGACGAGAGCATCTGTCGCAGTTGCGGCAGCGCTATCCCGAAGTGGAGCGGACAGGCGGCCAGGTAATCGCCGTCGGCTTTGCGCCGCAGGAACTGCTAGGCGAGCTGGCGGACGATCTGTCTCTGCCGTTCCCGCTCCTGCGCGATCCGGACTTTAGCGCATACCGAGCGTTCGGCCTGAGGAGAGGCTCCGTCCGGGAGATCTACGGCCCGGGTACCATCTGGACGTACGTCAAGCTGATGCTCCGCGGCCGCCGGCTTCGCCGGACCACCGCCGACCGATTTCAGCTCGGCGGCGACTTCGTCATCGACGGCCAGGGGACGATCCGGCTGGCGCATCCCAGCCGCAACCCAAGCGATCGGGCATCTGTCTCGCGCCTGCTAGACGCGCTGCGAGAGGTTGCGGACCACCCTCCTTGACAGTCCCGCGCTCCTGACTGTACCCTGGACTCATAATCGAATAGTGCGGGAGCTGGGGATCCTTCCTGAGGAAGGACGGCCCGGCTGAGAGGCTCCAGCCGATTCGGA
Source organism: Chloroflexota bacterium (assembly GCA_022565155.1). Lineage (GTDB taxonomy): Bacteria > Chloroflexota > Dehalococcoidia > DSTF01 > RBG-16-68-14 > JADFKB01. The sequence goes on along the minus strand of JADFKB010000121.1, from coordinate 4,552 downwards.
GCGACCGCTTAACCTGATCTGGGTAATGCCAGCGAAGGGATCGTCCACACACGACGCCGCCGGCATCCCGGTGGCGTTTTCCGCTGCCGGAGCTGTCGACAACGACCGCCGAAAGCGCAGCCGCGAGGTGCGCTCATGAGTGTGCGCGCGCCCGCGGTTCTCACCATCGCCGGTTCCGACTCCGGAGGCGGCGCCGGCATCCAAGCCGATCTGAAGACGTTCGCCGCACTTGGCGTCTACGGCACTTCGGCGATCACCGCTATCACGGCCCAGAACACCCAGCGTGTTGTGCGCGTCCACCACCTGCCGCCGGACCTCGTCGCCGCCCAGATCGACGCTGTCGCCAGCGACATCAGCATCGACGCGGCGAAGACCGGCATGCTGGGCACGGCGGCAGTAATCGAAGTCGTCGCCACGAAGGTAGGGGAGTACGAGCTGCGACCGCTTGTCGTCGACCCGGTGATGGTGGCCAGCGGCGGCGAGGCGCTGCTGGAGCCGGACGCTGTGGATACGCTGCGAGAACGGCTGCTGCCGCTGGCAACCGTACTCACGCCGAACTTGGCGGAGGCCGAGACGCTGCTCGGACGGCCCTTTGCTTCCTGGGATGACATACGAGAGGGCGCGAAGGAGCTCGTTGCGCTGGGGGCGGGGGCGGTCGTGATCACGGACGCCCATGGAATTCCTGGCATGAACGACAAACGCCCGGCGGTCGACCTGCTGTACGACGGCAGACAGTTCCACGAGTTCACCGCCTCTCGCGTCGATACGACGAGCACGCACGGCACCGGCTGCACGTTCGCATCGGCCATCGCCGCCGGGCTGGCGAAGGGCGACGAGCTACACGGAGCGGTGGCGATGGCGAAAGCGTACGTGACAAAGGCGCTACAGGCGGCGTACCCAGTCGGGCAGGGGCGCGGGCCCGTTCATCATTTCTACCGCTACTGGCAGGCGCGGGCGTACGAAAAGATAGAGCAAACGAGATAGGAGGCAGCACATGGCAACGAACAACGGCACGAACGTGACTCAGATGCACCGGGCGCGGCAGGGCGAGATCACGCCCCAGATGCAGCGCGTCGCGGAGCGCGACGGCATCGAGGCGGAGCTGGTGCGGGAGGAGGTGGCCGCCGGCCGGATGGTGATCCCGGCCAACGTCAACCACAAAGCGCTCGACCCGATGGGCATCGGCAAGGCGGCGAGCATAAAGATCAACGCCAACATCGGCAACTCCGCCGTCACATCGGACGTCGACGGTGAGCTAGAGAAGCTGCACCTGGCCATCCACCACGGCGCCGACACCTGCATGGACCTGAGCACCAGCGGCGACATCAACGGCATCCGGCAGGCGATCCTCGACGCCAGCCCGGCGCCGATTGGTACCGTGCCGCTCTACCAGGTGATCTCGGAGTTGAAGGACGACGATGACTGGACGGCGGAAGGTCTGCTGGAGATGATCGAGCACCAGGCACGCCAGGGCGTCGATTACATGACTGTCCACGCGGGCGTGCTGTTGAAGCACCTGCCGCTGGTGAACCATCGCGTGACCGGCATCGTCAGCCGGGGCGGGGCGCTAATGGCGCAGTGGCAGCTCGAGCACAAGCAGGAGAACCCGCTTTACGAGCGCTTCGACGACCTCTGCGACATCGCAGCCGCCTACGACGTGACGCTCAGCCTGGGCGACGGCCTGCGGCCCGGCTGCCTGGCCGACGCCTCGGACGCCGCGCAGTTCGCGGAGCTGGAGACGCTGGGCGAGCTGACGAAGCGCGCCTGGGAGCGCGACGTACAGGTAATGGTCGAGGGGCCTGGGCACGTGCCATTCGACCAGATCGCGATGAACGTCGAGAAGCAACAGGAGATCTGCCAGGGCGCGCCCTTCTACGTGCTGGGGCCGCTGGTGACCGACATCGCGCCCGGCTACGACCACATCACCTCGGCGATCGGCGCGACGATGGCCGGCGTTTCCGGCGCCAGCTTCCTCTGCTACGTGACGCCGCGCGAGCACCTAGGCCTGCCGAACGCGGCGGACGTGAAGCAGGGCGTCATCGCCTACAAGATCGCCGCCCACGCCGCCGATATCGCGCGCGGCTTCCCCGGCGCGCGCGATCGGGACGACGAGCTCTCCCGTGCCCGCTTCGACTTCGATTGGAACAAGCAGTTCGAGCTTTCGCTCGACCCGGAGACGGCGAAGCAGATGCACGACGAGACGCTGCCGGACGACTACTTCAAGACCGCGGAGTTCTGCTCCATGTGCGGCCCCAAGTTCTGCTCGATGCACGTGACGCGGGAGATCCAGCGGACGACGGGCCTGGGGGAGATTCCGGTAGAGGTGAAGGCGAAGTAGGTGTGACGCCCTGGCGTCGCCAACGAGATGGCCCGCCTCGCAGACATGCAGTAAGAGACGGAGTCTAACCATGAATGATGACCTAATCATCGCCGGGAAACGGTTCAGCTCGCGGCTGATACTGGGCACGGGCAAGTACGCCAACCCGGAGCTCTGCCGCGAGGCGCTCGACGCGTCGGGGACGGAGATCGTCACGGTCGCGATCCGGCGGCTCGACCTCGACAACCCGGACAAGGAGACGGAGCTGGACTACATCGACTGGTCGCGCTACACCATCCTGCCGAACACGGCCGGCTGCAAGACGGTCGAAGAGGCGCTGCTGACGGCCCGCCTGGGCCGGGAGCTGACCGGCTCCGACTGGGTGAAGCTGGAGGTGATCCCGGACCCGAAGTACCTGCTGCCCGATCCGATCGGTACCGTAGAGGCGGCCCGCATCCTGCTAGACGAGGGCTTCGCCGTGCTGCCGTACATCCACGCCGACCCGGTGCTGGCGCGGCGGCTGGAGGAGCTGGGCTGCGCGACGGTGATGCCGCTCGGCTCGGCGATCGGCTCCGGCCAGGGCATCCTGACGCTGGAGGAGATCAAGATCATCATCGAAGGCGCGAACGTGCCCGTCGTCGTCGATGCCGGCATCGGCGCGCCCTCCGACGCCGCGCTGGCGATGGAGATCGGCGCCGACTGCGTGCTGCTGAACAGCGCCATCGCGCTGGCTGAAGACCCGCCGCTGATGGCAGGGGCGATGAAGCTGGGCGTGGAGGCGGGGCGAAGCGCCTACCGTGCGGGGCGCATCCCGAAACAGCGCCACGCGACCGCCAGCAGCCCAACCGAAGGCGTTGCCGCGGCCCGCCGCCGCCAGCCCGTATCGTAACGACGTGGCCGACCACGAACCGCCCGCGCGGATGCGCCGCTGGCCCGCACCGTGCCTGATGCTGGTGACGGACTGCTCGCGCCTGCGCGGCCGCTCGCTTGAGGTGGTGGCATCGCTCGCCGTCGAAGGCGGCGCTACCGTGGTGCAGCTTCGAGAGAACGATCTGCCAACCAGGGAACTCTACGATCTGGCGATTACCCTGCGTGCCGTCCTGCGCGGCCGCGCCCTGCTGCTGGTGAACGATCGCGTCGATGTCGCGCTGGCTGCGGGCGCGGACGGCGTCCAGCTACCGGAGCGCGGCCTGCCGGGCAAGGCCGTGCGCGAGATCGCCGGCGAGGCCTGCATCCTCGGCCGCTCCGTGCACAGCGTCGATGCCGCCGTACACGCCGAAGCCGAGAGTGCCGACTTCGTCCTCGTCGGCACGATCTATGCGACGGCATCGAAGCCCGAACAGACGCCCGCCGGCGTCGAGCTAGTGCGAGCCGCCGTCCAGGCCGTGCGCGTTCCGGTCGTCGCCATCGGCGGCGTCACGGCGGAGAACGCGGGCGAGCTGATCGAGGCGGGAGCGAGCGGCGTAGCCGTCATCGGCGCGATCATGGACGCGGACGACCCGAAGCAGGCAGCAGCCGAGCTGCGGAGCGCGCTCGACGCTGCCGTGGAAGGCTGGCCTGCCCACCCGGCCGGTGGCCCGCGATGATCTCCCTCACGGTCAACGGCAGCCAACGGACGCTAGACGAGGACACGCCGCTGCCCGCGCTCCTCGACTTGCTCAACGTCGACCTGCGGCGCGTCGCCGTTGCGGTGAACGGCGAGGTGGTGCCGAAGGACAGCCACGCGAGCGTGACGCTGCGCGACGGCGACGAGGTAGAGATCGTGCGGATGGTGGGGGGCGGTCAGTATTAAAAGCCGGAAGCTCGAAGCTCGAGAACGGCGGGGAGCAGACGTGGTCATCGCCGGCGCGGGGATCATCGGCTGCGCGATTGCCTACGAGCTATCGAGGAGCGGCGTCTCCTGCCTGCTGCTCGATAGCCGGAGGCTGGGCATGGCGGCGACGAACGCGGCGGCGGGCATACTGGCGCCGCTGGCGGAGTTTCGCCGGCCCGGGGCGCTGGTCAACCTCGGCATCGCGAGCCTGCGGCGCTACCCGCAGTGGGTGGCGCGGCTGCGAGAAGAGACGCCGGGCATCGATGTCGAGTTCCGGCTGAACGGCGTGCTGCGCGTCGCCCTCGACGACGAGGAGATGGCCGCGCTGCGCGAGGGCATGCGCAACCAAGGCGAGCAGGATCTGGAGCTGGTCGAGCTGGACGGCGCGCTGGCGCGCGACGTGGAGCCCCGGCTCAGCCCCA
>JADFKB010000120.1 GCA_022565155.1 Chloroflexota bacterium | reverse complement strand
CCACGTCCGCCGCGAAGAGCTTGCCCATGGCCGGTAGCACGGCCGCGCGCTCGTCCTCGGCCATCGCCTGGGCCGCCGCGTACGTTAGCTGCCTGCCCGCCGCGACGTGCGTCGACATCCTGCCGATCTTGTGCTGCGTCAGTTGGTACTCGGCGATCGATTTGCCGAACTGCTTGCGGTCCAGCGCGTAGGCGCAGGCCTTCTCCAACGACGCCTGGCCGACGCCGGTCGCGCGGCCGCCTGTCTGCAGCCGTCCCGCCGCGAAGCCGCCCATCTGCAGGTAGAAGCCCCGGCCGAGCCCCTCGTCGCCGCCGACGAGGTTCTCCGCAGGCACGAAGTAGCGGTCGAAGGCGAATGTAAAGGAGTGCATGCCGCGATAGCCCGGCGTCGGGTTCGCCATGCCGGTGATGGTGCCGCCTCCCGCTTGCTCCTGGACGAAGCTGTGGCCGGTGTGCGGGTCCTTCTCGACGATAAAGAGCGAGAGGCCGCGCATGCCGGCGTCGGCATCCGTGCGCGCGAGCAGCGCTAATATGTTGGCGCGGCCTGCGAAGGTCGCCCAGGCCTTCGCGCCGTCGATCAGCCAGCCCTTGCGGCCGTCCAGCTCGCCCGGCGTCGCGCGGCACTGCACCGAGGCGACGTCCGAGCCGATGTCTGGCTCGGTGACGCAGATGCCGACGATCAGCTCACCCGAGGCGATGCGCGGCAGCCAGGCCTGCCGCTGCTCTTCCGTGCCGCCCTGGATCAGGGCGCGGGTGAGGATCTCAGAGCGCGTAATCAGGCTGCCGGCGACGAGAGACGCGGCCGACAGCTCCTCCGTTAGCACGCACATGGCCAGGTAGCCCATGCCGGTGCCGTCGTACTGCTCCGGTATCGAGCTGCCGAAGAGGCCCAGCGCCGCCATCTTCTGGATCAGCTCCTCCGGTACCAGGTGGTCCTGCCGGTGCATCTCCTGCGCGATCGGCACGATCTCCGTTCGCGCGAACGTGCGGAACTGGTCGCGCGTCAGCGCGGCGATCTCGTCCGCCAGCTCCGTCGTGTGGGCGCCACGCGCCGCCAGCACCTTGCTGCCTATAGACATAACGTGCGCGTCGCTCAGTCCGGACCGCACCAGGGCGCGCAGATCGGGGTCGTCTAGCTGGCCATCGAGTCCGAAATATTTAGGGTTGGCTTCGTCGTCGCTGCGTAGATGATGGACGGTCTCGGCGGCAAACGCCAGCGCCTGCGATTCGGCCAGCGCGTCCCGCCGTCCCCCCTGCACTACACGTTCGCAGTAGGCGACCAGCTCACCGGCGGCGCGCGCCCAGGTCGCGTGCTGTGCGATGCGCTCCGCTTGCACCTGATGCTGGTCGATCAGCTTGCCGCCGTCCGTCAGCCGCGACGTGGCCGCGATCGCCGCATCGACCGCATCTGACGCTGCGCCGGCCAGGCGGCGGGCGCTGGCGAGGGGTTCGATTTCCGTCTGCTCTGTAGTCATGAAACCGTACCGTCCTGAGGGATGAATCCCTCAGCTACGGGATTCGTCAAGCTGCGCCTGCCTGCCGGCCGGCAGGGATTCTAACCCGCAGGGTACGTCGCCTTCGTGTACTTTCATCTTATTATCATTCGGGCCGCTTCGGCATGAGCACGGTGTAGTCGAGGTCGAGCACCACGTTCGAGTGGTACTGCTCGCGGTCGCGCTTCTCTTCTCGTACCTTCAGATCGATCGGCTCCTTGCTCGGATCGAGGTTCTTCACGCCCACCAGCCGCAGCCGCAGCGCCCCGGCGTCGGCGCGGCCGAGGTCGATGCGCTCCAGCACGTCCGTCCAGGCGTAGAGCGTATCGCCCGCGACCGTCGGGTTTGCGTGGGCACCGGCGTTGAAGGCCAGTACGCGAATTGCGTTCTCCAGCCCGTCGTAGGAGATCGCGTGCGCTATGGAGATAATGTGACCGCCATAGATAATGCGCCGGCCCAGCTTTGAACTCCGCTGTAGGTGGTCGTTGAAGTGGACGCGGGCGTTGTTCTGGTAGAGGCGCGTCGCCATCTGGTGCTCCGCCTCCTCTATCGTCATTCCCTGGGGATGCGCGATGCGCTCGCCCGGCTCGTAGTCCTCCCAGAAGGCGCTGCCGCCCGTCGCGACCGGATCGAAGCTGGAGAGGTCGAGCGTCTCCGGCACAAAGAGGTCATCGGTTGCGACCTGCGCCGGTAGTTCCGGAGTGCCCGCCGTCTCCTCAGTCGATACAGGCTCGCGTTTGTTCACCATCGCCCAGCGATAGAACTGTAGGACTGCCTCGTCGCGTTGGTTGTAGCCCTGCGTCTTCACCCAGACGATGCCGACATCGTCCCGCGACGTCTCTCTGCGGCCGATCACCTCAGTAGTCGCGTGGAGCGTGTCGCCGGGGAAGACAGGCTGGAGGAAGCGGACGTCGGCGTAGCCGAGGTTCGCAGGTGAGTTGAGCGAGATGTCCGGCACAGCGCGGCCGAAGACGATGTGGAAGACGAGTAGGTCGTGTGCCGGCTCCCGCTCGTAGCCGAGGCTACGAGCGAACTCGGCCGAGCAGTGGAGCGGCCGCCGATCGCCGGTGAGGGCGATGTAGAGCGCCAGATCGCCTTCAGTGACCGTTCGCGGGACGGCGTGATGGAAGACCTGTCCAACGGCAAAGTCCTCGAAGAAGTTTCCGGCGGTGATCTTGGTCGACATAGCGCTGAGAGCGGCCGCAGAGCCGCAGGCGGAATTGTACCGGAAGCGCGATGCGTGGCGGAAGGGAAGAACAGGCCGTCCGGTGCTAGCGTGGATGCGGAGGGGTTGGCATCCTAATCTAAGGCCGGACGGCCTGGTGACACCGGTTCGGAGAGGAGGCTACGAAGCCGATGCCGTACGAAAAACGCTGGCCATGCAGGAGAAGAGCGAGATTCGCTTGATGCGCTCCAGGAACGGGCCGCTGCGGGGAACCGCGCCCCGTTCGTGCCGTGGAGCGACGCGCTGGAGTTGGGCGAACTCGCGCTCTCGCTCCTGCATGGTTGCGTGGACTAACTCCGGGGTGAACATGATCTCCTCCTTGCTTGAACTGTCGTTAGCCTAACGTAGCGAGCGTTTGCCTACTGTGAAGCACTTCACATAGCGGCCCGAATCCGCCAAAATGACAACAGAATGGTGCATCAATGAACGAACGTGAAGAGTTGATCCGCGATATCCCGCTCCTGGCGAGGTTGCCGGAGGATGACGTGCGCGCGCTCGCTTCCAGAGGCCGGGTGCGGTCGTACGCTTCAGGTACAGTCATTTTTCAGGAAGGTGACCCCGGTGATTCTCTCTATATTGTCATAGAGGGGAGTGTTCGGATCGTCGTCAGCTCGGCGAAAGGCGAAGAGGCGACAGTTGCGCTGTTAGGGCCGGGCGAGTGCGTTGGCGACCTCGCGCTGCTGGACGGCAGGCCGCGCTCGGCCAGCGCTATCGCTGCCGAGCATTCTCGCGCCCTCGTCGTGACGCGCGAGGAGTTCAGCCGCTGGCTGACCCAGCGGCCGAAGGCCGCGTTCGCGCTGCTTGAGACTCTCAGTCTGCGCGTGCGCCGCACGGACGAGGCGCTGACCGACTTCGCGTTCTTGGATCTGGCCCATCGCCTGGCGAAGCGGCTGCTCGACCTGGCGAACGCCCAGCGCGACGTGCAGGCGCGGGGAGCGTTGGCGCCCGGCGCACGCATCCGCACGACGCAGGCAGAGCTGGGCTCGATGCTCGGAGCGAGCCGGGAGAGCGTCAATAAGCAGCTCAACATGTTCGCGCGTGAGGGCTGGATCGCACTGAGCCGCGGCTCTGTTACGCTGCTCGACCCGGAAGCGCTGCGCACGTTCGCCTAGCTTCGCGCCTGTCGCGCATCGCTGGCCAGCGCGGACACGTCCGGCTATGCTGCTGATGAGATGATCCGCACCCCTCTCCGAAGACGTTCGTTGCGTGACCCGCAGTATCGTGCGCTACAGGGACTCGCCCGTATCGCTGTAAATGAGGCTTCTCAGCGTCCGCTAGATGCGCTCCAGGGCGTGGCGGATCTGGCGAGAGAGCTTACCGATGCTCGCCACGCCGCGCTCGCCGTCGTTGACGGTGAGGACAACATCGAAGGCTTCGTTGCCAGCGGCCTCACCGCAGAACAGGAGCGGAAGCTGAAATCGGCCCCGCTGGGCCACGGGCCGCTCGGCAGCATGCGCAAGGACGGCTTCTCGGTTCGCATTGACGATCTCGAAGCGCATAACGCTTCATTTGGGTTTCCGCCCAAGCATCCAGCGATGAAGACGCTGCTGGGCAGGCAGATCTGGGTCGCTGGAGCGCTGCGAGGCGCGCTTTACGTCACGGATCGCTCCGGCGGGCATCCGTTCCGGGATGAGGACGACGAGACGCTCGTCATCCTGGCCGGCCACGCGGGCCGGATCATCGCCAGGCGCTGGTACTGATCGATGCGGCTGCTCACCTACGAACGCGAAGGCGCTCCCAGGCTCGGTCTGCTGTTACAGGAACGAGTGGTGGACCTCGCCGACTCGACGGCTGGCACCCTGCCGGAGAGTATGCAGGCGTTCATCGAGGCGGGAGCGTCTGTGCTCCACCAGGCCCGCGAGCTCATCGACAGCTTGGGCGGCGACGCCGATGCGCTGGCGCGCGCTTCGATGCCGCTAGCGGACGTACGGCTCCTGGCGCCGATTCCGCGCCCGCCGCGAAACATCGTCTGCGTCGGGCTGAACTATGCAGAACACGCGGCGGAATCTCGAACAACACAAGGTGTGCCGGAGCATCCTGTCTACTTCGCCAAGCCGGCCAGCACGGTGATCGGGCCTGGGGCGGAAATACCGTTGCACGCCCATGTCTCGCGGCGCATCGATTGGGAGGCGGAACTGGTCGTTGTCATCGGCCGCGGCGGGCGCGATATCCCGGAGGATGCGGCGTTGGAGCGCGTGTTCGGCTACACCGTCGGCAACGACATTACGGCGCGCGATCTGCAGCGCCGCCATCAGCAGTGGTACAAGGGGAAAGGCCTGGACGGCTTCTGCCCGCTCGGCCCGTATATCGTCACCCGCGACGAGCTGCCGGATCCTCAGGACCTGCGCATCAGCCTGCGCGTCAACGGCGAGACGAAACAGGATGCGCATACCGGCGATATGGTCTTCGCCGTCGCGAAGCTGATCGCCGTGCTCTCGCAGGGGATGACGCTGGAGCCGGGCGATCTGCTGATGACCGGCACGCCGGCGGGCGTCGGCTTTGCGCGCAAGCCGCCGGAATATCTGCAGGCTGGCGATGTTGTAGAGGCAGAGATCGGTGGCATCGGGCTGCTCCGTAATCGGATGGCGCAGGCGTAGCAGGGCATTACCCATTGACTGTGGATGTTCTCTGCGATTTATTGGTGAAGAAGGCCGGTTGGGGCTTGACACAGAAAAGGGACTATGTACAGAATGGCTCAATTGATACGACAGGTAGACCAAAGAGGGATCATGGCTGTTACTCCTCGTGCGCGTCGCGGCCCCGTGGTACGCGAGCATCCAAGGAGCCTGTCAGAGGAGGGAGGGCGCTCAGGGTTGACACAGACAATTGTCTATGGTCACATTAGCTCGCGGCGCAACAGCGTAAGGTCTGTCGGGAAGAGCAGGCCGGAGAGGCTTGACACTAACATCCGTACATGCGCAAAATGGCCTCATGGTTCCTCAGGAAGGTCTGTCAGAGCAGGTAGACCAGTGAGGGTTGACACACCCATTCCTTTATGCTCCAATTGGCGCGACAGAAACTCAGGAACAGTCGAGGAAGCGGCCCCGGAGCGGGACGCGGCTCTCGCGGTGATCATTTCCAGAGGAGGAAGATAGTGCATACGACAGGAAGTCGAACAATATTTGGATTTGGAATGCGCCCGATGGCCGTGCGCCTGTTGCTCTTGGCCATTGTGGCGGCAGTCTCGTTCGGGGCGCTCGCCGTGTACGTGAACAGCGCCACGGCCAACGATCCGGCCAAGTTCATCGTCGACGACAGCCTCGATCTCCCCGACTTCAACCCCGGCGACGGCGTCTGCGACACGTCGGCAGCCGGCCCGCCGGTAGACTGCACCTTCAGGGCGGCCCTTGATGAATCCAACGCCCTCGCCGGCCCCAACGTCATCAACTTCACCGTAAGCAACACGTCCACCCTTGCGGCGAACGGGCCACCGTACGTCATCCAGGAGCGGGTGACCATTGACGCCTCGGCCAACCCCGGCGGCTTCAACATCGACGCCACGGGGAGCGGTGGCGACGGGCTAACTCTGGGCAGCGGCAGTTCTGGCAGCGTCATCCGCGGCCTCGACATTGAAAACGCTCCCGCCGGCTTCTCTAACCTGGTTATCTGTGGTGGCGCCAGCTCCACCATCGGCGGCGACCCGGACGCAGGCGTCGCTCCCAGCGGCGAGGGTAACGCCTTCCGCGGCGCTGCCACTGGTGACGGCATCGAGATCGTGGGCGGCCCTCTGGCTCTTCCGTGCGACCCCGCGGGCAGCCTGGGCGGCCACACGATCGTCGGCAACAAAATCGGCACGGAGGCGGATGGCCTGACCGCCGACGGCAACGGTAGCAGTGGCATCAACATCACCGGCGGCATCGGCGCCGACATCACCATCGGAGGGTTTCCTAACCTGATCTCCGACCACGGCGCCGGCGTCGGCATCGATGTCGCCGGCGGGTCGGCCGATGTGATCATCCAGAACAACTGGATCGGCCTGGACGCCAATGGCAACGCCACGGACGCCTTCGCTAATCTCGATGGCATCCACCTCCACACCGACGGCAACACCGTCTGGAACAACCGCATCGCCGGCGGGGGCGTGGACCCTTCCAACAACCCTGGCTTCGCTGGCATCTTTATCAACGCCAATGACAACACGATCAGGGGCAACTGCATTGGCTTCGACAGCGATTGCGATGGCACTGCCGGCGGGTTCTTGCTAAATGGGATCGACTGTACGGACGGCAACGACAACATCATCGGCGACGGTACGGACGAAGGCCGCAACGTCATCGGCAATACCGACTTTACCGCTGTCGACCTACTAACTTGCGACGGGAACGACTTCAACGGAAACTACGTGGGCTTCGGCATGGACGGCGAAGAGGGCGCCCCCGTCGCCGCCGACTGCCTGTTACTCACTGACAGCGATGATAACCAGATCCGCAACAGTTACATTGGCAACTGCGGTTTGGTGGGCATCAATCTCCTCTCCGGAACGGGTAACAGCGTCGGTGGACCGAAAGTCGCTGCCGGCGACGACAATGACGGCAACGACCTCGGTCGTGGTACGGACCCTGCTACCCCTGATGACATCAACGGATTCTGCATCGAGCTCGCGGGCGTCGGCGGGCACACGGTGCGCAACAACGTCATGGCCAACTGCGATGTGAACGCCACGCCCGATGCCTCCATCATGATTACCGCTGGCAACCTCAACGTGGTCCAGGGCAACGACATCACCTCGCCCGAGGACGCGGACGCCGTCGCGATCGAGGCGCCGGCTCAGCCGGGGTTGAACAATGGCAACCTGATAGCCAGCCGCATCTTCCGGATGGTCAACGCGAGCACCGGCGCCCTACCCATCGACCTGGATAACGACCAAGTCACCATAAACGACGCCGGTGACGCCGATCCGGGCACGCCGACCGCCACGTGCGGCGCAGCAGAAAGCGCCAACC
>JADFKB010000119.1 GCA_022565155.1 Chloroflexota bacterium | reverse complement strand
TTGCGCCGCAGCCCGCACGTCAACGGCCGCGCAGACGGCGCTGATCACGGCGACGGCGTCGGCGCCGGCGGCCAGCACCTCGTCGATGTTGCCAGCGTTGATGCCGCCGATAGCGACGACGGGCAGATCGGCTGCGGCTTTCACCTCGCGCAAGCGCTCGAGGCTGGCCGGGCGGGTGAGGTCTTTAGTGCCGGTTGGGAAGATGCTGCCAACGGCGATGTACGACGCGCCGCCGGCCGACGCCTGCCGCGCCTCCTCAATGTTGTTTGTCGAAACGCCGACGATGAACCCCGGCGGCACCAGCTTCCTTGCAGCCTGGAGCGGCAGATCGCGCTGGCCGAGGTGGACGCCATCGGCATCGAGGGCGAGCGCCAGGTCGACGTGGTCGTTGGCGATGAAGAGCGCCTCGCGCTCGCGGCAGAGCTCGCGAACGGCCCGCGCGTTAGGAAGCTGATCGCCCTTGTCGCGGCGCTTGTCGCGCCACTGGAGCATCGACGCGCCGCCTTCGAGGGCGAGACGGGCGACGCCGACGGCGTCGCGGCCGGCGCAAGCGTCCGGATCGATGATGACGTAGAGGCCATGAATGCCCGTGGTAGGCATGGTGCTCCTACATTGTACGCTAGGGTACGCCGGGCGTCTGCCTGTGCGCAGTCGGACACCGCCGCGCGGCGCACAACCTTCGCCATGCCTCCGCTATGATGAATGGTGCGGCCCGTTCACTTCTCTATGCTGGTGGCCCTGAGCGTCATCTGGGGTTCGGCCTTCATGCTCGTAAAGGTGGCGCTGGAGGACGTGCCGCCGCTGACGCTGGTGGCGGGCCGCGTCACCACCGCATTCCTCTTCCTGGGCGCCGTCCTCGTAATCAGGGGGCGAACGCTGCCGCGCAGCCGCGACGCGTGGTTCGCCTTCACGTTCCTCGGCATCGTCAACAACGTCTTTCCGTTTACCCTCCTCACGTGGGGCCAGCAGCATATCGATAGCGCGCTGGCGGCGATCCTCGTCGCTACCATGCCGCTCTCGACCGTGGTGCTCGCCCACGTCTGGATCAACGAGCGCCTCACGCTCGACCGCGCGCTGGGCGTGGTGGTCGGCTTCGCCGGCGTCTTTTTGCTCATCGGCGGCGATCTGCAGGATATCACCGGCTCGGGCACGCTCGGCCAGCTCGCGATCATTGGCGGGGCCGTCGGCTACTCAGCGGGCACGGTCTTCGCCCGCCGCTATATGGTGGACGCCGACCCTGACGTGACGGCGGCGGGCCAGACGCTGGTCGCCTCCGTAATCATGATCCCGATCGCATTGGCAGTGGACACACCGTTCGACCTATCGGTCTCGGTGAAAGCTGGGTTGGCCTGGGTAGCGCTGGGCGTGCTCGCCAGCGCGGTGGCGTACCTGATCTTCTTCCGCCTGGTGCGCCACATATCGGCTACGCAGGCCTCGATGGTGAGCTACCTGATCCCGATCACGGCCGTTCTGCTGGGTGTCCTTGTTCTGGACGAGTCCTTCGAGGCGAGCCGGATCGTGGGGTTGGCGGTGATCATCTTCGGCGTCTGGGTGGTGAACGGCGGCGGCGGTTGGCTGATGGCGCGGCTGGGGCGGGGAGACGCCGCGCTGTCGGTGGAGACGATCGGTGAGCACGACACAAACGTACGCTAGCTGCCGGCGCGCCTCCCCACGGCCGGGCTTGCTTCAGACCGGCAGCCGACTGAAGGGTGTCGCGGTCTCCTACTCACGCCCGTGACGCACGACCGCGATGAACCACAAATAGCCGAAGGCCATGCGATGGGGACTTGTTACACTAACAGCCAACTGCTGATTCTACGCGGAAGGTCACATTCGTATGCCGTTTCCACTGTTCGCTCTTGGTATGGCTGTCATCGCCGCCCTCACGATGGTGGCGACGACGAGGCTATCGCGCCGACAGTGGGCGCCTATTATCGTCGCGCTTGCCGGTGCGCTAGCGTTGCTCCTGTTCAACGGCATCGTCTATCAGAACTTCGTGCTTGACGATGCCTTCATTACGCTGCGTTATTCCCGGAACCTGGCGGACGGCCTGGGGCCGAACTGGAATAGTAGCGGCCGAGTAGAAGGCTACACCAGCTTCCTCTGGATGGCGCTGCTAGCGGGTGTCGCCAAGCTAGGCTTCGACTTGGTCGTATCCGTACGAGTGTTCGGGCTCTTGGCCGTAGCCGCCACGTGGGTTCCAGTGTATAAGCTGTGGCGTCTGTGGAGCAGGGAGACCGAAGGCAGCGGCATCAACAGCCCGGTCGTCTTCGCCGCGGTCGTGGTCGGTCTCGCCATTACCGGCGGCGTCGGCTTAGCATCCTCCGGGGGCTTGGAGACGCCGCTCTTCATGGCGCTCATCACCTGGAGCGCCTACCTCTATCTGCTCGAACGGCGCGGCGGGCGCATCCCCTGGTCCGCGCTCGCCCTCGCCGCCACCGCCATGACGCGGCCGGAGGGCCTGATCGCAGCCGGCGTCACCGGCCTCTTCGTCCTGTTCGACGCTGCGACTATGCCCAACCGGCGGCAGGGGATCGCCCGCGCCGTCTCGTGGGGCGGCGTCTTCCTCGCCATCTACGGCTCCTACTTCCTCTGGCGCTTCACCTACTACGACTACCTGCTGCCCAACACGTTCTACGCCAAGGTGGAGCCTAACTCCGTGCTCTTTAGTCGGGGACTGGAGTACGTATATGATGGCGGTCTTCGCGTTCTCCTGTTGCCGATGTTCGTGGGAGCCGCCATCCTTCTGACCAGACCAAAACTCAGACATGACGCTGTCTACCTAATCGTGCTGTGTGGCACGATGGTGACTGCCGTGGTCTTTGAGGGCGGCGATTTCATAGGTCATAGCCGCTTCCTGGTGCCGGTGCTACCGCTGATATTCCTCGGCGGGCTAGCCGGCTTCGCATTGCTGTTGAAGAACCTGGCGCCTCGGCCGGCAGCGGCAGCGCTGATCGCAACTGTGGCGCTGGGCTTGGGCGGGCTCACGCTCCTCCAGGACGCCCATGACCCGAACATCGCCGTTGTGCGCGAGGGTAATAGAGAACGACAGCTTCTCGGCACGTGGCTCAGCGAGCATACTCCCGAGAACTATACGGTCGGCGCATTCGCTGTCGGCGCTGTCGCATACTACACAGAGCGGGATGTTCTGGACTTGCTCGGCATGAATGATGTGGTCATCGCCCACACAGAGATCCCACGTATCGGGAGGGGTGTCCCAGGGCACGAAAGGTACAACATCGACTATGTGTTCGCAGAGCGGCCCGAAGTCATCGTGGTCAGCGATGGGGAGCCACTTCCGGTATCGGAGGCGGCCCTCGTCGGGACGAAGACGTTCATTCCGGCCCTCAACGCGCTCTACGGCGACCCCCGCCTTCTGCAAACCTACCAGCTTCGCTGGCTGTTCCTGGACGGCCTCTGGTACAGCTTTCTTCAGCGACGCGATACGGTCGCGGATCTTCATGGACCTGGTCTGGCCGGTGACCAGAACTTCCTGCACAGCGCCGGCGACGCTGATGTCGGCGGCTGGCAGACCTGGCGCAGCGCGCTGCAGCCAGCGCCGGCAGGAATCATGGTGTCCTCGAGCGAGATCAACTATTCTGCCTTTCATAGCACCGCCGATTCGGAACTACGCCCGCTTCAGGGACAGAGCTACGTAGCGCTGGTATGGGTAAAGTCCACCGAAGACGCGCCGGACGGCGCGATCAAGATCGCCATCCAGGAGGACGGCGCCCGAGAAGGCGAAACGTTCAACATCTTCCCGCTGACGAGCGATTGGCAGCCGATCTGGGTGGACCATGTTGTCACCGGGCCCAACGTAGAGATGTTGGACGTGACCATTCTACGGCTAGGTACTGCGGCGAAACCAGACTCCTTCATCTTCCGTGACGCCCTACTCATGGCTGCGGAGTAGCCCGTACGCCCCGCGACCTCATGGCCACCTCTATGTTCGTGCTGGTCACGCTGGCCGCTGCGTCTCGTACAGTTGCGCGCGGGTGAGGACGGGGCCGTAAGACGGCCAGCGCGCTAATGCAGGCGCGCCCCTCGCCGTTAGCAATCCGCCGCAGTCAGGAGCTGCTGGTGTTAGCAACCCGCCGCAGCCCAGGGCTGTCTTACCCCACCGGCACGAGCTAGGACGCGGTCCCCGCGGCCGCCTGCAGATAGCCCTTCTCGCGTAGGTAGTCCGCCAGCGCGTCTTCCCACGGCCGGGCTTGCTAGCTGCCGGCGCGCCGCATGAAGGCTGTCGCAGTCCTGCTCACGCCCATGACGCACGACCGCGATGAACCACAGATAGCCGAAGGCCACGCGATGGGGACTTGTTACACTAACAGCCGACTGCTGATTCTACGCGGAAGGTCACATTCGTATGCCGTTTCCGCTGTTCGCCTTTGGTATGGCTGTCATCGCCGCCCTCACGATGGTGGCGACGACGAGGCTAGCGCGCCGGCAGTGGGCGCCTATTATCGTCGCGCTTGCCGGCGCGCTGGCGTTGCTCCTGTTCAACGGCATCGTCTATCAGAACTTCGTGCTTGACGATGCCTTCATCACTCTGCGTTATTCCCAGCACCTGGCTGACGGCCTGGGGCCGAACTGGAATAGTAGCGGCCGAGTAGAAGGCTACACCAGCTTCCTCTGGATGGCGCTGCTAGCGGGTGTCGCCAAGCTAGGCTTCGACTTGGTCTTGTCCGTACGAGTGCTCGGGTTGTTGGCCGTAGCCGCCACCTGGATTCCGGTGTATAAGCTGTGGCGTCTGTGGGGCAGAGAGACCGAAGGCAGCGGCATCGGCAGCCCGGTCGTCTTCGCCGCGGTAGTGGTCGGTCTCGCCATTACCGGCGGCGTCGGCTTAGCATCCTCCGGGGGCATGGAGACGCCGCTCTTCATGGCGCTCATCACCTGGAGCGCCTACCTGTACATGCTCGAACGGCGCGCCGGGCTGCGCGAGCGGCGCGGCGGGCGCATTCCCTGGTCCGCGCTCGCCCTCGCCGCTACCGCGATGACACGGCCGGAGGGCCTGATCGCGGCGGGCGTCACCGGCCTCTTCGTCCTATTCGACGCTGCCACTAGCACTAACCGGCGGCAGGCGATCGCTCGCGCACTGTCGTGGGGCGGCGTCTTCCTCGCCATCTACGGCTCATACTTCCTCTGGCGCTTCACCTACTACGACTACCTGCTGCCCAACACGTTCTACGCGAAAGTGGAGCCTAACTCCGTGCTCTTTAGTCGGGGGTTGGAGTATGTATATGAAGGCGGGCTTCGCGTTCACCTGCTGCCGATGTTCGTGGGGGCCGCCATCCTTCTGACCAGACCGAAGCTTCGGCATGAC
Source organism: Chloroflexota bacterium (assembly GCA_022565155.1). GTDB lineage: Bacteria > Chloroflexota > Dehalococcoidia > DSTF01 > RBG-16-68-14 > JADFKB01. Next base: position 2,356 of record JADFKB010000119.1, on the reverse strand, counting down.
GCTGCCTACCTAATCGTGCTGTGTGGCACGATGGTGACTGCTGTGGTCTTTGAGGGCGGCGATTTCATAGGTCATAGCCGCTTCCTGGTCCCGGTGCTACCGTTGATATTCCTCGGCGGGATGGCCGGCTTCGCAATGGTATTGAAGAGCCTGGCGCCTCGACCGGCAACGGCGGCGCTGATCGCAACCCTGGCGCTGGGCTTGGGCGGGCTCACACTCCTCCAGGAAGCCCATGACCCGGTCGTCGCCGATCAGCGCGAGACTCATAGAGCACGACAGCTTCTCGGCACGTGGTTCAACGAGCATACCCCCGAGGACTATACAATCGTCACATTTGCTGTCGGCACTGTCGCATACTACGCAGAGCGCGATGTTCTGGACTTGCTCGGCATCAACGATGTGGTCATCGCCCACACAGAGGTTCCAAGTATGGGGGCGGGTGTCCCAGGACACGAGAAGCACAACACCGACTATGTGTTCGCAGAGCAGCCTGAAATCATCGTGATCAGCGATGGGGAGCCGAATCCGGTACCGGAAGCGGCCCTCGCCAAGACAAACACGCTGATTCCGGCCCTCAACGCGCTCTACAATGACCCCCGCCTTCTGCAAACCTACCAGATGCGCTGGCTGTTCCTCGACGGCTTCTGGATCAGCTTTCTTCAGCGACGCGATATGGTCGCGGATCTTCATGGACCTGGTCTGGCCGGTGACCAGAACTTCCTTCGCAACGTCATCGACGCTGATGTCGGCGGCTGGCGCACCTGGCGCAGCACGCTACACTCATCGCCGGCAGGAATCGTAGTGTCCTCGGCCGAAATCGCCTATTCAACCTATAATGTCACCGCCGCTTCGGAACTACGCCCGGTTCAGGGCCAGAGCTACATAGCGCTGGCATGGGTAAAGTCCGCCGAAGACGTGGCGGATGGGCAGATCGAGATCGTCATCCAGGAGGACGGCGCCCGAGAAGGCGAAACGTTCAACGTCTTCACGCTCAAGCGTGATTGGCGGCTGATCTGGGTGGAGCATGTTGTCACCCGGCACGACGTAGAGAGGTTGGGGGTGGTCATCCTACGACTGGGTACAGCGGCGAAACCGGACTCATTTATCTTCCGTGACGCCATACTCATGTCTGCGGAATAGCTCGTACACCCCGCGACGTCATGGCCGCCTCTATGTTCGTGCTGGTAGCACTGGCCGTTGCATCTCATTCAGTCGTGCGCTGGTGAGGACGATGCCGAAAGACGGACAGCGCGCGATTGTCGGCGGGCCCCTCGGCGTTAGCGATCCGCCGCAGTCAAGGACTACGATAGTAGTCGATCGCCGCAGTCCAGGGCTGCGGCTAGGGCGCAGTCACTTTAGCGCACTAGATGACCCTTCTCGCGCAGGTAGTCCGCCAGCGCCTCTTCCCACGGCCGGGGTTGCGATAGGCCCGCGTCTGTTAGCGCTCGATTCTCCATCACGGAGTAGGCGGGCCTGGCTGCGGGCGCAGCCAGCTCATCGCTCGTGATCGGCGTCAGGCGGGGCTGGAGGCCCGCGAGTTCGAAGATCTTGGCGGCGAACTGGCACCAGGAGGTCTGGCCGCTGTTCGTCACGTGGTAGAGGCCGTACCGCCCGGTGGCCGCCAACTCCTGGAGCTTGCCTGCCAGGTCGTAGGTCAGCGTTGGCGTGGAGACCTGGTCATCGACGACTCGCAACGGCTCGCCCGCCTTCGCCTTGCGCAGCATCGTCTCGACGAAGTTGCCGCCCTTGCCGCTGGCGCCGGCGAGGCCGAAGAGGCCGGAGCTGCGTACGATGTAGTGTCGCGGGTTGCTCTGCCGCACGAGATGCTCGCCAGCTAGCTTCGACGCGCCGTAGACGCTCAGCGGCATCGGTATGTCCGTCTCCGTATACGGGCTGCCCTTGTCGCCACTGAAGACGTAGTCGGTGCTGATGAAGATGACGGCGGCGCCGGCCTCACGCGCGGCATCGGCGACGTTCTTCGCGCCGAGAGCATTCACCTGGAACGCGCGATCGCCGTTCTCCTCGCAGTCGTCCACGCGATGATAGGCAGCGGTGTTGATGACGAGCTGGGGCGCCGCGTTCGCGATGACGGCGTGCGTCTGGTCGCGATCGCAGATGTCGAGCTGGCCGTGAGCGAACGAGACGAGTTCGCCGTCCCAGACGCGACGCAGATCGCTGCCGAGCTGACCTTGGCTGCCGATGAGTAGTGTGCGCGCCGGGGCCGTCACGTGCTAGGGTGCGCGACGGTCTGTACGAACGAAGGAGCCGGACTCTGCTCGTTCAGCAGCCCCATCCAGCGGATGTTGTAGAACTTGGGGTTATCGAATGTCATGTAGCCGTCGCTCTCGATCCAGCT
>JADFKB010000118.1 GCA_022565155.1 Chloroflexota bacterium | reverse complement strand
GGGATCAAATGTGCAGTCGGCCGTGCAGCCGTTCGCCGTTAGCCGCATCTCAGGTCCGCCGTCGACTGCTGAGGTGGTCTGGGTCTGGCCGGCCAAGAAAAACGCCACTGCGATGAGGGCGAATATCGCCGCCAACCCGAAGCCCAGATATGTTCTACTACGTTCCATCGTGTTACCTCCTTGCATATCCTGCTCCGAGAACCTCTACCGTATCTGGCGGCGAGAGAACACGCGCAGAGTGAAGGTTGTCAGACCCGTTACGCCGGCGGCCAGCAGCGCGCCGAACATTACCCACAAGCCGGCGCTGTCGCTGTCCGCGGTACCAAACGTGCCAGTAGACGGCAGGCTGGTCGGCTGTGACGGCGTCGGTGGCGGCGGCGCTTCGCCGCGCGGCGGCGCTTCGCCGCAGTTGACTACCACGGTGTTTGCCTTCGTCGGTACGTCGACTTGGGTAGTCCCGTCGTTAAACGCGAATGCCGCTCCGCTCGTCCTGGTATCTGAAAGCGGCAGCATCCTCACTGCTGTTTGAGAGAACGCGTCGGAGCAGACGAGGTCGAGTTCGAGGATGGTCCCTTCGTAGCTGCTTGCTGGGAGAGGCGGGATGAGACCCGTGAGGCCGCCGTGATTGACTTCGCCCGGGGCAAGCTCAAACCGCAGGACAACTTCGTCTGACCCGGCGTCGGGCCATATCAACTCGTCCGCAGCTTCGGCACGCGGCTGGTAGATGAGATCGAGTCCGAAGTCAATGTACGTCTGAACCAGAATGTAGCCCTCTATCGGCGCTGTGACGATATCGACCGTAAGCATGATGTCGCCGCCAAACGGCGCATCGCACACGCCATCGCTGCAACTAACGCCCGGACCGGATATGGTCAGCGACATCTCCGGGCCGGTGCCTGCGGCTTGAACTGTTGCGTTGGCGACCTGGCCCCACGCTAGCGCCACGATCGCCATGAGCGGGATACTTAGCAGCGCCAGGCTGCGTAGCCCTATTCGTTTCCTCACATCCATGTCAGCTCCCTTCCTTCTACTCTTCCTTAAGTCTCGCTGCGTCCTTGGCTAGCCGACCTTGATAGAAGGCCGCGCCTGCTGCGATCCGAAAGGTTGTGTGGCCCCCGTCACATCTTCCCCACGCTACTGCTCTACCCCTATGGCCAGCAGACCAAGCAGCAGCATTTGCCTAGCCTAGCGTATTGCGCGCGCTAGCGGTAGGGCATCTGGCCCCGCGTAACGCGTGATGCAACACCGAGACAATCATACTCGATATTACAGATGGCGCAAGGTGCGCCCATGGCCGGGCCTCGCCGCCCGCTGCTGTCCCAACTAACTGCCGACCGAGAGAGAGCCGTCCACGTTGGACGGCTCTCCTAGGGGTTTGGAAGCCTGGACTGCCGATTATGGCGTCTGCGTGCATGGCAGTTGGTACTGCATGACTGCGCCGAGGATATCGTTCAAGAGGTCGATGACGCCGTCGTTGTTGATGTCATAGGCTGGGTCCCAGTCCGGGTGCGCGGGCGTCCATTGGTAGCGCTGGATGATACCAAGGATGTCGTTCAGCAGGTCGACGATGCCGTCCCCGTTTACGTCTGCGCACTCTATGTAGACCACTTGGGCGGAAAGAAGCGTGACTGGAATCTCGGCAAGATCGTCGGGATCTATCGGCGTATTTATCAAGAATGTCCCTGTCAGATCTAGGGGGCTGAATCCGGCGACGGACCCTGGTTGGATTGTCAGCTTGCCAATCAGGCCGGTACCGGTAACGCCGAAGGGAGGCACCCCGCCGATGGTGACGCAGTCTATGTATGCCCGATTTGTCGCGACTGTCGGAAACGGACAGCCAGGAGACCGCGCGCCAGAGCCTAGCCACATGGGGAGCGGCACCTCAATGGACGTGGCTGTGAACACCGAGCTGTCAAAACCGATCTCCAGATGATAGCCGGAAACGCCCGTAGCGTTATCCACGTTTACTGCCCAGGCGTAGACATCGCGGGGAAGACCGTCAGGGTTAACGATGATCGTGGCTGCGCGAATTGGAGAGACGTTTGAGTAGCTCAAGAGGACTTGCGTGTGTGATGCGCTGGCAGGCTGGCTCTCCTGACCTACGCCCACGGCGGCGAATACGATCGCTCCGGCCAGTAATCCGAGCCTGACGACAGGCCATACTGCCTTAGTCAACACGTTCACGTACCCTACCTCCTGCTACGGCCTGAGCCGCAACGGACTGATAGCCCCCACCCGTCAGGATGCTCCCCTCCGGTGGTTTCGCCGCCGCAAGAGAACTGCCGCCAGACCTATCGTCATGAGCCCGCCAAGGCCGGCGAGTATCCACAGTGTGATGGTTCCAGCCGACCGACCATCACCGTCTGTGTTTCCGTTCGCGTTCGGTTCTGGAGTATCGTCGTCAACAACAGTTGGCTGTGGCGAAATCGCCGCGCTTGTGGCCGTCGGTGGCGTGGCCAACGTGGGTGTTTGGCGCGTTACCGTTACGGTGGCGCCGCCGGTTGGAGATGTCGGCTGCGCGCTTGCCTGCGGGGCCGCCGTGGGCGTCGCCGCCGATGCCGCCGTGGTGGGCGTTGCGACCGGGTCAGGGCTGCCGGTGACTCGCACCAGGCCGCCCGCGAAGTCTATAGAGATCGGGTCGCCCAGCGGCCCGGCCAACTGCGGCTCCAGGAGCAGAGGGCTCGATCCGTTGTTAAGGGGACGAAGGGTCAGGCTGGCCAGTGTGACGCTGCCTTGCACACCCGGCGGCGATCCGCCGCTGGAGATACAGCCGAATCTAAAGCTGCCGGGCTCCTGGCGAGGTGGCAGGCATTGGAAACCCCGGCCGCTCTCCGCCAGCGCCGGGCCGACTTCGACGCCTTCTATCGCGACGATCGTCTCGTCGAAGCCGAGCGTGAACTCAAACGCTGCCATGCCTATCGATTCCACAGTACGGTCCGGGGTAGTGTCGCGATTGTCGTCGTAGGAGATAACTCCGTTGTGCTCCAGGTCTTCCAGGACGATGAAGATGGCGAAGGAACCATCTTTCACGTCTACGGTGGAGATGGGCGGTAGCAGCCGGACGGTGCCGTCCGCGCTCTGCGCGTTAGTTGGTTGAACTGCAATCGTCATGGAGATCATCATGGAGAGTGCAATGGCCACCCAAACCAGGCGTGTGCGTGTTGCCAGCGGGGCGGTCTGACCCAAGCGTTGCCTCCCATCTTTGAGAACGATGCGGGCGCAGCAGATGTAACGCCCGTACCCTTCTTTCTAGCATGTTCTGGCCCCTCAGTACGTACATATTCTCTCCCGATAGCTGCGGAGCTTGAGCTTTGCCCGTGCTTCGCGCAATCCTCAAGCCCTGCAGCTCTCCTCTCTCCGGCTGAACGATCAAGGACGGGGGAGCCCGGATATTGAGTCCGGTGCTCCCCCGTCCTTTTGGTCACTCCTTTGACCTGCTGTATTCGCTTCTTTCCCCGCAACCGTTCTACTCGGTCACGGAAAGAACTTGATGAATCCTATCCTCCTAAGCCTTCGGGTTCACCGGGTCCTGGTCCGGGTGCGGGTCGTCGCAGTCGCTCCCGAAGCGGCCGAAAACGAACTGTAGGTCGTTGATGTCGATGTCGTTGTCGGACTGCGTGCCGGATGGCTCTAGGTTCATGAAGTCCTTGTAGACCAGGCTACCCTTCTCAGAGCCCCAGCGGAACGCGATCGCCTGCGCGTCGTCAGCGTCGACGTCACAGTCAGCATCCACGTCGCCTTCCAGGTAGCGGAACGTGATGTCTGCGTCGTCGCAGGAGAAGATCGGAATAGCGTGGCCCTGCTCGTCAGACAGGTCACAGTCGACGTTGTTGATCTGAACCACGACACCGTTGTCCTGGTTCGGCTTCGCCTGAGAGTAGACATCAGGCTGCGGCCGCACGTCTATCTGCGCCAGCGCCGCCCCGTCATCGATGGCTTCGTGGAAGAATTCCCCTTCCGGGTCACCCGTCGACTTGCCAGGGGTGAGACAGCCGATGCGGGCAACGCCCTCCAGCTGTGGCTTGGATACGCTGTCCTCAATGAAGCAGATGGCGCCCGCCGCGGTCCACTCAGCGCCTTCGGTCAGGTCAACACAGACCTTCGTGGCGTCGTAGTGTACTTCAAACTCGAAGGCTGCGAGCTGCTGGAAGTCGCCCGGTTGACCCTTCGGGTCGGCAGAGACGATTCCCTGGCTCAACACCTCGCTCAGGCCACCGACGTTGGTGCCTGCGCCGCAGCTAGCCGGCGGGATCTTGCCGTTCTGACGGGTCAGGAAGACGTTCTGCAGAGCCGGAAGCTTGGACATTTTCGGAATCGGCGGCGGTGTCGATGTCGGCGTCGCCGTGGGTGGCGGCACACAGTTCACCAGCAGTTTGTCGCCGACCGTCACTTCGACATTGGCGGACGCGTCGGGATTGATGATGGCGGAGCCGTTACCGGCAGCGGGATCATCACCAACGTTCTGCAAAACGATCGAGTGTGAACTCGCAGTGGATGTGTATGTAAAGGAGAAATCTAGCACAGGACCCTTGTACATGAGGTTAGGCCGTGTGCCGTCCGGCCGTGGGATCAGAGCGGTCAACGCACTCCCTGTGACGCCGCCGACAAGCGGAAAGTCCGTAAACAGAATATTTGCGCTCATGCCTGTATTCTGTCCGTCATCATTCGGGACAGCGGCATTGATGCCCATAGTCTTGAAGACCAGATCGTCGGGTGCCCCGGTCCCGTAAAAGATATAGGCCGCGACGCCCGCGTAGCCAAGGGCTAGGTCATAGGCGTCAACGTTCACGGTGACGATTAGCTTGCTGTCGAAGCCGACGCAAACTTCGTTGCTTACCTTGGTGGCTGGGCATTCAATAGCGACAGCTGGGGCGGCCGAGATGCTCATCGCGGCGCCGTCAGTAGAGGACTGCGCCGTGTCGATCTGCTGGCTGACGAAGACGATAGCTGCGGCGAGCGCCACGAAGACGATCCCGAACGTCGCCAACCGTCCGGGCTTGCTCTGCATGCGAATGCTCATGTGTGGACCTTTCCTCTTCTGCCCCACCCCTCTAAGTCTCCATTGTCGGCAGGGGAGCCTTGTCCAGAGGCTCCCTAAGCGGCGTCTTACGCAAGACGACCGGCAGGCACGTCCATTCGCCTCCACCTCCACCACACACCGACGCGCTTGTCGGCCGACTGCGACAGGCCTGGTTTCTCGGCCGGGCCCGAAGAGTCGCTTCTGAGTAGTTTACCATAATAACTCACGTATCCCTAGCGTGCTAAAACTCCCACGAACCCTTTTCAAGGCCTTTAGATGTACGCAATACGCCTTTCTGTGCTCTTAGATTCGGTGTGCGACCGTCAATTACTCAACGTGCCGCAGCGAACTACGTTACAGGTGAGCGGTTGCTGTGCCTTAGCGGCAGATGAAGAGGTTGGCTTCGATCTGGAGGATCAGCAGCGCGTCGATGGGTCCAACTACGCCATCTCCGTTCAGATCGTCAGGGAAGGGGATGAAGTCGAGCATGCCGGTGGCCAGCCAGAGCACCCAGAGCGCGTCCTGGCTGTTGACCACGCCGTCGCCGTTCACATCGCCGCAGGGCCGCTGCGGTACGGGCGTGGGCGTCGGCGTCGCCATGACCGTCGGCGTCGGTGTGACCGTCGGCGTCGGTGTGACCGTCGGCGTCGGTGTTGATGTCACGGCCGGTGTCTGCGTTGGTGTGAGCGTCGGCGTCAGCGTCGGCCCGCCCGGGGTGATCGTAGGCTGGGGAGTCGGCGTCGGTGGGTCGCCGCAGATGATAATGAGGTTGCTGAGCTTGGGAGGGATGTTGGCGATCTGAGTGCCCTGCCGCTCGCTAAAGGCCGAACCGCTGGTCCCTTGGATCGTGTGGCCTTCCGTGTGGGGAACGCTGTCTCTCGGATGGGGTCCGTGGATGATAAACGGAAGCTGCCGGACATCCGTCAGGCTGTCTTCAGTAGAGCAGGCGAACTCGAGCTCCAAGAAGCTGCCCGTGTAGTGGGTCGGCGGCGGTTCCAATAGGCCCGTCAGACACCCGATACTCACCGTGTAGTCGGTGTTATCATTCCCGGTGAGCCTGTCGATTTGGTTGCGCAGGGCGGTTGCGCCCTCGCAATCCGGCCAGACAACTTCGTCCCTCGCCGCTGCGGCCGGAGCGTACGTCAGGTCCGTCTGCAGGTCCGTCCCGAATTGGAGGAATGATTGGGCGCCGATGTAGCCGCTCGAAGGGCCTAGCACGATCTCCACGGTCAGCTTGAACGCCTGCCCTAGCTCAAGCTGGCACGTGCCTTCGATGCACACATCGTCCGGGTCGGTCACGTTCAGCCGCATCTCCGGCCCGCCGGCCGTGGCGGATGTCTGCTGAAGCTGATCCACCAGTAGCAGTCCGACGGCAATGAGCAACGCCAGGCCAGCGCCTAACGTCACGATTCGCTGCCACCGGCTCTGCGGCTGTTCAGTCATTTCCGGCATGTGTGAGATCGTCGCCGGAGCAGCGCGGATGAGCGGGAAGGCCGGATGATCTCCGCTCTGCCACTCCTCTTACGTCTCAGCTCCGTTCTGATTCGGCTGTCGTGCGAACCAACACACGCAACGTTCACCCGGCCTGATGCTACATTGAACTTCAGCTTAGCATAACGCCTGTTGGGCCGGAGGTAGCCCGGAGCCGCTTAGCCGGTGCTGTTTGTGCCTTCCGCGCAGCGAGGGCGCCCCGACAATGTCGGAAGCGCCCTCGCCTTCTGATCGCTTTGCTGGACTCTCAGGCTCTGCCTGTCACCGTCCCCTGGTTACGGGCAGGCGAGCGTGTCCAGTAGACCGGCTTCAAACTGCAAGATGAGCGCCGCGTCGACCGAGTTCACGATGCCGTCGCCATTCATGTCTCCGATCTGGTCGGTGATCCCGTCTTGGTTGTTGTCCTTCAAGGGCAGCAGTGCATCGACGAGCCCGCCGTCGAACCAGAGCACCCATAGCGCGTCCAGTGCGCTGACTTCACCGTCTCGGTTGACATCACCACACTGGAATTCAGGAACCGCAGTTGGCGTCGGCGTGTCAGTCGCCGTCGGCGTGTCAGTCGGCGTCGGCGTCGCCGTCGCAGTTGGGCACACCGGTGGGTCTCCTGGGCAAGGCGTGCTCGTCGCCGGCGGCGCCGTCGTGTTCGTCGGCGTCGCCGTATCGGGAGCCGGTCCCGTTCCGCACGTGACCGATAGGTTGCTCACCTTTGCTGTCACCTGCGTAATGCCGTCAGCCTCTACAAACGCAGCGCCGTTGGTGAGTGCTTCCGGATCGTTTAGAGGCAGCAACTGGATCTCAGTTGTGCTGTTGGCTGCGGAGCATGTTATCGAAATCTCGACAATGGTACCTACAAAGTCGCTGGCTGGCAGCGGTGGAATCAGGCCAGTCAAGCAACCGTGGTTAACGAGCGTCGGGCCGGTCTCTCCACGGAGAGCGATAGCGGATACGCAATCCGGCCATAGGATCTCATCGTCTGCTGACATCACGCTCGAATCGTATGTGATGTTAGGGCCATAATCGATGAAGGTTTGCGCAGCGGTGTAGCCGCCGGCAGGCCCTTGAATGATCTCAATCGCCAACGTGAACTTCTCGCTGGGATCAAATGTGCAGTCGGCCGTGCAGCCGTTCGCCGTTAGCCGCATCTCAGGTCCGCCGTCGACTGCTGAGGTGGTCTGGGTCTGGCCGGCCAAGAAAAACGCCACTGCGATGAGGGCGAATATC
>JADFKB010000117.1 GCA_022565155.1 Chloroflexota bacterium | reverse complement strand
ACGGCACACCTTGCGAGACGAAGAGCAGATCGGCGGCAGCGATATCCTCCACCCGGTTCTCGCCCAACGAGTACTGGACGGACAGGTCGTCCAACTCCGCTATCTGAGCAGACAGCGCCTCGGCGGGCTTGGCGTCGGAGACGGTGACGTTGGCCCCATGGCTCGCCAGGTAACGAACCAGATCGACTCCCTCGATGCCCAATCCGAGGACCGTCACATTCTTATCCACCAGGTACTCTCGTTCAAGTGTCATAGCACTTATACACTAATCTGTCAATGCTAGCGCGATTCCCAGAATCGCCCCGACCACGCCCAGTAGCCAGAATCTAGTCACAACCTGCGGCTCCGACCACCCCAGCAGCTCGAAGTGGTGATGCACCGGCGCCATCTTCAGCGGACGCTTGCCGGTCAATTGAAACGACCCGACCTGCACCGCAACGGAGAGCGCCTCCACCACCAACACCACGCCGACGAGAGGCAAGATCAGCCACCAGCCGGTCATCAGCGCCACGATCGCCAGCCCCGCTCCCAGCGGCATCGCGCCGGTTTCGCCCATGAACACGCTCGCCGGGTGGCTGTTGTGCCAGAGAAAGCCGACGATCGCGCCGACGACGGTGAAGCAGAACGTAGCGAGGAACGACTGTCCCTGCAGGAACGCGATCACTCCGTACGCCGCGAACGCGAGCGCCATCACACCGCCCAACAGGCCGTCCAAGCCGTCCGTCACCGCGCTGGCGCTCGTCGTGCCGGCGATGACGGCAACGGCGATAGCGATGTAACCGGCGCTCAGCTCGTACTGGCCGAAGTGGGGCACGTTCATACTCTCCACCTCCAGCCCGTAGAAGAGGATCAGCCCCGCCGTCAGACCGACGATCAGCAGCGCGCCCATCTTGCCGACAAGGACACTACGCTCGTGGCCATCGAGGCGCGCCCGCCCTTGCAGCGTCAGCAGGTCGTCGGCCGCGCCGATGATGCCCACCGCGCCCATCACGCCCAGCGGCAACAGGATCGAGGTGTGGCCGATGAGATTTGTCGGCACAGTCACCACCACGATCGTCCCCAGCATCAGCAGGCCGCCCATCGTCGCCGTCCCTGCCTTCTTCTGGTGCGAATCCGGCCCTTCGGCGCTGATCGCCTTGCGTAGCCCGAGCCGTTCCAGCAGCGCAACCAGCGGCCCGCCCGCCAGCACAGAGACCAGCGACGCGGCAGCCCCGATAACGAGCGCTCTAACCATCCCGCTCCTTCAACAGCGGCACGAGCGTCTCCAGCGCCAGCGCCCGCGATGCCTTCAGCAGCACGACGTCGTCCTGCCGCAGGTCGGCAGCCAGCGCCTCGCCTGCAGCGTCCTTATCCGGCCAATGGTGCGTCTCGCGCAGGCCCGCCTCGCGCGCCGCCTCGGCGATGAGCGCACCCAACTCGCCGACGGTGTGCAGCACATCGACGGTCTCCGCCGCGCGCCTGCCGAGCGCCAGGTGCTCCTCTCGCTCGGCAGGGCCCAGCTCCAGCATGTCGCCCAGCACGGCGATACGCCGGCCGGGGATCTCGGCGAGCAGATCGAGCGCCGCCGCCATCGAGGCCGGTCCGGCGTTGTACGTGTCGTCCAGCAGCGTACCGCCGCCCTTCAGTCGATGCACCTGGATGCGTAGCGGCGGCTGCACCTCGCCCAGCGCCGCTACCACTTCGGTCAGCGGCATGCCGTCGGCGAGCGCGACCGCCGCCGCCGCCAGCGCGTTCGAGACGGAGTGGCGGCCGGGCAGCTTCGTCTCGACTCGCGCGCTTTCGCCGTGCCAGTGGAGGCGAAACGAGACGCCCTCCAGCCCGCGGCTCTCAATCTCGCTCGCGCGCACGTCCGCATCGGCTGCCGTCCCGTAGGACAGCGGCCGCGCCCGCGTCCGATCGGCCATCGCCATCACCAGCGGATCGTCCGCGTTCAGCACGGCGAAGCCGTGCGGCGGCAGGCTCTCCAGCAGCTCGGCTTTCGCGGCGGCGATCGCCTCCAGGCTGCCCATCCGCTCCAGATGCGCCGGCCCGACGTTGGTGACGACGCCGACATCCGGCCGCGCGATCTCGCAGAGCGTGCGGATCTCTCCCAGCGCATACATTCCCATCTCCAGCACAGCGCGCCGCTGCCGGTGCCGCAGCTCCAGCAGCGTCAGCGGCAACCCGATCTCATTATTGTAGTTCGCCTCGTTCTTCAGCACCTCGTAGCGGGTCGATAGCACAGAGGCGGTGATCTCCTTCGTCGTCGTCTTGCCGACGCTGCCCGTCACGCCGATCACGCTCACCCGCCGCCGGTCGCGGCGTCCCGCCGCCAGCCGCTGCAGCGCGGCGAGCGTATCGCCGACGACGAACGCCGCGATCCCGTCCGGCAGATCGTCCGGCGCCTTCCGCACCAGCACACCGCGCGCGCCGGCGGCGACGGCGGCCCGGACAAACTCGTGGCCGTCCGTCCGCTCGCCCGGCAGCGCGACGAAGAGATCGCCGCGGCCGGCCTGGCGCGAGTCGATGACGACGCTGCGAAAGCGCGCTGCCGCGCCCGCGCGCCGCTCCCGCAGCAGGGAACCCAGGCTCTCCGCGATCTCCGTGGCCGCGATCATGGCTCGCTCGTGGTCACGGCCCCCGCTCGATCAGCGCCGTACCGTTCGGCTGCACGCCCAGGTACGAGAGGATGCGCGGCGCCAGGTCGCTGAAGATCGGCGCGGCGACCACGCCGCCGAGCTGGCTGTCCTGCGGCGCGTCGATCTTGACCAGCATAATTAGCGCCGGGTCGTCCACCGGCGCGAAACCGACGAACGAGGCGATCGTCTCAGGCCGGTCGACAAAGGTCGTGGTGCCGGTCTTGCCGCCAACGCTGTAGCCCGCCACTTGTGCCAAGTGCCCCGGCATGCCGTCGACGACGGCGTTCATCATCTGCACCAGCGTCCGGGAGGTCTCTTCAGAGACTGCCCGCTGGACGACGACCGGCTCGTACACACGCCGTTCGTCCGGGCTGGAAACCTCCTGCACGATATAGGGTCGCATGAGCAGCCCACCGTTGACAAGGGCTGAGACGGCGCTGATCATGTGCAGCGGCGTCACCGAGATCCCCTGCCCGAAGCTGTTCGTCGCCAGATCGATCGGGTACCAGTCGTCATCGCCCGGCAGCCGCACTAGGCCCGCCGAGTCGCCGCCCAGGCCGACGCCCGTCGGCCGGCGGAAGCCGTAGCGACCGATGTAGTCGTAGAACCGCTCCGGGCCCAACACCCGGCTGACCCAGACCGCGCCGGTGTTCAGGCTGAACCGCAATACGTCGGTCATCGTCGTGATGCCGTGCGCGCTGAAGTCCCAGTTGAGGATCGGGTCGGCGCCTTCGACTTCAGCCGCGCCCGTGTCCAGATACGTCGTCCCCGGCCCGACGAGGCCGCTATCGATGGCCGCGGCCATCGTCAGCGTCTTCATTACGGAGCCAGGCGGGTAGACATCGGTGATGGCCCGTTGCCGGTACAGCGCCGTCTGCTCTTCGTCGTCGAGGTCGAGCGCGCTCAGCGAGAACGTCGGCTCGCTCGCCATCGCCAGCACCGCGCCGGTGTGCGGGTCCATGACGATGATCGTGCCGCCCGTCGCCTCGTGGCGCTGCACCTCCAACGCCAGCGTTCGCTCCACGAGTCGCTGGATATAACGATCGATAGTCAGGCGAATGTCGCCGCCGGCTACGGGCTTCGTTCCGAGCCACCGCCCGAACGGGATCGGGTTGCCGAGGCCGTCGCGCTCGAAGTAGACCACACCCGGCACGCCGCCCAGCTCGACGTCGTACGCAGCCTCAATGCCGGCGAGACCTTCCTGGTCGCGGCCCAGGAAGCCGAGTAACACCGATGCCAGGTCGCCCTCTGGATAGGAACGGAGGCCGGTTTCGACCAGCTTTACACCCACCGGCGCTTGCTCCAGCAGCTGCAGGCCGACATCCGCGCTAACCGAGCGCGCGGCCAGGTAGTCCCCTTGTTCGAAGTTCACAACCGCCTCGATCAGCTCCGCCGGTTCGCGCGCGATCAGCGGCGCCAGCGTCGCCGCGCCGCTGATCGCGGTAGCAGCGTTCGCCCAACTGCGAGGATCGACGTAGACATCGAATGCGATCGTTGTCGTCGCCAGAGGATAGCCGTTGCGGTCGAGGATCGCGCCGCGCGGCTCGCGCACCGTCGTTTCGTGCAGGTGCTCCTCTTCCGCCTGGGCGGCGTAGTAATCGTGGTCGATGACCTGCACCTGCACCAGCCGCGCCACGACGCCGGCGGTCCCCGCCATGAGCACCAGGATCAGGAAGATCAACCGCCAGGTAAGGCGGTGGGTTCGCCGGGCCATATTCAGCCCCCCTCGGCCCCCTTTGGCCGGCTTCAGCAGTCGCGCGCTAGTTGAACGGTAGCGGCTTGAGCAGCCTTCGCCACCAACTCGTGGCGCCGGAGCCCGTACTCTCCTCAGCATCCTCAGGCGCGAATCTAGTCGGCAGCGCGTTCGCCGCTGGCAGCGCCACATTCACCCGCACCGACGCCTGCTCCGCCGCCGGCGCCAGCCCCAGGCGCAGCGCCTCGCGCTCAATGCGCTCCAGCGACGACAGCAAGCCAACATCGGCCTCGAGCTGGCGGAGCGCAGTTTCCACCTCTAGCTTGTCCTGCTGCAGCGCCTGTACTGCAAAGCCCGCCGTCGTCGCCTGCGACGTCTGTACGACGCGCAGCAGTCCGACGATGACGAGCGCAGCGACGGCGATGAGCAAGAATGGCCCGAACCGGACCGCGATTGATGTCGAAGTCTGTTGTTGGGGCGGAGAGATCGTACGGCTGACGACGGCCACGGCGTTGCTCTCCTAGCCCGCCTGGGCGGGCTTGCCCGCCGTGGTGGGCAGTCGCTCCGCTACGCGGAGGCGGGCGCTGCGGCTGCGCGGATTCGCGGCCACCTCTTCCGCGCTCGGCTTAATAGCGCGCCGGCTCACGAGCTTCAGGCCCGCCTTATGGTCGCACGTGCAGGCGGGCTGCCGTGGCGGGCAGACGCAGTCTCGCGATTCGCGCCGGATGAACTCCTTGACGATCCGGTCTTCCAGCGAGTGATACGCGAGCACGACGAGCCGGCCAAAGTCGCCTAGGAGGCCGTAGGCCTGAGGGAGCGCAGCTTCCAGGCTGAGGAGTTCCTGGTTAACAGCGATCCGGAGAGCCTGAAACGTCCTGGTGGCGGGGTGGGATTGGCGTCGAGCTCTCCCGCCTACGGCCTCCTGGACTACCTTGGCTAGCTCAGTCGTGGTATGGAGCGGTCGCCGCTCCACGATGCGTTTGGCGATAACTCGTGACTTCGTCTCTTCTCCTAACCGATACAGAATGTCCGCCAGCTCCTTCTGCTCGTACTCGTTGACGATCTGCGCCGCCGTCAGCTCTTGCTGCGGACTGAAGCGCATGTCCAGCGGCCCCTCCTGCTGGAAGCTGAAGCCGCGTTCGGCGTCGTCCAACTGCAGCGACGACAGCCCGGCATCGATCAGCAGGCCATGCACCGGCGCGTAGCTGTACTCCGCGCAGATCTCGGCCACGTCCGCGTAGCTGCCTTCGACCAGCCGCACATCGCCGCGGAACGGCGCCAGGCGCTCACGCGTGCGCTGCAGCGCCGCCGGGTCGCGGTCGATGCCGAGGAGCGAGCCGCCGGGCGACGCCGCCTCCATCATCGCGTAGGCGTGGCCGCCCCCGCCGACCGTGCAATCGACGTAGCGGCCGCCGGCGCGCACGTTCAGCGCCGAGATCACTTCCGCCACCATGACGGGCGCGTGCTCCACCGCCGTCCCCCCACTCACGAGTCCTGCCCTTTCGATTCGGAGGGGGGCGATTCGGAGGCAGGCTCCTGGCGGTTCGCCTCGTCCATCTCTGTCGCAAACGAGGACGGGCTCCAGATCTCCAGCCACTCTCCGGCGCCGGCGACGATCACGCCGCCGTCCAGTGCGGCGTACTCGCGCAGCAGCGCCGGTATCAGAATCCGCCCCTGCCGGTCCGGCTCCACAGAGAAGCAGTTCGCGAAAAACCCGTGGCGGGTCACCCGCCCCCGGCGTTCGATCGCTGGTTCGTTCGTATAGAGCGCCGCCTGCTGCTCGAAGCTCTCGGCGGTGAACAGGCGCAGACAGTGATCGGGGCCTTGGTTGAGCACCGCCCCTCTCAGGAAGAGATCGCGGTAGCGAGGCGGCACCGGCACCCGGCCCCGTTCGTCCATCGCATACTCGTAGCGGCCCAGAAAATACTGCACTCGATGACCTTCCTACGAAAACCCCAACTAGGGATTTCAGCCCCATCGCTGCGCTGTGCTTCCTACGATTTACCACTAGCCCCCATATTCTACCATTCACAATCTGATTGTCAAGCGTTTTCGCCCTAGTTCCCCACTTTTTCTTCCAAACGTCTGTGCTATCATGGGCTCGCTATGCGCGCAGGCGTCCTCACCATCAGCGACAAAGCCTCCAAGGGCGAACGCGTCGATACCAGCGGCGCGGCGATCGCCGAACTGCTGGCATCGATCGACGCCAGCGTCGAGCGCTCCGAGATCGTGCCCGACGAGCGGCCGCAGATCGCCGATACGCTCCGTACCTGGGCCGATAGCGACGACCTCGACGTGATCATCACCACCGGCGGCACCGGCCTCGGCCCGCGCGACGTGACGCCCGAAGCAACGGCGGAGGTGATCGAGCGGCCCGTCCCCGGCCTCGGCGAGCTGATGCGCGCCAAGGGCCTCCAGCACACGCCGATGGCCGCCCTATCGCGTGGCATCACAGGCGTGCGAGGCCGTTGCTTAATCGTCAACCTGCCCGGCAGCGAAAAGGGCGTGCGCGAGAGCCTGAGCGCCGTCATCGACCTGCTGCCGCACGCCGTCGAGCTGCTCCGCGGCCGCCTCGGAGACCACGCAGCGACGCCTCACCCCCGCCCGTAGGCTGGCGATGCGCATCGATATCCTCACGCTCTTCCCGGAGATGTTTGCCGGGCCGTTCGCCGAGAGCATCGTCGCGCGGGCGGTCGAGCAGGAGATCGTGCAGATCGAGCTGCACAACCTGCGCGACTGGGGCGAAGGCAAGCGACGCAATGTCGACGACGCGCCGTTCGGCGGCGGCGCGGGCATGGTGATGCAGCCGGAGCCGTTCTTTCGCGCCGTCGAATCGATACCGGACCACGAGCAAGCCCGCACCATCCTGCTGACGCCGCAGGGCCGGCTCCTCACCCAGCAGATCGTCGACGAGCTGGCTACCGCGCCGCACCTGATCCTCCTCTGCGGCCACTACGAGGGCGTCGACGAGCGCGTGCGCGAGCATCTCGCCGACGACGAGATCAGCATCGGCGACTACGTCCTCTCCGGCGGCGAGCCGGCGGCCATTGTCCTGGTCGATGCCCTCGTCCGGCGGCTGCCGGGCGCCCTGGGCAGCGAGACGTCGCTGGACGAAGAGTCGCACACCGGCGGCCTGCTGGAGTACCCCCAGTACACGCGTCCGGCCGAGTTCCGCGGCTGGCATGTGCCCGATATCCTCCTCTCCGGCCACCACAAGGAAGTGGCCGGCTGGCGACGCCGCCAGAGCCTCCTGCGCACCGCCCAGCGCCGGCCGGACCTGCTACGGCAGGCGCTTCAGGACGGCGACGCTGTCTCCGAAGAAGACCGCCGCTGGCTGGAGGAGGAGCTAGAGACGAACCTACAGGACCAGCCGCCATCGTAGGGGCGATTCGCGAATCGCCCTCTCCCGGCACTCTGACCTTGTCCGCCGCGCCACGGCCATAGGGCCGTTCAATTGAGCGCCCCTACAGC
>JADFKB010000002.1 GCA_022565155.1 Chloroflexota bacterium | reverse complement strand
GCTTCTCCATCAGCGCCGCAGTCGGACAAACGTCGATGCAGGAGCCGCAGAAATCGCAGTTCGATTCATCGATTGCTCCGCCCGCGCCGAAGGCGATACGAGTCGAGAAGCCGCGGCCGGCCAGCGTGACAGCGCCGGTGTGTCGCAGGTCGTCGCAGGCGCGAACGCAGCGGGTGCAGATGATGCACATCTGCGGGTCGAACTCCAAAAACGGGTTCGAGCGGTCCGGCTCCGGCTGCGGCGCCTGGTAGTACGTTCGATCTTCGCTCTCCCAGGGCTCGACGTTGTCTTTGCCCATATCGAGCAGGTCGTTCGTCGTCTGGAGTTCGCAGCGATAGTTTTTGGAGCAGGTGAGGCAGCGGTGCGTGACGACATCGTCGCGCAGGCAGATGTCGCCGGGCATGCACTTCACATCCCGGTGGCAGGTGAGGCAGCGGTCGGAGTGGTTAGCGTTGATCACGGAGAGGACGTACTGGGTGGCCTGCTTCACCTCGTCTGTGGTCGTGTTGACCACCATCCCGTCTCGCACAGTCGCCGTGCAGGAGAGCTGGAGGCCGCGCGCGCCTTCGATCTCGACCAGGCAGCTGCGGCAGCCGGCGTACGGCGGCAGCTTATCGATGTAGCAGAGGTTGGAGATGTAGAAGCCGTTCTGCTTGATCACTTCGACGAGCGGGGCGCCCTCCGGCGCTTCGATCGATTTGCCATTGATAGTGAGTTGCGCCACTCGATCGGGCCTCCTAGCCCTCACGCTTGATGAGTTCGATCACGTCCTCCGGGGCGCGCTGGCCGCTCGGGTACATGAAGTCGTTCTCCTTCAGATGGTCGTGGGCGAACTTCGTCAACGTGTCCTTGTCCCGATACATCGCATCGAAATCGTCGGTGACATCCTTCCAGGTACCGCCGGACTGGATCGCGTCGTACGGGCAGGCTTCGGTGCAGAGACCGCAGTACATGCAGATACGGAAGTCGATCTCGAAACGGTCGATGTTGAGCGCATCACCCTCTCCCGGCGACGTGGCGACGAGGATGCAGCCGTCAGGGCACGCCTGCGCGCAGGTGGAGCAGCCGGTGCAACGCTCCTCGAACCAGACGAGGTTCGTGCGCGCCCGCGCGGGAATCGGGCGCACCTCTTCGGGATACTGCACCGTGGTCGGAGGTTTGAAGATGTGCTTGAAGGTGACCATCAGCCCCTTCAGTATTCCCAGACCGTACATCGACGCTCCTGCCTGCGTTACGAATCGAATCTTGCCCGCTTCACCAGCGCAGCGCACGCCGCAATGGAGAAGCGTTTCACAATCTCGCCAGAATAGTAGCAGTATTCGATGTACTAATTCAATGGAGGCTTATTCGAAATTCAGGATGGCAGTGAAAAATGCTTGAGAACTTCACGGAAATGGTAGATTGGCCCCAGTCGGAATTATTGTAGGAGGTAGTCATGCCATCTAGAAGGTGTCCGCACTGCAGAGTGGCCTCAAGCTATCAGGTGGGCGGCGAGAACAAGCTCTTCGACCAGGAAAAAGGTCTTCTTATTCGCTTCGATCAATGTCGAGATGAAGATTGCCAGGAGAATGTCGCGGTGGTGTTCGACCGGGAGACGCATGAGGTGGTCGAAGTATTCCCCGCTCTGGACGAGGAACCGGACGATCTTCTGCCTGATGAGGTCAAGAGGGCTTTCAGCGAAGCGTTGGGTTCACTCAACGAGAAATTATGGAACGGCTGTGTGCTGATGTGCCGAAGAGCCCTGGAGGAGGCAACTAGGGTTCTCGGGGAGGAGATCGAACCGAAAGACGAACGAGCCAAGTACACCAAGAAAATTCTCTACAAGCGAATTGAATATCTAGCCACGGAACATCGGATCACGCCAGAGCTACGAGATTGGGCGCACGAAGCCCGACTCGGCGGGAAGCTGGGAGCGCACGGTGGAACCGAAAAGCAATGGAATACGCAACTAGATGCCGAAGAGATTGTTGAGTTCGCGACTTGGTTCCTCAGGTACGTCTTTGTCCTTCCTCAGCAACTCGCAGAGCGAAAGGAACGCATTACCAGCGAAAACAGTGCCGAAGAGGAGGACAGCGATCGGAAGTTAGATGAGGGTTGATCTAGGCTGCCCGAACGCACTGACGAAGCTGGCTCGGAAACGTCAGAGCACGAGGCTGAAGAGCGATGATCAGGCGGCAGATCCAGTTCGAGCTGCCGCGAGGGCAAGCCGGAAACAGACCGGCTCCATCCTGGCCGCTTCAACGCCTGGGAGTCGCGGCGCATCGATTCGTGGCTGCAAGCAAACGTTGAAGAGTTAGGGACGATAGCCGAAGCGCTATTTGCGGTGGTCGAACGCAGTGCGGAGTAGGAAGAGAATTACCATAGCGTGTTTCGCGGCGGCGGCTCATTACGCCGCTACGCTGCGCCGCTGGGTGTTCACCCGGCGCTGCGAGAGCTGGTGGAGCATGAGAGCGGCGAAGAGCCCGACTAGCGCGAGCGAACCGCCGGCCAAGCCATCGATGATGTAGTGGTTCGCCGTTAGCACGATGCTCGCGAACATGATTACGGGCAACGCGACGCCAAAGATCTTCCCGATTACGTGACTGCTGTGGCGGTAGATTGCGATGCCAACGAGCAGGTTCCAACCAAAGTGCAGGCTGGGCATGGCTGCATACTGGTTGACGAACGCCGGCGGTTGCAGGATACGGTACGCTTCGGATCGTTCGGCCACGGTATCGACGAAGCCCCAGGCGTCCATGAACCGCGGCGGCGCGACGGGCAGCGATACGAAGACGATCAGCCCGATGGCACCGGAGATGAGGAAGGCGTTACGGTAAACGGAGTACTCTTCCCGGTGGAGCATGAAGAGCCAGATCGCAACGAAGACGATCACCGGCCAATGTCCCCAGATATATGTCCAATTCGCTAGGGTAACGACGAGATCGATGTGCAGGATGTGTTGCTGCAGCATCGGCTCCCAGAAGATGCCGAGCGCTTGCTCCAACTCGATGATATCGATCGCTGTGTGAAACGCCTGGGCCTCCCGCCCTTCGACGAACCCGCGAACGAGGAAGTAGAGGAAGTAGGCCGGAACGACGATCAGCATCTCGCCTGTTAGCTGTCGCGCGGTCGTCGTCGATGTGCCGCGCAACCATTGAGCGACGAGGAAGATGAGGACGCCCGCCCCGATCAACGGCCAGCGCAACGTCTGGAGCAGATCCAGGTCGAGCGAACCCGGAACGCCCAGTGCGCCCCCCGCAACCAAACTCCATAGCACGCTCATGGAGTGCCTCCGCTCAACTGATCTCCAAAGAGACGCCGTTAGCTAACCACAGATGGAGTAATTCTGCAACCGCGGTAGGGGTGATCGCGCCGACGCAGCGGGATCAAGTTTACATATGGAATCGAGCGAGATCGTCCGCGACAAGGCTGTTCTCGATACCCAGGTTCTCTTGGCCGGCATCCAAGTGTGTCAAGATAAACGCCGGTTCCGGACCCAACCGCCGGCGCAGCTCTCGAAGATCGTCGGGGCCCAAATGCGGGCCACACGCCTCCTGCCAGCAGGAACACTCCACGACAAACACATCCGCGCCAGCGGCAAGATCCACCAGCGCATCGCACATCATGCTGTCGCCTGAGTAGGCGACGATGCGGCCACCGGTCTCTATCCGATAGCCGAAGCAATCGAGGTCGTCTACGTGTGTAACGGAGCGGGCAATGAACTTCGCGCCCGCTACCTGGCCAGTTAGTCCGTCCTCAACATCGACGTAGCTGACCTTGTATCCTACCTCTTTCCGGAACAAGTGGGGATAACAGGCGTCAGTGACAATACGCAGCCGCTCCTCGATACCCGGCGGACCGAGGATCGTCAACTCTTTCGTGCGGCCGGTATGCTCGGCGTACTCGAGCAGAAGAAACGGTAACCCGAGAAAGTGATCGCCGTGAAAGTGGCTGATGAAGATCGCTTCGATCTCTTCGAGCGCCGTGCCGGTTCGCTTCAAGTGCGGCAACGCGACCGGAGAAGCATCGAAGAGATAGCGTCCGTTGAGCAAGAAGCTGCTCCAATACCGGCCGGATGCAAACGCATTTCCGGAGCCCAAGAAGAGCAGATCCAAGCTCTGGCTCACTCAGCACCCTCCGGCGCATCGGCCGATTCGTTCACGCCATCAAGGAACGACCAGAGCGCGTCCAGGCAACGCCGCGCCGTCTCCCGCACGGCCTGCTGCTCCTCGAGGCTTTCGGCATAGCGCTCGACGAAGTTACGGCCCACTTCGGCGTGCCATTCGTCCGCGCCGATGTGGACATCGAAGAACTGCAACCCGCGGTACTCTTCCACGCCATAGAACTCCTTCAGCCCGGCGATCTTCGTCTTCGCCACCTCAGGCACCTGCGACTCGTAGCAGTAGAGCGCGGTAGCCGCCTGGGCGAACGTGCCGTGCTTCGTGATCTCTCGATAGGTGTCCACGAGTCGCAGCGTCTCCGGCAGCGGCTCCGCCTCGATGATCTGCTGGCGGGTGAGTCCCAGCGCCTCGCCGAAGCGAAGCCACAGCTCGGGGTGGTTCTCCTCACCGCGCTCCTCTTCGATCAGGTTCTCCAGCAGCTCCTGGCGGTCGCTTTGATCAGGGCAGTTGGCGTGGGCCGCGCTCACGTACTGCGGAAACGCCAGGACGTGATGGTAGTACTGCCCGGCATAGTTTCTCAATGCGTCCATCGTCAACTCGCCACGCTGCCAAGCCTGATAAAACGGATGCTTGAGGAGGCTGCGCTCCTCGATCATGCGGTCGATCTCCTCGGCGATGGACACCCCTGCAGTTGTCATAGCGCTCCTCCTCAATCTGCTCTCGACGTTGGAGCATACATCATCTGTCGCCTATGCTGAAGCATAACGTCGCATCCACTACCTCGCAATCCGTGGTATCCTAAGCCGACGCCAAGAGTCCCCGCGGTCGCGGGCTAGATTCGCTGGCACGCTGCGACATGGATGCGTTCTGGACCCTGTGCGCCGAACTGATCCGAAGGTGGCACCTCTGGCTGCTGGCGGGCGCAGTGGTCGCGACCGTCACGTTCGCCTTCGGCATCACCCGGCTAGAGTTCAAGACAAGCCAGGACACATTCGTTCCGTCCGGCTCCCAGGTATTCCAAGACAACGTTCGTTACGAGCAGCAGTTCGGCGGGGAGCCCGTGCTGGTGCTCTTCACTGCCGATGACATCCGCCAGCTCTTCGCGCCGCCGAACATCGGCGAGCTCGCCGCGCTCGAAGACGAGCTGCAGGCCAGCGGACTCTACCACTCCGTCTTCGGCCCACTCGCCATCCTCCAGTTCGCGCAGGACCAGATCCCCGTCGCGGCGGAGCTGGCGCCGGGCGCGATAGCCCGCTTGCAGAACGCCGCCACAGAGGCCGCGCGAGCAGAAGCCGCAGCGACCGGCGCATCGGAGGCGGAGCAAGAGAATGCCGCCCAGGACGCGCGCGACGCGGCGACAGAAGCGTATAGCGCTCGCGTCGCGGCGGACGCCCGGCGGCTGGCGGCGGCGGGAGAGCAATCGCTGGACAACCCGCAGTTCGTCGACTTCCTGATCTTCGACGAAGCGGGCGCGATCCGGCCGGAGTTCACGGGTATCTTCCCAGACCCGCAACACGCGCTGATGGTCGTGCGTCTCAACGGCAACATGTCGATCGACGAGCAGGGCGATGCTGCCGCCGCCGCCGTCGAGACGGTGAACGGCCACGAATTCAAGGGCATCGATGTCCTGCCGACCGGGGCGCCGATCCTGCTGAAGGAGATCAACGACACGATGCGGGAGAGCATGGCGATCATGGCGGTGCTGGCCAGCGCGATCATGATGATCGTCCTCTTCCTCCTGTTTCGCGCGCGCTGGCGGCTGCTATCGCTCGGCGTCGTGCTGGTCGGCAACGTCTGGGCGTTCGGGCTGATCGGCTACCTGGGCATCCCGCTGACCATGGTCACCATCTCCGGCCTGCCGATCCTGATCGGATTGGGCATGGACTTCGCGATCCAGATGCACAGCCGGATTGAAGAGGAGACCGAGCGCAGCGGCGACCCGTTTACCGGCCTCCAAAACGCGCTGGCCCGCCTCGGGCCGCCGCTCGGCATCGCCGTCGTCGCAGCGGCGGCGGGCTTTCTGGCGCTCCACATCTCCCGCGTGCCGATGATCCGCGACTTCGGATCGATGCTGGCGGTCGGCATCGTCATCCTCGCGGTAGCTGGCATCCTCCTGCCCGCCAGCCTGCTCTACCACCGCGACCGCCAGCGCCAGCAGGGCACCACTGCTCCTCCGCAGCAGCGGTTGCAGGTGGAGAACCTGGTGCGAGCCCTCACCTCTTCTACAGACCGGCGGCTGCTGCCGATCGTAGCGATCGGCGTCGCGTTCGTGTTGATCGGCCTCGTGGCCGACCGGAATATCACCATCCAGACGGATCCGGAGCGCTTCGTTCCGCAGGACAGTCCCGTGCTGCAGGACCTCTACCAGATCCGCGATACGGCGGGCTCCTCGAGCCAGATGGGCTTCATGGTGGAAGCGGACGATGTCCTGGATGAAGAAGTGCTCGCCTGGATCGGCGACTTCGGCCGGCGGCAGCTCGAGCAGCATCCAACCGAACTGATGCGCGCTGACAGCATCACGTCGATCGTCACGCTCGCCGTCGGCGCGCCGCCGACGACCGAGGACGTCGAAGCGATCCTCGCCGTCGCTCCCGATGCGATCAGCAACACGTTCGTCAGCGCCGACCGGACACAGGCGCATATCATTTTCGCCATCGGCCCCATCTCGCTCGACGAGCGGCGAGACCTGCTGGACGAGATGCAGGCAGGACTCGACGCGCCCCCCGGCGTCACAGCCACGCCCGCCGGCCTGGCTGTGATCGGCATCGAAGCGGTCGATGCCTTGAGCGCGAACCGAACGCTGATGACGTACGCCGCGCTGGGCGCTGTGCTGGTCTGGCTGTTCGTTGCCTATCGCAACCTCGCCAAGACTGTCTTGCCGGTGCTGCCGGTGCTCATCGCGCTCGGCGGCTCGTCCATGGCGATCTACCTGCTCGGCATCGAGCTGAACCCGCTTACTGCGGTCTCCGGCCCGCTGATCATCGCCACCTGCACCGAATTCTCCGTGCTGATCATGGCCCGCTACTCCGAGGAACGCGAACGCGGCTACAGCCCGCGCGAGGCGATCAACATCTCGTCGCTGCGCATTGGCCGGGCGATCTCCGTCTCCGGCATCACGACGATCGGCGGCTTCGGCGTACTCGCATTCTCCGGCTTCCCGCTGCTGGAGACGTTCGGCATCGTTACCGCGCTCAACGTCGGCATCGCCCTCTTCAGCACGCTAATCGTGCTGCCGCCGCTACTGGTCTGGGCCGACGAGGAAAGAGGCCTGATGCCCATGCATAAAGACCTACGGCCAGCGAAGTAGGCGGCGACTGCCGATCCGTAGTATCCTCTCCGCATGAACCTGGCAGAACGCCTGGGCTACGCGCCGGACGACCGCGTCCTCATCCTCAACGCCGACGACGTCGGCAGCTCCCACGCCTCCAACCTCGCCACCTTCGAGTGCCTGGATCGCGGCAGCCTCACGTCCGCCTCCCTACTAGTGCCGGCGCCCTGGTTCCCAGAGGCCGCCGCCCACGCTCGGTCGCACCCGGATGCCGACTTCGGCGTCCACCTGACGCTGACCTGCGAGTACACCGGCTACCGCTGGCGCGCCCTCGCCGACCGCGCAACATCGCCCGGGCTTTACGACGACGAGGGCTGTCTCTGGCGCACGATGAACGAGGCGATCGAACACGTCTCCGTCGAGGAAGCGGAACGAGAGCTGCGTGCCCAGCTCGATACCGCACTGGCCGCCGGCGTCGATGTTACACACATTGATACCCACTAGCACACCGTGATCATGCCCAAGTTCGTCGATCTCTACGTCTCGCTCGCGCTGGAGTACGGCATCCCGCTCGTCGTCTACCGCCCCAACCCGGAGCGCCTGCGGCAAGCCGGGCTGGGCCACTTCTGGGACGGCCTGGAGCCACAGCTTCGCCGCCTGGACGAAGCCAGCTTCCCCGTCCTCGATCACATTCTGACGAAAACCACCGACCAGCCGCCGGAGTCGAAAGAAGCCTACGTGCGCGATCTCATGGCCAACCTCCGGCCGGGCCTAAGCCATTTCCTCATCCATCCGACGACGGTCTCTGAGGAAGTCGCCGCCGTGACCGAGAACGTCGAGTCGCGGGTGAAGGACTACGAGCTGTTCCGCGATCAGTCGATAGCAGAGCTGCTGGCGGAGCTAGGCATCCACACGACGACGTACCGCCATATCCGCGAAGCACATCGAACAGGAGCGCTCAAGAACTAGCGACGCTGGACACTCTCGCCCGACCGTACAGGGGTTAGGCGTCCGGGCCGCCCAGCCAGCGGAAGTAGGCGCCGAGGTCCGGCAGCACGCCGCCCGACTGCATGAGGAAGATCATCCCGATGATCAGGCTGAATGTGGCGGCCAGCGCACCGGCCAGCACGTAGACGAACTGTCGCCGCTGCGCCGAGACGAAGCCGGCGGTGGTTGCGACGGTGACGAACGAGTTGGAGATGAGCAGCCCGACGACGAAGAAGAGCAGCGCCGAGATCCCCATCACCATCGTGCCCGCACCGACGGCGGTAGCGATGATCAACACCTGCGTGCCCGTCTCCGCGCCGATGCCGTGGATCAAGCCGATGCTGTAGGCCGTCTTCGCGCCGTACTGCTGGCCTTCGTGCGGGTGAACGTGCTCCCGCTGGCCGCCGAGCTTGGCCCAGAGCCAGTTGACGACGTTGCGCACGCCGGCGAAGATCAGCATCCAGCGGCTGCGCAGGCGAAACTCCTCCGCGCCGCGGAAGTAGCGGTAGAGCGCGTAGAAGAGGTAGCCGGATAGCAGCACCAGCGTCACGCCCACCACCCGCTGCATCACCGGGTCGATCCAGGCCGGGAGGAAGCCGGCGGCGACGATCGCGATGACGCCGAGGATCGTCACCACCGTCCCGTGGCCGATTGCGTAGAGGCTGCCGAGGAAGATCGCCCGGCGCTGGCTCGGCGAAAAGGTGGCCGGCGCCAGGCTACCGAAGCCCGGCTGCGCCGGTAGCGCTACCGCGGTAGCCGACGCGCCGGCGATCGGACGCTGGCGCGCGAGCTCGGCGGCGACGTGATCGCTCTCGTCGGTGAGCAGCACGCCCGGCTCGTCGGTCAGCCACTTCTCATGCGGCTCGTTCGCCGTCGTCGTGCTGGTGATATCTGTAATGGCGGCGATGTGGTCCCAATCGATGCCATGGCGCAGGCCGAGCGCCAGCGCCCCGCCCAGCACGCCGAGCGAGCCCCCAACGCCTAACGCTAGCAGTCCAACGTCCATTGTTCCTCACCCCGCCTGAGCCGGACGGTAACCCCGCGTCAGTTCAGTTCGGCGCTCCTCCGGCAGCTCTCGCAGAGCCCGAAGATAGCAAAGTGGTCTATGTCAGGCATGAAGCCGTAGTCCGCCATGATCTCGGCCCCTAAGTCCTCTAGATAGTGGTCGTCCAGCGACGCCACGCCGTCGCACGTTCGGCAGATCAGGTGGTGGTGGCGGCTCTGCTTGTGCACCCATTCGTACGACGTGTCGCCGCTGCCCATCTTCGTTTCGGAGACGACGCGCAGCTCTTTTAACACAGAGAGCGTGCGGTAGACGGTAGAGATGTCGACGTACGGGTAGGCGACGCGCACCTCGTCGTGGATGTCGTTGGCCGTCAGATGCCCCTCGGCGTGACGGAGCGCCGCCAGTATCATCAGCCGCTGCGGCGTCGCCTTGTGGCCGGTCTCACGCAGCACCCGGACGGTATCTGTTTCGCAACTCATCTCGATAGTGCCTTGTCGTTCTGCTCTAATTGCAACCAGTCGCAATTGCATGCTATCGCAAGTGCTGTTCCCTGTCAACGCCACCAGTGGTGCTATATACATTATCGGCCTGCCCGCCGCGGCCTGAAGCGGTGCCTCGGTCGCACCTAACACCCCGCTCCTCCTCATCCCGGTTTCGGCGCAGATCACGAGATTGGCGATGCGCCGTACGCTTCCACTACAATGTCATGGATCGAGCAATCATACTCAGCTTCCAGCGTGTTATGAATCAGACAGCACTATCGAGCGGCTATGGAGTGACAGCGTGAGCGCAACGCTCGCCGTAATCGGCGCGGGGCGCTCGGGCGCGGTCACGGCGGCCTGCCTGGCAGACCTCGGTCACACGGTCTGCGCGGTCGACGTCGATGAAGAGCGCGTAGCCCAGCTTCAAAGCGGAGCGGCTCCGTTCGTTGAACCGCAGCTTGACGCCGTCATTTCGCGCAACCTGGAGGCTGGCCGCCTTTCGTTTACGACAGACGTTTCGCTGGCCGTCCCGGACGCAGAAGCTGTTTTGCTCTGCTTGCCTACTCCAGCTGCCGCCGACGGCACGTCCGACCTCTCAGCGCTCTATGCCGCAGCCGATGCGTTGACGCCCCAGTTGGACGCCAATGCTATCGTCATCATCCGCAGCACCGTGCCAGTCGGTACCAACGCGGAAGTTCTTCGGCGTCTCCAAGCGAAACGCCTCGACGCCGCGTTCGAGATCGTGTCCAATCCGGAGTTCCTGCGCGAAGGCCACGCCGTTGACGATTTCATGCGACCGGACCGCATCGTCATCGGCGCCGGCACGGAACAGGCGGCGCAGGCTGTCGCGGCGTTGTACGCGAAGATCGACTGCCCGATCGTCCTGACCGACCTAGCGACAGCGGAGTTAGCGAAGTACGCCGCCAACGCGTACTTGGCCGCGAGCGTGAGCTTCATCAACGAGATCGCGAACATCTGCGAACGGACAGGCGCCGATATGTCGCAGATCACGGAAACGCTCGCGTTCGATAGGCGCATCGGTAGAGAGGCCTATCTCCAGCCGGGCGTTGGTTTCGGCGGCAGTTGCCTCCCTAAGGACCTGACTGCTCTCATCAATACGGCGCAAAACGGCGGCTACACACCGCACCTCCTGCGCGCCATCGCCGAAGTGAATGAACTGCAACCGCGCTGGGTCATCGAACGATTACAGGAGGTGCTGCCGGATCTCGCCGGCCGATCCGTGGCCGTTCTCGGCATCAGCTTTAAGGGCGGCACGTTCGACCCGCGCAGCTCTCCCGCGCTGGCGATCATCCGTCTACTTGCGAACGCGGGTGCGCGCGTCCATGCGTTCGATCCGTTAGCCGATAGCACTGCAGCGGCCTCTATCGATGGCAAGGCAGAACTCCACACGGACGCCTACAGCGCGGCCGAAGGCTGCCACGCCATCGTCATCGCCACGGACCACAGCCAGTTCCTGGAGCTGGACCTGAATCGGCTCGGCCGCGGCATGGAGTCACGGCTCTTCATCGACGGGCGCAACCTCTTCGACCCCGCGCAGGTAGTGAAGGCGGGCTTTTCGTACATCGGCGTTGGCCGCGCCCGCAGGGGCGACTGAGTACCTCCCGTATGCAAATTCCGGAGCCTGCGACCGCTGCCAGCCGCCTATCGTTATTCTCGAACATCGCCAGCCTGCTGCCCGCGCGCTCGTGGCGCTCCACTACTGTCTGGCTGATCATCGTCGTCAATCTCGCGCTGATCGCGCTCTACTTCTGGAGCCGTGGCGGCGCGACGACAGACATCCGAATCGAAGCGAACGGCTCCCAGTACCGCGCGTTCGTTGACGGCGAGCTGGTCGCCGAAGGAACGTTCCAGGGCCCCACGCAAGGCGGCATCGGCTTGCGGCTCTCAAACGACTATCGGCTGCCTGGGTTGCCGAAGCCGTTCGGGTTCGACTCCGTCCGGGTGACCGAGTTCGGCACGGACACCGTACTCTTCGAGGACGACTTCAACGGCTCGCCGTCAGCACTCTGGCAAGATGCTGGGGGCGCGTGGTCGGTAGATGACGGCACCTTTGGTACGGAGGGCACGGGTTCGATCTCGACAGGCCCGCAGGACTGGGGGAACATCGTCCTGGAAGCCAAGATACGGAACGCGACCGAGGCGACGATCTACGTCCGATTACAAGACCTGAACAACGCTGTCCTCCTCACCATCCGGCCGTTTCGAGGGCTCGGCGGCGCCGTCCTTGCGCGCATTGAAGACGGATCGTCGGTGCCCGGAGAACGCGTCGAGCAGGCCCGCCTCAACCTCGACCGTGGCCAGACGATCCAATCGATCACCGCCATGATGCTGCGGCCGTATCCCTACGCGCTGTTCGCGATCGCCGGCGCGATCAGCCTGGCCTTCGTGCTCCGGCTCGCCTGGCTCGAGCGACGGCTGCGGGCTGCCGCCGGACTGGTCACGGAGGCCGCGCCGGCCATCGCTTTCGGCCTCGCGGCCGGATCGCTCGTACTGCTCTGGTATCTGCTCTACGTCGTCGGCGAGGCGGTTCCGCATGTGCCGGACTCGGTCGGCTATACGTTCCAGGCGAAGATCTTCGCCTCGTTCCGGCTCACTGCAGATGCGCCCCCCTTGCGCGAGAGCTTCTCCATCTTCAATCCGCATATGTTCCAAGTTGTGGACGGCCGTTGGTTCAGCCACTACCCCTTTGGCCATCCGCTGTTCCTCGCTGTCGGACAGCTCTTTGGCGCAATCTGGCTCGTGCCGCCCGTCCTGGGGGCGGCCTGTGTCGCCCTCATTTACGCCATCGGCAAGCGCCTCTACAACGCCTCTACGGGCCTGCTTGCAGCCGTGCTGCTTCTCTCCTCGCCGTTCTTCCTGATGACCGCCAGTAACTTTATGTCACATAATACGGCAGTCTTCACTATCCTCGCAGCCCTCTTTCTGTTGACCTTGCAGACGAAGCGACGAATCATCGCAATGTTCGTCGCCGGCGTCTTCATCGGGCTGCTGTTCAACATCCGGCCGTTTACGGCGGTGGCGTTCATGCCCGTGCTCGGCGTCTTCATGGCATACGAACTGCTTCGCGCAGGACCCAACCGTCTGGCCCTCCTACGCGAAGACCTCGCCTTCTCCGCCGGCGCGCTGCTGCTGCTGGGCTCATACTTCCTCTATAACCAGATGACAACCGGCGACTTCAACACCACGGCCTACGAGATACAAGGCACGTTTAATGAGGACTTCGTTGGGTTCAGCGGCACCCACTCCGTCACAGCCGGCATTCAGAACCAGCAGGAGTTGCTCTCGCTGCTGCTTCTCGTGGCTAACGGCTGGCCCGTGGCGATCGGCTTGATCGTGGCTGCGCTCCCATTTTTGTTAGGAACGAAGAACAAGTGGGACTACTTCCTGGGCGCCTCATTCCTCGCCATCGTCAGCGCGCCTATCTTCTACCGTTCGTCGGCGATCATGCACGGGCCGCGCTTCTGGTACGAGTCGCTGCCGTTCCTGATCCTCCTCACCGCCCGCGGGTTCGAGTCGATCCGAGACGCCGCCACCACTGGGCGACTGGCTGGCCCGCCGCTTCCGCAACGATTCGACGCCGACGCCGTCCGCCACCGTCAGCTTCGCGGTGTACGGGCTGGCCGCCATCCTGATCGCGTTCAGCGTCTACGGCTGGCTCTTCGGCCAGCGCGAGACGTGGTCCGGCAGCGGCGTCACCACTTTTACCCCGTCGAACGCATCTCAGCTCGAAGGCTTCAACTTCACCGACCGGCGGCTGCCAGATCGTGCGGACGAGATAGATCTCGATAACGCGCTGATCCTTGTCGAGAACTGTCCGCACTGGTGGTGCTACGGCAGCGTGTTCTGGCTGAACAGTCCCAGCCTCGACGGCAATGTCGTCTGGGCCGAGCTCCAAGGCAATGAAGACGACTTCGAGATCTTGGACATCTACGAAGATCGGAAGCTTTACGTCGCCAATTACGGTTCTAATACCATTCGGCGCGCGTCGAAAGAGGAGATCGTCCGCGACGTCGAAGAGCGGATAGTGGCGGCGGCGGATCCCGTGCCGCCTACCGACTCGCGAACGCCCGCCGAACGAGACCAGATTCGCCGCGAGGACCTCGAGACAGTGCGGACAGCACTGGACGTCTACGCTCACCAGAACGGCGAGTACCCGAACACCCGCGGCCAGGTGCAGACGTTGTGCGCCTACACAACGCTCGATGTCGGCTGCGACCTCGCAGCGACGCCGGTCGATCCGTTCGGAACGCCGATCCGCAACGGCTACTGGTACCGGTCAGACGGTACAAGCTACGTCGTGATCGCGCTGCGGGAGGTGGTGACGGAAGAGCCGGGCGGATGTCCCGACGACCTGCAGGACGGCGTGAACCGCTACTGCATCCTGGGCACGCTGCCGTGAGCAGGCTGGTGACAGGCAGCGCCCGGGAGGGTGGCTCGTGACGAAGAGCATCGTCACCGGCGCCGCAGGCTTCGTCGGCTCGCACCTCGCCGACCGGCTGCTCGCTATGGGGCACGAGGTCGTCGGTATCGATAGCTTCACTGACTCCTACGCGCGCCATCTGAAAGAGCGGAACCTTTCGGACGCGAAGGGACACGAACGCTTCCAGCTCATCGATGGCGAC
Organism: Chloroflexota bacterium; assembly: GCA_022565155.1. GTDB lineage: Bacteria > Chloroflexota > Dehalococcoidia > DSTF01 > RBG-16-68-14 > JADFKB01. The sequence continues at coordinate 65,534 of JADFKB010000002.1, read as the reverse complement.
CTGCTCGATATCGATCTCGATGCCTTGCTCGTCAGCGCCGACCACGTCTTCCACCTCGCAGGCCAGGCCGGCGTACGGCCAAGCTGGGGCTCCCAGTTCGCGGTCTACTTGCGCAACAACATCGCAGCCACGCAACGGCTACTGGAGGCGGCGAAGCGGGCGGAACTCCGGACGTTCGTGTTTGCCTCATCGTCGTCGATCTATGGCAACGCCAAACGCCTGCCTGTAACTGAGGAGACGCTGCCGCAGCCCGTCTCCCCCTACGGCGTCACCAAGCTGGCAGCCGAGCACCTCTGCTCGCTCTATCACCGAGTCTACCGCGTACCGACCGTCTCGCTGCGCTACTTCACGGCGTACGGCCCACGGCAACGGCCCGAGATGGCGATCCAGCGCTTCCTCTTCGCCTCCATGAATGGCGAACAGGTGACCGTCTTCGGTGATGGGACCCAGACGCGCGACTTTACGTTCGTCGACGACGTCGTTGAAGCGAACGTGCGCGCGCTCGAAGCGCCGGCGGACGAGCGTATCTTCAACGTCTGCGGCGGCTCGCGCATCAGCGTCAACGATCTGATCGAGCTGGTGGGCGAGACCACCGGCAAGCCGCTGGCGGTTCAGTACGAGCCGGCAGCGAAAGGCGACACCCTTCATACGCTGGGCGACAACTCCCTCGCGCAACAACATCTCGGCTTTTCGCCCAAGACCAGCCTGGCGGACGGAGTGGCGGCACAGTGGCGCTGGCTCGTAACTAGTGAATCCAGGCACTAGGGATCGAGCGCGCTGGGCGCATCGTTCTCGCTTCCTCTCCCGCGCAGCGCGTTGATCAGCAGCCGCTCACCGGATAGTTGGTCGTAGAAAAAGCAGCCTGCGATCAAGAGCAGATCGATCACGGTTGCCCACACTCGCGCGACAAGCGAGACGAGGATCGCCAGCTCAACCGGCATCGTCGTCTGCAGAACGACTACGAGGATCCCCTCACGGACGCCGATGCCGGCCGGTGCAAAGACGCTGACCAGCCCCACGACAGCAGCCAACCCGAAGAGCCCCACCGCCAGCGGCAGGTAGCGCGGGGAGTAGTCCGTGAGCGATATGATAAGCAAGTAGAACCCCACGCCGTTCAACAAGAACGCGCCAACGTACATGCCGGTGACTTTCGCTATCTGCCTGGGCGGCAGCAGCCGCTTGAACTCGACCGACTCCCGGCCGGCGACCCGCAAGCCGAAGCGCAGCACCCAGCCCAGCACCCGCGGGTGCAGTACGATAGCGCCGCCTACGGCCAGCGCCGGCAGCGCTAGGTACGGCAAGAAGCTCTCCGACTCGATAGCGAGCGTTGGTACCAGCGTCACCGACGCTAAGGCAGCCCCCGCCATTAACTGCAGCACACCCTCGTACGCCATGCTGCCAGCCAAAGAGGCCGAGGAGATGCGGATCGACCGGCCCAGAAGGAACCTGCCCGCCACGTACGCAACCTTTCCCGGTACGTAACGGCCTACCCAGGAGTAGAGGAATATCTTCAACAACGATTGCGCCGATGCCGTATCGCGGCCCTCGAGGTAGCGGATAAGGCCCGCCCAGGTGAGACCCATGACAACGACAGCAGCGATGCCCGGCAAGATCGATAAGACCAGTAGCGCAGGCTGGACATCGATCTCCTCCGACGAGAGATCGTTCCAGTTTGAGACCAGCGTCCAGCCCAGGAAAGAGAAGGTAGCGACGATAGCGCCGAAGACGATCACGGGTCTGGCAACGGCGATGATAGTGGATGTGCGCGCTCTTAGCCCCATGTCAATAGTCAGGCGAAGCGCCTGTTCACAGCCGAGCATACCATAGGGCACGGCTCAGACGTATCGGCTAGCGCCGGCACCGGACGGCCAACGTTGACATCGCAACGACGATAACCCTACCATGCACGGAAGCGGCAGCCGGATACCGCCCATACAGGAAGGCGGCAGCTAGATAGCGCCGCCGGGAGGACGGACACGTGGTCGAAGCTGGACCTGCCGTGAACGATGCTACGGCAACCGCGGATGACGCCTCTCACGCCGTATCCGTCATCGTCCCTGTCTACAACGAAGCAGCCACAGTCGCCGCCGAAGTGAAAAAGATCGGCGCGGCGCTGGCCGGGCCAGCCTTCGCTCCGCTGGAGATCCTCGTCATCGACGACGGATCGACCGACGGCTCCGCGGAGTTGGCGCGCGCCGCCGGCGCCACGGTCATCTCTCACCCGGTCAACCTCGGCCAGGGCGCCGCGATCAAGACCGGCATCGCAAGATCGCGGGGCGCGTACATCGTCATCATCGACGGCGATGGCACCTATCCGACGGAGGATCTACCAAAACTCGTTTCCGTCAGCGCGGAGAGCGGTTACGAGCAGGTGATCGGTGACCGCCAGAGCGAACAGGGCAGCCTGCGCCTGCTGCGCGTCGCGGTCAAACGCATGCTGCGCATATTCGCGACGTTCTTGAGCGGACAAACCGTCGGCGATCTCAATTCCGGCATGCGCGTACTGACCAGAGAGGCTGCGTTCCGCTATCTGCCGCTGATCCCGGACGGCTTCTCCAACTCGACTACGCTGACGCTGGCATCGCTCTCCCACCGCGGCCGCATCGCCTTCATCCCGATCGACTACCGGGCGCGCGTGATCGGTAGCTCCAAGTTTCGCCCCATCGAAGACACGTACAACATGGCGTTGACGGTGATCCGCATGGTGATGTACGTCGACCCGCTGCGCGTCCTGCTGCCGATAGCGTTCGTCTTTTTCATCGGCGGCGTCGGCAAGGGAATCACGGACATCATCCGCTTCGACCTGCACATCACCACATCATCGGTGTTGCTAACGATGACGGCGATCCAGATCGGCGCCATCGCGCTCATCGCCGACCTGATCGTCCGCCGCACGCGCTAGGCAGCCCGTGGATTCGCGCTTCGACGCTATTCGACGAGACGCCCGCTTGCCCCGCAGCACATCGAACGGCCCATGCCAACGACTGATCGAGTAGTCGACGAGCCTGTAGCAAGACACCCCTCCGTGCTGATGATCGCGCCGGGGCCCTTCTTCGTCGACCGGGGCTTCGGCGTCGCCGTGTACGAGCAGTCGCGGGCGCTCATTAGGCGAGGCATACAGATGGAGGTGGTCTGCTATTCCAGCGGACGCGACCTACCTGACGTGCGGATTCATCGTGCCGCTCGATTCCCCGGCTACGGGGCTTCCAAGATAGGCCCCTCGCTGGCAAGGCTTCCGTTGTGGGTGTTATTGCTTATCAAAACGATTCTGGTAGCTCGCCGTACTCGTCCGGCTCTCCTGCACGGACACCTCCACGAAGGTGGCCTCATCGCAGGCATAGTCTCGCGCCTGTTGGCCATTCCTTGGGTCTTCGATCTTCAAGGAAGCCTGTCGCTGGAGATGGCTGAGAAAGGCTCCTTTCAGACAAGTTCCCTCCCATTCAAGGCGATCAGCTTTCTAGAGCGGCGGATCAACCGGCTCGCCCCGCTCATCCTCGTCAAGTCGCGGATGATGGAGCGCGACCTCACCGATCGCTTCGGGATCGATGCGAACCGGATCTCCCGCGTCATGGACGGCGCCGATCCGGCCATGTTCTCTCCCCGCCAGCCTGACCCAGAACTTCGGCATCGCCTCAACCTCGACGACGATGCCACCGTCATCGGCTATATCGGGTTGCTCACCGAACAACAGGGCATCGACCGGCTTCTCAGGGCGGCAGCGATCGTGCTGCAGACGCATCCTCAGTGTCACTTCCTGATCATGGGCTACCCGGACGAAGAGCCACGTGTGCTGGCGAACGAACTACGAATCATGTCGCGGATCACATTCACCGGCCGGCTCGACTATGCGTTGGCTCCGGATCATCTAGCGTTGGTCGACCTGGCTGTAGCTCCGAAGCTGAGCGAGACTGAAGGCAATGCCAAGCTCTATAACTACATGAGCATGGCGCTGCCAGTAGTGAGCATAGACAATGAAGGGAATCGGGAGGTGCTGGGCGCTGATGGCTACTACGTCCAGAATGAAAGCCCGTTGGCATTTGCTGAAGGAATCCTAGAAGCATTGCATGCTCGCCACGAGTGGGACGCCCGAGGCCGGCGCCTCCGCTCACGCATCGAGGATCAGTTGAACTGGGATGCTGTCGCGGCCAAGCTAGCCGGCGCCTACGAGAGAGTTGCGCCGGAATCGTTCGCGATCGCTCCTGACTGACCGTAATCGAGAAGATTATTTCAGCCAATAATCCCGTTCTATTGCTCGTTGGCCTAGAAACCGCAGCGGCCGTTCCTCCATAGCGATATGGAGAAGGATACTTCGTGCTTGCCCAGCGGGAAGAGTAGACTCGGCGCCTCAGGCCCGCACGCTCCGGCCGGAGGGAGGCGCAAGCGCGCGCAGCCGCTCGATAGCGTCCGGAATGACGTCCAGCAGCCGGTCGATATCGCCCTCAGTATTTCCCTGGCCCAGCGTGATCCGCAGGCTGCCCCGCGCCAGCGCGTGCGGCACGCCCATCGCCAGCAGGACGTGCGACGGCTCCAGCGAGCCCGTCGTGCAGGCGGAGCCGCTGCTGGCGCTGATGCCTTTCAAGTCGAGCTGGAGCAGCACAGCCTCGCCTTCGACACGCTCGAAGCAGCAGGAGAAGCTGTTCGGTAGGCGTCGATCAGCATCCGCCGGCCCCGTGATGTGTGTGCCAGGCACGCGCTGCGGCAGCTCCGCTAGCAGCCTGTCGCGGAGCACCCGCACGTGCTCGCTGCGCTGGGCGCGCTCGTCTTCCGCCAGCCGCAGCGCAGCGGCCATGCCGACCGCGCCCGCGACACTCTCCGTCCCAGCGCGCCGGTCTCTCTCCTGCGAGCCGCCCAGCGCCTGCGGCAGGAACGGCGTGCGGCTGCGCACGTAGAGGACGCCCGTACCTTTCAGGCCGTAGATCTTGTGGCCGGCCAGGGAGAGCAGATCGACACCCAGGCCTGCGAGATCGAGGTAGCCCGCCGCCTGCACGGCATCCGTGTGCACGGCGATATGGGAGTCGCGGGCCTTGACGATGCGCACCACCTCATCGATTGGCTGCACCGTGCCGACTTCGTTGCTCGCGTACATGACGGAGACCAGCGTCGTCTCGTCGTCCAGCGCTCGTTCCAGCGCGTCGAGATCGACGAAGCCCTCGCCGTCTACCGGCAGGTAGGTGACGCGGAAGCCCTCTTGCTCCAGCCGCTCCGCCGTGTGCAGGATGGCGTGATGTTCTATTTTAGTCGTGATGATGTGGTTGCCGCGCCGGCGCGCGCCATAGGCGACGCCGCGCAACGCCAGGTTATCGCTCTCCGTGCCGCCGCTGGTGAAGATCACCTCGTTCGGGCGCGCGCCCAGCGCCTCCGCCACCGAGCGGCGGGCAGCTTCGAGGCCTTTGCGCGCCTCTCGCGCCTCCGAGTAGATGCTGGAGGGATTGCCCCACTGCTCCGTCAGGTAGGGCAGCATCGCTTCGACGACCCGCGGGTCGGGCGGCGTCGTCGCGGCGTGATCGACGTAGATGCGCTGCTGATCCATAGATCGACTCTCTCAATCAACGTAGCAACCGCCCAGCGACGCCGTCAACGCAGGCCGCTATAACCGAACGTCGCGTACGATGTCCACCGCGCGCCCTCCTTCTGTAGTCGACGGAGTGTAGCAGAAAGAACGAGGGCGAGACGTGCTCTCGTAGTTTCGTGTTGCGTTAGGGCCACACCTGGGTCACGTCATCTTCATCAGTGGCGAGCACGAGATCGACTGACGAGAAGTTCTCCACGCTGACGTCGGCGAGAACGTCGTGGACTCTATCGATTGTCATCAGTGCGCTGGCGCGGTCGAGCACAATTACGTGTAGGTCAGCCCAACGCCGATCCTCGAACTTCTCCAACGCCTTGTCGAGCATGATGTCGACATTCTCGGCGACAGCCGCAGGTACGCTCCGTGCGTCCGTGACCGTGATAAGAAACACGCCGGACTCGTCGCCTTCCTCGTTTCCCCGCGTCAGCTCCCACTCCTCGTTCCAAGTGAAGGGCCCGAAGTGTCCGTTCAGTCTGGCCTCACACGCCTTCACGAGAGCATCTTGGAAGGCAAGCTTTCCCTCTTCCGTCACGAATGAATGCTCCCACATCCTCTCATCAACGAGCATGAACTTTCCGGTCAATCGGGGGGAAACCTCCATGACGAAGTGGCCACTGGAGTTGTGGCAGCAGAAGATGTAGCCAGGGCCGGTCTCCGAGACCAGAGAAACATGAGCCTCACGCCGGATTAGGATCGCGCCCGATTGTTCAGGCGCAAGCGTTGGCGCCACTCGCTCAATCTCCCGCTTCACGTAACGGCGAAAGGGGCGCTCCATCGGCACGCGGAAGTCGATGGCAGGGTTCAGGCTGTAGTACCCTCCGCAAGACGGAGTGAGATACTTCTCCAGCGAGAACATGCTCTCGAGGTATTCGATGAACGGTGCGTCTCCTACGAGCCGCTTGACCTCGATTGCTGCCGTCATCTCGCCGCTAGAAACCCGCACTTCCGGACTCGCCTCGCTCTGATGCAGCTCATCCAAATCATCGGACACCTTCCAGGCACCACCATAGACGCCTGCCAAGTGGCTACACGCGAGATTGATACAGCGTTCTTCTTGACTCGTTAGCGGCATGAGCAACCCTCTCTAGAGAGTGTAACATCGGTGCGATCCGCAGGATTCTACCAAACGGGCGAGCGGCGGGCTTCGCACCGAGTCGTGACGCCGCTCGATCTATCGAGGCGCTGAGAGCCGGGCAGTTTTCCTACCCAGCCCTCAGCATAAGAAAGGGGGACGCGCCGGACTAGAGCGCGCCCATGCCAGAACTAAACGTCTGAATCAGGCTCACCCACGCCCGCGCCTACCTCCAGATCGGCCCGTTCCACGAGGTGCTCTACGGCCAGCAGACACAACAGCGGAAGTTCGTTGAATCTGGCCTCGAAGGCGTCCGGCGGCGCATCATGAGGAGACATCAAGAGCATTAGATGCGCGGCGGATTACGACAGCCGCTAGCGTTGAACGTGAAACGAGGCAGCGTCTGGCGTGCTTCTCCCTAACCGCCTCACAGCCGCCTCCTGCTGCGGTGGTCGGAGTGGAGCACGCGCGCGTTTTTCAGCGTTCGCAAACACCGCAAGAGAACTACGTTGGCGATTGTGAGGTGACATACCCTCAGCAGTAAGCGAAGCTCGTTAGTCCCGTCTTGGACTATCGGCACGTCGTCCTCCCACGGGGCGTCGCCAACTACAGGCCACATCGCAAAGATGCTGGCGGTCACAGCGACGGCGAGCATGAATATCAGGGCTGCGATGAGTGCGCGCATCAGGCCGGCATGATACCACCCTGGCGGGTAGCAGGCGGTTGAACAGGTGACATGCCCACCTCTATCCGGCTCGGTCAGTTCATGGCGGCGAGCCTAGCATCGGCGTCGCGCAGCCGCCCACAGAGCACGACCAGCAGCTTCCGCGAAAGACCAGGCACTCGTTCAAGTAGACGCAAGAAAGCCCCCAGTGAATGACAAGGTAGACCAGCCGAGTGTCGGCGATCACTGAGGCCGACCTCAGCTTTCCGTCAATGACCGACATCTCCCCGAAAAAGTCGCCCGGTCCCAACCGAGCGATCTGCTTGCCGTCAATCTCCACACGAGCGCTGCCATCCAGGATGAGGATGAACTCCCTTCCCATGTCCCCCTGTCGTGCGAGCATCTTGCCTGCCGGCCCTTGAAATTCTTCCGCTTCCCGCGCAATGAGCCTGAGGTGGCGTGCACTGAGGCCCTGGAAGATCGGCACCTTCTGTAGCACATCCATTTTCTCCGACTGACGTCTGAGCAGCATCCGGTGCCTCCTTGTTCATTGAATATGGCCTGCCAACCCTCCCGCCGCCGATCTCTCGTGCCTCGATTTAGGGCCTCATTCTACAGCAATGAGGGCCTAAGACAACGAGTGCTTGCTCGGCCATACCTAGCGTCTGATTCAGGCTCGCCCGTAAGAGCCGCTACCTCCAGATCGGCCCGTTCCACGAGGTGCTCTACGGCCAGCAGACACGGCAACCGAAGTTCGTTGAATCTGGCCTCGAAGGCGTCCGGCGGCGCATCATCGCCGGGGGTAAAAAGCATAAATAGCATGATTTACTTGAACAGGGCCTAAGCGGCTCGCTATACTGGATGGGCGTCTATGAGGGGGCGTCCTACCCAATGGAAACTACCCGCCAAACGATCCTCAGCATCCTGCGCCGGCGCCGTCGGGCGACGGTCGATCAGTTGACCAAAGAGCTCGGCCTCGCCCCCGCGACCGTCCGCCGCCACCTCGACATCCTCGCCCGCGACGGCCACGTCGACGTCGCGCAGGTACGGCGAAAAACAGGCCGGCCGCACTACGTCTTCTCGCTGAGCGAGGCTGGCGAGGACCTGTTTCCCAAGCACTACGTCCGCATCACCAACCGAATGATCGAAGAGATCGTCGCGCTGGAGCCGGAAGAGACCGCGGAGCGCAGCGGCGTGGAGCTGGCGAACCTGGTCTTCGAAAAGATGGCCCACCGGCTCGCCCAGCGCATCGCCCCGCACGTCCACGGCTCCACTCTCGCCGAGCGCGTCCGCGCGACGACGGCGGCGCTGAACGAGGAAGGCATCGACTTCGACATCGAAGAGCGGGACGGCGAGTACCTGCTGCTCGGCCGCGGCTGCCCCTGTCCCAGAGCCGCCGATAAGCATCGGCAGGTCTGCGCCCACGATCAGCGGCTGCTCTCGACGCTGCTGGCAGCCGATGTTACCTATGTGGAGCCTGAATCGATTGGCGAAGACGGCTACTGCGCCTATCGTGTGCGGGAGCGTACTGCCAGCGACGCCGATATCGAGCGGAGCGCGCAGGACTTGCCATCGCAGCAGCCCGTGGTATACTAACTAACGACTGTAGAAACATCTGATCGCTCTATCTAGAAGGGGACGCAGCATGACGACCGACACAGATACCGCAACTGAGATGCTGACTATTACCGACGCTGCGACCGAGCGTGTGAGGAACCTGCTGAAGGAGAAGAAGACCGAGCAGGGCGCTCTGCGCGTGTTCGTCGCGGGCGGCGGCTGCTCCGGCTATCAGTACGGCATGGCGTTGGCACAGGAGGCCGAAGAGGACGACCTGATTATCGAGCACGGCGGTATCCGCCTCTTCGTCGACCCTGAGAGCGCCCCCCTGCTCAAGGGCGCCGAGATCGACTACGTAGAGGACGTGATGAAGAGCGGCTTCACCATCTTCAACCCGAACGCTGTCAAGAGCTGCGCCTGCGGCTCCAGCTTCGACACCGCGGAGAGCCACGGCGAGCCCAAGGCCTGCTGCTAAGAGCGCGGATCGTTAATCGAGAATGAGCCCGGGGCGCAACGCTCCGGGCTTTACTCTGTCCAGTCTCACCGCCGGCCAGCTTCTGCGCCGGCCGCGGCCGGTTCTGCCTTAGCATCCCGTATCGGCAGGCCGCCAAGCTCGCGGACGGAGCGCTCCAGAAGGCTCGTCCCCTCCGGTATCGACCCGACGCCAGCCAGCGACACCGGCTCGCCGAATCGGACGCTGGCGGGACCCGGTGACGGTGTGCGCTGACCTCGCGGCATCAGCTTGTGCAGCCCCTCCAGGTAGGCGGGAATCACCGGCACCTTCGCCTCCATCGCCATGATCGTTGGCCCGTGGCGAAACTTCTGCAACCGGCCGGGCTTGAATCGCCCGCCCTCCGGGAAGATGACGATCGACCAGTTCCGCTCCAGCAGCGACATCGTGTAATCGAGCGCGGCCTTGCCGCCGCCGCGGGCGACCGGATAGGTGTTCCAGAAGAGCGAGAACCACCAGCTCCGCATCGACGTTCGGTAGAAGCGATCCGCCGCCGCCGCCACCGCCAACTTCTCTCGCAGGTGCCCCGGCAGCGCCGTGAGTAGCGCCAGCGTATCAATGTGAGAGGTGTGGTTGGCGATGATGATCGCCGGCCCTTTCACGTCGCGCAGCAACTCCCGGCCCTCGACAGTCAGCGGCTTGCAGAGTCGATTGACGTGGCGCGTCATCACCCAGTAGCGGCCGGCGCGTCGCAGCAGGCGCGCCCACGGCTGCGTCTGCCAGGTGTGCGGCTCCGTCCGATACGAGCGAATCTTGAGCAGCTCTACAAAGCGATCGAAGCCGATGGCCGGAAACAGCTCCAGCTTCACCGTACCCAGGCCGCTGATCTCCGCCGCGATGCTCGCCGCCGAGATGTTATCCGCCACATCGATGAAGGTAACGAGGTCGTACTCGCCCAAGACGGCGTACTGTCGCAGCACGCGCCCGCCCAGGCGCTCCACGTCTGCGTTGACTGCGGCCAGCCGCTGCGGGTCGCGCGCCAGCCGCTTGTATCCCTCCGGAGTCAACCTGGCCAGGACAACAAACGTCGCCATATCGCTACGCCTCCTACCGCACGAGCATCAATACGCTAACGGACTAGCAGCATAACGCCCAGGGAGAGGATCGTCAACGCAGCGGCGGCGGGACGCTCGCCGCGCAGATGAGACAGCGGCGGAACGCTCGCCGCGCAGAATAGACTAGCAGCATAACGCCCAGGGAGAGGATCGTCAACGGCCGATTCCTGCTATACCTCGCGATGTTGCATCGCTATCGTTCCGGCTACACTGGAATCAGCGCCACACAATCGAAAGGAGCGCACCATGAGCTATTGGATCGTCGTCGGCTCCGCCGAGAACTTCCAGATCGCCATCGACCGCGGGTTCGATCTCTTCGGATTCAAGAGCACCCGCCGAGGCATGGCCGGCAAGATGCAGCCGGGCGATAGGCTGATCTTCTACCTCACCGGCATCATGAAGTTCGGCGGCATCGCCAGCGTCACGTCGGAATCGTTCGAGGACCACGCGCCGATCTTCAAGAGCAAGAAGCCGAGCGAAGACTATCCCTTCCGCGTCCAGACGAAGGCCGAGATCGTCCTGGACGAAGAAGACTGGTTAGACGTGCAGGAGTGGGCGCCGCGCCTGGAGTACACGAAGAAGTGGCCACCAGAGCACTGGCGTCTGGCGTTCCAGGGCAACCTGCGCCAGATCCCCGAAGCCGACTACAAGCTGATCGAGAAGGAGATGCGCGCCCTGGCCAAGAAGAAGGCCAAGGCGACAGCGTAACGCTGCGTCTGCGGCACTAGACAGGACAGACCCGCGAACCGCCGCTACGTTCATCGATGAAGGGAGTAGCTCCCCCACACCACACACGTGTGCTCGTGGTCACTGCGGCATCCAACCCAACATAGGGTATTCCCCTACGGGGTTTCGCTGAACCTGCTGGTATAATGCGCGTCTAAGGAGCGCATAGTATGACGCACCCCTTCCTCGCTGCAATCGAGCGCCGCGTGCTGCTATCAGACGGCGCGATGGGCACCGTCCTCCGCGATCGAGGCGTGCCGGCCTCCGTCTGCCTGGACGAGCAGAACATCTCGAACGGAGAGCTAATTCTCGCCGTTCACAAGGAGTACCTGACGGCGGGCGCGGAGATCATCGAAACGAACACGTTCGGCGCCAATAGAGTCCGCCTGCGTTCGTTCGACCTCGCCAAGCAGGCCGCCGAGATCAACGCCCGCGGCGTCGCCCTCGCCCGGGAGGCCACCCGCGACTGCGGCCACCAGGCGTTCGTCGCCGGCGCGATGGGGCCTGTCGGCGTCGGCCTCGCCTCGGGCGGCGACGTGACGCTGAAGCAGGCGCATCGCGCGTTCGCCGAGCAAGCTCAAGCGTTGATCGAGAGCGGCGTCGATCTGATCATGCTGGAGACGTTCCCCTCGCTGGCGGAGGCGCGCGAGGCCGTGCTGGCCGTGCGCGAAGCGGGCAAGGACATTCCGCTCATCGCCCAGCTCACCTTCCAGCGCGACGGCCGCACCTGGACCGGCGAGGAGCCGGCGCCTGTCGCGCGGGAGCTACACAGCTGCGGGGCGGACATCGTCGGCGTCAACTGCCTGCCCGGGCCGCAGGCCGCCCTCGAGGTGATCGAAGAGATGGCGCAGGCGACGAAAGTAAAGCTCTCCGTACAGGCGAACGCCGGCCACCCGCGTGTCGTCGAGCGCGAGGTCTCCTACCCGGTTACGCCGCACGTCTTCGCCGAGTACACACCGCGGCTCGTCGCCGCGGGCTGCATCGTCATCGGCGGCTGCTGCGGCACGAAGCCGGAACACATTGCGGCGATGCGAGACGCGCTCCGCAGCGAGGCACCAGCCGAAACGCCGCCAGCGCCAGAAAAAGCGGCTGTCGTCGACATCGCTCTGCCGGCGGAAGAGTTGGATACCGAAGACGTGACGCTGCGGGAGAAGCTAGCAGCCGGACGCTTCGTTATCACCGCGGAGATCGACCCGCCGCGCGGCCTCAACCCGCGCCGGGCGCTCCAGGGCGCCGCACGGCTGCGCCTGGCCGGCATCGACGCCGTCAATGTCGGCGATAGCCCGATGGCGCGGGTGCGCATGAGCGCCTTCGCCCTCGCCGTGCTGCTCCGCCAGCAGCTCGGCCTGGAGACGATCGTCCACGTGACGACGCGCGACCGCAACGTCATGGCGTTGCAGTCCGACCTGATCGGCGCGCACGTGCTGGGCCAGCGCAACGTCCTCTGCCTGAAGGGCGACGCGCCGACCGGCTCCGGCTACGCGCGGGCTATCGGCGTCTGGGACGTGACGCCTGTCGGGCTGATGCGCATTCTCAAGGGCCTGAACGAAGGGATCGACTGGGCGGGCAACGCGATGGCGCAGCCGACATCGTTCTTCGTCGGCGCCGCCGCCAACCCAACCGCGACATCGCTGGAGGCCGAGATGAAGCTGCTGCGCCGCAAGGTACAGGCCGGCGCGGACTTCATCATGACTCAGACGATGTACGACATCGAAACGCTCGAACGTTTCCTGGAGAAGGCGTCGCGCCTTCGCATTAACGTGCCGATCATCATGGGCGTGCTCCCCCTCCACAGCGAGCGGCACGCCGACTTCATCCACAATGAGCTGCCCGGCGTCGTCGTGCCGGACGCGGTGCGCCAGCGCATGCGCGAGGCCGGCGAGAACGGACTGGCGGAGGGCGCAGCTATTGCACGCGAGATCGTCGCGGCGGCGCGCGGCGGCGTCCAGGGCGTCTACCTGATCCCCGCCTTCAACCGCTACGACGTCGCCGCGGAGCTCGTCGAAGAGCTGCAGAGCCAGAGCTAACCGTACGCATTCCGGACCGGTCAGGAGTCGTGGCCGTTCCCCCATCTGTGCTAACCTGTGCCCGTCTCTAGGCCCGCCCTTCCGTCCTTCACAGGGCGGAAAGACCAATGCACCATGAAAGGACGCCTCTGCCATGACCACCGTCGCCGAGTTCCTGAAACAGGCTTTTCGCAACCAGCACCGGATGATCGATGAGTCCGTGCGCGATCTGACGCCGGCGCAGCTCCATTGGCTGCCGGGCGAGACGAAGCTCAACCACATCGGCTGCACGCTCTGGCACTATGTCCGCACGGAGGACAACATCGTCCAGTTCATCCTCCAGGACCGCAAGCCGACCGTCTGGATTCAGGACGGCTACTTCGAGAAGTTCGGCCTCCACAAGATCGCCCAGGGCACCGGCATGTCGACAGAAGACGCGCAGGCGTTGCGGCTGCCCAGTATCAGTGACTGGATGGCCTACCAGCAGGCGGTCTGGCAGGCGACGGACGACTACATCTCGTCGCTCCACGACGACTCACTCGACCGAACGGTTAAGGTACAGCCCTTCGGCGAGATCAAGGCCTCGCAGGCGCTGGGCCAGGTCTGCCTGACGCACGGCCACGCCCACTTCGGGGAGATCTGCGCCATGCGCGTGCTACAGGGCCTGCCCAGCAGCTTGTTCTAGCGGCAGGCCAGAGCGGTGAGATTCTTCGCTGCGTCGAGAACGACAGAACAAGGGCGATGGCGAGACTAGTGTAATTCCGCACTCGGCCTGGTATTCTCGCAAGTGTCATGAGTAGACGCGGCCGGCCGCCACACCCCGATATCCTCACGCCGCGCGAGTGGGAGGCGCTCGCCCTCCTGCGCCAGGGTCTCTCCAACGAAGAGATCGCCCAGCGCCTCGGCATCAGCCTTTCAGGCGCCAAGTACCACGTCTCGGAGATCCTCAGCAAGCTCGGTGTCAGCAGCCGAGAGGAGGCCGCGCGCTGGCAGCCTGAGCAGCGCCCGTGGTGGACGACGGCCTTCGCCCCGCTCGGCTTCCTGTGGCACAAGGCCAGCTTCGGCTGGCTCTCGCCCGTCGTTACGGCCAGCGCGGCAATCGTCGTGACCGCAGGCATCGGCCTGCTCGTCTGGGGGCTGTTGGTCACGCGGGGCGATGGCGAGCTGGCCGCTCCCGCGTCCCTCGCCCTGCCGGCGGGCGACCGGCTGGCGTATGTCGGTACCGATGGCAACCTGTGGGTGCTAGGCGATACCGGCCCCGCTCGAAGGCTGACCGATGACGGCGCCGCAACGGCGCCGCGCTGGTCGCCGGACGGGCGCTGGCTCCTCTTCGTCAAACGCTCAGCCACAGACGATGAGTTGCAAGGGAAGGCTTGGCTCGTGCGCCCCGACGGCAGCGACGCGCACGAGCTGGACGCGCCGGACGCCGTATGGTCGCCCAGCGGCGACAGACTCGCGTATATTACGAACGGCGGCTTGTGGGTTACCGAACCGCACGGCGAGGCAGAGCAGATCCTGCGTGACGGCTTCGGGGCGACGGAGGTGGCCTGGTCGCCGGACGGGCGTCGCCTGGCGCTGGCCCGAGTACGCCCGTTCTTCTACCCAGAGTCCGTTCCTCTGGCAGAGCGCGAACTGCAGACGGTCCAGATCCCCCGTGACAACGGCGTCTATCTCATCGACGCTGATGGCGGCGACCCACAGGCGCTTGCGATGGTGGAAGAGATTCAGCAGGTCTGGGCGCAGGGCGAAGCGCGGGAGAGCCCGGGTTCCACGCCTCTCAGCGTTCTGGGTGTGGTAGGAGTGAGCGGGCTCCAGTGGTCGCCGGACGGACAGGCCGTCGCCTTCCAGGCCTCCTCGCTCTCTGCCTCGATGTCGGCTGATGGCCTGCCCCTCTTCACCGTCGCCGCGAAAGGCGGCCCGCCCCTCTACCATGGCACCATGCTCCGCTCTCCCGCGCTGCTGGACTGGTTCCCCGATGGCTCGCGGTTCGTCTTCACCCTGGGCGGCGGCCGGGATGTCTACTGGGGCAAGCGCCTCGCCATCGGCGAGGTGGGCGTGCCGGGAGCGCAGGTCATCACCGAAGACCCGGAGTCGGCGCTCCGCCCGACCGGGCTCGCGACCGAGGCGCTAGACTGGCCGGCCCGCTCCGACGCCTGGCCGGTCCTCTCCCCCGACGGCCAGCGCGTCGCTTTCCAGGCATCCGAGGCGAGACGCGATGCGATGCCGAGGCTGGATGTGGGGAAGATCGAGGGGTCGCGAGAAGGGATCTGGGTGGTAGACGCCGACGGCGCCAACCTTCGTCAGCTCACCTTCGACCCCGACTACCTGGACTTCTACCCCCGCTGGTCGGCCGATGGCGAGCTGGTCATGTTCGTGCGCACGGATGGCGAGGGGTTCAGGGAAAACCGCGCATCGCTGCCCGGTGCCCACGCTGAGATCTGGCTGGTGCGTCCCGACGGGAGCGAGGCAAAGCGGTTGACGAGCGATCTCCTGCGCATCAGCAGCTACTACGGCCTGTTCGATTGGGACGATTACGTCGCCTGGCACCGAGCGCCGGCCAATCCCTAGGGCGCCCGTCTGGTCGCCCTGGCGCCTCCCGCCTTCCACGCCTTTCCGCACCGTGCTATCCTCGACTGCATGACTGAGCCCACGACCGACTGGCGCGAAATCGAGTCGCGCGTCTTCATGCGAACCGGCAATCGCCAGCCGGTCGTGCTCGTGCGCGGGCAGGGCAGCCGCGTCTGGGACGATGAAGGCAAGTCGTACCTCGACTTCTTCGGCGGCACGGCGACGACCAGCCTTGGCCACTGCCACCCGACCGTCGTCGACGCGCTGGCCGACCAGGCACAGACGCTGATCCACGTCTCCAACCTCTTCTACACGGTCCCGCAGCTCCAGCTCGCCCAGCTTCTCATCGACCACTCGTGCCTCGACCAGGTCTACTTCAGCAACAGCGGCGCGGAGGCGAACGAAGCGGCGATCAAGCTCGCCCGCAAGTGGGGCCGCGAGAAGAAGAACGGCGCGTTCGAGATAATCTGCACTCTGGATAGCTTCCACGGCCGCACCCTGACGACGATCACCGCCAGCGGGACCGATCGCTACAAGGAGCCGTTCGCGCCGCTGCCGCCCGGCTTCGTCCACGTGCCGTACAACGACGTTGAGGCGTTGCGCCAGGCGACGAGCGACAAGACCTGCGCCGTGCTGCTGGAGCCGATACAGGGCGAAGGCGGCGTGATCGTCCCGGACGACGACTACCTGCCCGCCGTGCGTCGCTGGTGCGACGAGCAGAACGTCCTCCTGATCCTGGACGAAGTGCAGACCGGTATCGGCCGCTGCGGCGCGCTCTTCGCCTACGAGCTGGCCGGCATCGAGCCCGACGTGATGACGCTCGCCAAAGGGATCGCCTCCGGCGTGCCGCTGGCGGCGGTCCTGTCGAAAGACCACTGCGCCGTCTTCGCGCCCGGCGACCACGGCTCGACCTACGGCGGCAACCCGCTGGCCACCCGCGCGGGCTACGAAGTCGTGCGCCACATCATCGAGAACGAGATACCGGCCAAGGTCGCCGACGACGAGCGCTACGTTGAGCAGCGGCTGTCCAGCATGGAAGATCGGATACCGGCCGTTTCGGGTGCGCGCGGCAAGGGGCTGCTCTGGGCGGTGACGCTCTCGCAGCCTCTCGCCGCAGATATCGTCGCGACGTGTCTCGAACGGGGGCTGATCGTCAACAACGTCCGGCCGGACGCGATCCGCCTCTGCCCCGCCCTCAACATCCCGCGCGAGGAGCTGAGCGAAGGCCTCGATGTCCTTGAAGGCGTCCTACTGGAGCTATCGGGAGGGCCGGCGAAGTAGTGGCCAAGAAGCTAATCCTCGCTTACTCCGGTGGCCTCGATACGTCGGTCGCCTTGCACTGGCTCACCCAGGAGCGAGGGTACGATGTCGTTGCGCTTACCGTCGACGTCGGCCTCGATAGCGACCGCGCCGCCATCGAAAAGCGGGCGCTGGCCACGGGCGCAGTCGGCTTCCACTGGGTGGACGCGCGCGAGGACTTCATCCGCTTCTTCGCCTTCCCTGCGCTCGCAGCGGGCGCGCTGTACCAGGGCCGCTACCCGCTCGCGACGGCGCTCGCGCGGCCGCTGATCGCCAAGATCATGGTCGATGTCGCGCGCGAGGAGTCCGCCGAGGCCGTCGGCCACGGCTGCACCGGCAAGGGCAACGACCAGGTGCGCTTCGATGTCAGCACGCAAGCGCTGGCGCCCGACCTCGAGATCGTCGCGCCCCTGCGGGAGTGGGACATGCGCACCCGCCAGTCGGAGATCGACTACGCCTTGAAGCACAAGATCGACGTGCCGGTGACAAAAGAGAGCCCATACTCGATCGACGAGAACCTCTGGGGCCGCAGTTGCGAGTCGGGGCTGCTGGAAGACCCCTGGCAGGAACCGCCGGAGGATGTGTTCGCCTGGACGAAATCTATGGACGAGGCCCCGGATGAGCCGCGGTACATAGAGATCGGCTTCGAGCGCGGCATCCCCGTCAGCCTGGACGGCGAGCAGATCGACGGCGTCTCGCTCGTCGGACAGCTCAACAGCCTCGCCGGCGAGCACGGCATCGGCCGCATCGACCACCTGGAAGACCGGCTCGTCGGCATCAAGTCGCGCGAGATCTATGAAGCGCCGGCTGCCGTCACCCTGCACAGCGCCCATCGCGCCCTGGAGCGGATGACGCTATCGAAGGCCCAACTGCGCATGAAGACGTCGATCGCGCAGGAGTACGCACAGCTGATCTATGATGGTCTCTGGTTCACCGGCCACCACCAGGACCTGGCCAGCTATGTGCAATCGACGCAACGCCACGTCACCGGCGTAACCAGGTTACGGTTGCACAAAGGCCAGGCAACAGCCGTCGGCACGAAATCGCCGCGCAGCCTCTACGCCACGGCCCTGGCGACCTACGAAGAGGGCGACCAGTACGACCAGTCCGCCGCGCAAGGCTTCATCCACGTCTGGGGGCTGCCCGTGCGCGTGCAGGCCCAGGCCCAACTCCTTTCGCAGCCGGACGAACCGCTACACATCGCCAGCGCCGAGCCGCAAGACAGCCCCAACTAGCAGCCGCAAATTCTTTAGATATCTCTCACCATGTTCAAGTAATTTCCTAGCGCTCAACAGAGGTGTTATGTACCATATACTGACGGCCGTAGGTGCCAGCCGATTCGGCTGGACGATGAACTGAAAAGATTGTCGACTGACGCAGGGCGGAGTCGATGCGCTAAGATAGCTGCCGTTGCGTCGCGCACTAAGGCCAGATAAAATTTTCCCTGCCAGGCAGGGATTGAGACGGTAAAACCGCCGGACGGGGGCGCGGCTCGCCGCTGCTTGGCGTGACTACCGCGGAGGTGCAAGGCGGAGACGATGTTACCGATTCTTGAAGAGGGCGCCCGTGAAATGGGCGTCGAACTGAGCCAACAGCAGCTAGAGCAGTTTCACCGCTACTACGAAATACTGACGGACTGGGCGGAGCGCGTCAGCCTTACCGCTGTAAAGGACGCAGAAGGGGTCCAGCGACGCCACTTCTTGGAGTCCGCGGGGCTGCTCCCCGTCCTTGAGGACGAAGGCCTCTCCCTCGAAGATCGCTCGCTGATCGATGTCGGCAGCGGCGCAGGCATTCCCGGTATCCCGCTGAAGATTCTGGTGCCCAGCCTCCAGCTCACGCTCGTCGAGGCGAAGCAGCGAAAGTCGGAGTTTCTCTCCGCGCTCCTGCCCGAAATCGGGCTGGAAGACGTGACGGTAATCACCCGTCGCGCTGAAATGCTGGGGCACGATCCGCAGCACCGCGAGCAGTACAACTTCGCCGTCGCAAAGGCGCTCGCCCCTCTCCGCACTCTCGCCGAGCTGACGCTGCCGTTCCTCGTCATGGGCGGACAGCTACTCGCGCCCAAGGGCAAAGAGGCGGAGAAGGAGGTGGCGGAGGCCGATGTCGCAATGGAGACGCTGAAGGGCATTGTTCGCGTGGTCGCCCCGATCCCGTTGGCCGACAAACACCAAAAGGTAGTCATAGTCGACAAAGACCTGCCGACGCCGCCCCGCTTCCCCCGAAGGCCAGGCATGCCGGCGAAGCGCCCCCTCTAGCTAGCGGCCTGCGCCGGCCGCGCTCCTCATATGACCATCCTGCTTTACCGCATCATGCCGCCCGCCTATACTAGCGACAACACGGCGCAAGGAACGATTCCGCCCCTCTTGCAGAAAAACCGAAGGAGCAGCGTAAGATGATGCCAATGGAGCCCCGCCTCGATTTCGCGATCCTGGTCGACCGCCTGCGACGGCTATTGCTGCTGGACACCAGCGTCTTCGATGAGGTGCGCCACGACCCGGCGGCGACGCTGCCGGCTGTCTTCGTCGTCACCGTATCGACAGCGCTCGCCGGCCTCGGCGGCTGGCTCTGGTGGCTGACGCAAGACTTCCCGGATAGCGGCCAGGTCCTATTCGAATCGGTCGTACTAGGGAGCGTCTTCTCCGTCGCACTCTGGATCGTCTGGCTGTTCGTCGCCTACGTCATCCTCACCCAGATCTTCCGCGAGGATGCGGACTGGCAACAGATGCTGCGCACCATGGGGATGGCCGCCGCGCCGCTCAGCCTCTCCCTAGCGATGTTCATCCCCGGCATCAGCTTCGGCGTCGGTCTTGCATCCGTGGCGCTCTTCTTCGGCCTGACGACGATTGCGATTCAGTCGACGACGGCCGCCGGGCCGGCCCACGTCCTCATCGCGAACCTGGCCGGATTCGCCATCTGGGCGATCGTGCTCGGGCTGCTCGTTACCTCAGAGAGCTACCTGGCCCCCGGCATCTTTCTCATCGATTCGGCCAGCGAACGCCTCGCCGACATCGTCTCGCTGCTCTAGGCGACCGCCCCGGCTTCACGTAGGGAAGCCACAGCCTCCGCATCGTACCCCAGCCCGGTCAGCACATCGTCCGTGTGCTGACCGGGCGCGGGCGCGGGCACGCGAACGCTGCCCGGCGTCTCCGAGAGCTTGGTACCGACGCCGACTTGCTTCACGCGGCCCTCCTCCGGATGCTCTACCTCCACCACCATCTCTCGCGCCAGGTTGTGCGGGTCCCTCAACGCTTCGTCCAAGCCGTAGACCGGCGCGGCGCAGATGTCCGTCTCCCGCAGCACGTCGAACCACTCGTCGCGCGTCTTCGATTTGAACTGTGCGCGGAAGTGGGCACTGATCTCCTCCCGCTTCTCGCCGTCAAACTGATGTGGGATGAAATCCTCGCGCCCCATGACGCGGCAGAGGTTGGCCCAGAAGTGCGGCTCCAGGCTGCCGATGCTGATCCAGCCGCCATCGGAGCACTGGTAGACGTTGTAGGCAGGGATGGAGCCGTTCAGCATCGTCGCGCCCGCCTCCGGCACCCGCCCGCCACTAGCGTAGTAGCCGCTGATAGAGCTCGCCAGCAGGTACAGTACGCCATCCGACATAGCGGCATCAATGAACTGCCCGCGACCGAGACGGTCGCGGGCGTGGAGCGCGGCGAGAATCGCGTAGGCGGCGTGCAGCCCGCCGGCCGCGAAGTCGGCAATGATGTTCATCGGGATCGCCGGCGGCTGGCCGGGCCAACCGATCATGCCCAACGCGCCGCCAATCGAGATGTAGTTGATATCGTGGCCGACGAGGCCGGCGTACGGCCCTGTCTGCCCGTAGCCGGAGAGCGAGCAGTAGACCAGGCGCGGGTTCTTCTGCCGCAGCGTCTCGTAATCGACGCCCAGCCGCTGGACGACGCCGGGCCGAAAGCCTTCCAGCACCACGTCCGCCGTCTCCACCAGCTTGTAGAAGACCGCGCGCGCTTCGTCGTCACGCAGGTTGAGGATGATGCTACGCTTGTTGCGGCCGAGCGCGTTGTAGGCGTCGCCGCCGCGTCCGCTTCCCGGCGCATTGCCGGCGCGGCTGTCCGGCGGCGGTTCGATGAGGAGTATATCGGCGCCCAGATCGCCCAGCATCATCGTGCAGAAGGGGCCGGGTGCCAGGCGGGAGAGGTCCAGAACGCGAATGTCATCTAAGGCCATCATCGGCTAGTCTCCTCCTCGTCGTGCAAACAGCGTGGGGATCGTGAGCGTCTATCGGCGATCTGGGCACGCGGCAAGAGAGGCGCACCTCGCACAAGCGGCGACGCTATCCTCGGTCTCTCTCGGTGCGTGTGCGGAAGGTGTGGCGCTCTTCATCGGTCTTGGCCGAAAAGTAGTCGCGATTGATCTCGGTGAAAGAGCTCCACTTCTCCGGCACATCCTCCTCGTAAAAGATCGCATCCACGGGGCAGACGAAGACGCACGCTTCGCAGTCGATGCAGATCTCCGGGTCGATGAAGTACAGCTTGTCGTCGTCGGTCGTATGGATACAGTCCACTGGGCAGACATCGACACAGGTCGCGTCCTTCACGTCGATGCACGGCTCAGTGATAACGTAGGTCATCCTCGTTACTCCTCTTTGTCGCCCAGGCTAGAGCCGCCCAGCGCGAACGGCAGCCGGACACCAACCTTCTCCACCACGACGTCCCCGTGCACCTGCGCCTGGCAGGCCAGCCGGATCGGCGTCTCCAGCGCCTGCTGCCCGCGCTCCTCCACCAGCACCCGCTCTTCCGCCCTGCTTCGCGGCGACAGGTTCTCCATGCCGCTCACCACCAGGCAGGCGCACGTGGTACAGCGGCCCTCGCCGCCGCAGGTTGTCGGCCAGTAGTAGTCGTGCGACTGGGCGGCGCCCATGATCGTCAACCCGTCAGCCGCTTCGTATTCGATGCCTTTCGGCAGGATCTTCACAGTTGGCATAACGCTGCCCGGCCCGCACTCCGCAGGCTACGCTTTACCTTACCACACGGCCGCCTGAAAACGAGTCTGCACAGACTTGGCTAGAAGCGCGTATTCGCTATAATACAGCCACTTCTATGAGGAGCCACGCTTATGTCCGGTAACTCCCGCAGGGCCGAGGCGGCGTCCGCCGCGTATACGATCACCATTCGGGCCCAATATCCAAATCGCCCCGGCATGCTCGGCCTCATCGCCAGTACTATCGGAGACCTGGGTGGCAACATCGGCGCCGTCGACCTCGTGCGCACCAATGCAGCGACGATCGTACGCGACGTGACGATCGGCGCCCGCGACGACGCGCACGGCCGCGAGATTCTAGACGAGATGCGCGCCCTCAAGGGCGTCACGATTCGCAGCGTCTCGGACCCGGTCTTCCTTGCCCATGAGGGCGGCAAGATTGAGATTCGCAACAAAACCAGCGTCTCCGGCCGGGCGGACCTGTCGCGAGTGTACACGCCCGGCGTCGCCCGGGTCTGCCTCGCGATCGCGCGCGAGCCGGAAGCGGCCTGGACGCTGACGGTGAAGAAGAACACAGTCGCCATCGTCACGGACGGCACGGCCGTCCTCGGCCTCGGCGACATCGGCCCGCTCGCCGCGCTGCCGGTGATGGAAGGCAAGGCGATGCTCTTCAAAGAGTTCGGCGGAGTCGATGCTTGGCCCATCTGCCTGGATACGAAAGATACTGAAGCGATCATCTCCACCGTCAAGTACCTCGCCCCCGGCTTCGGGGGCATAAACTTAGAGGACATCTCCTCCCCTCGCTGCTTCGAGATCGAGGAGCGGCTGAAGAAGGAGCTGGACATCCCCGTCTTCCACGACGACCAGCACGGCACCGCTGTCGTCGTGCTGGCGGCGCTGCTGAACGCCGTCAAGATCGTCAAGAAGCAGATTCCCGAACTGAAAGTCGTCATCAGCGGCGTCGGCGCGGCGGGCATCACCTGCGCCAAGATCTTCATGTCCGTCGGCGTCGAGAACATCATCGGCTGCGATAGCCGGGGCGCGATCTATCAAGGGCGGAAGGAAGGGATGAACCCGCAGAAGGAGTGGTTTGCCAAGAACACCAACAAGGGGAACCACACTGGTACGCTTCAAGAAGCTCTAAAGGGCGCCGACCTCTTCCTGGGCGTCTCCGCCCCTAACCTTCTCACCGGCGACGACATCAAATCGATGAACAAGGACCCGATCGTCTTCGCGCTGGCCAATCCGGACCCCGAGATTCTGCCGGCAGACGCGCTGCCGCACGCGCGCGTGATGGCGACCGGCCGCTCCGACTTCCCGAACCAGATCAACAACGTCCTCTGCTTCCCGGGCCTCTTCCGCGGCGTGCTGGACGCCCGCGCCTGGGACATCAACGAGCCGATGAAAATCGCCGCCGCCCACGCCATCGCCGACTCCGTAGGCAAGAGTGAGCTAAGCGATGAGTACATCATCCCCTCCGTCTTCAACCGAGGTGTCTTCCAGAAGGTCGCCAAAGCCACAGCCGAGGCTGCGTATAAGTCCGGCGCCGCCGAGCGTCACCGCAAGGTGCACCCCGTCTACATCTAGCTGCCTCTCATCATCGCCACCCGAAAGCCCACGGCGATGTCACCACCAAAACATCCTTCAGCGTCAGGAGCAGGCCGGCCTTCGGCCGCGGTCGCCAAGCTGCGCCGGCGGATCGCCGCTGCGCTGCAAGATGCCGCCGGCAGCCCGGCGGCGACAGGCCCAGCCCATGCCCAGAGCGAGCCGATCACGTTCTACGGAGTTCCGAAAGCCGCCTGGCGCGAGCTGCAAGAACAGTGGCGACAGCCATTCTCGGAGCTAGGCATCGAAGATAGGCTGGCCCTGGCGCGGCTCCTGCTGCGCAGTCACATCGAGGAGGAGGGCCACGTCGCGCTGGCGGCGCTGCGTGCCGGCATCGCGGATCTGACGCCGAGCACGTTCGATGAGCTGGACAGGTTGCTCGATGACTTCTCATCGTGGTCGATGACGGACGACTTCGCATCCGGCAAGCCCAGCATCACATGGTACCTGCTGCAGCGCTACCCTAAGGAGACGCTGACGCTCCTGGCGCGGTGGAACCGCTCGCCGAACCGCTGGAAGCGTCGCGCCAGCGTCATCACCTTCACCCGCGCTGTCGCGGCGAGCGGCGAGTTCGCAGACGTCACTTTGCGCTTCTGCAAGGCGTTGCAGCACGATCCAGACGACCTCGTTCGCAAAGCAGCCGGCTGGGCGCTGAAAGACACCATGCGTGCGGGGCCGGGAGCGAAGCGCCGGGTGGTGGCGCTCGCGAAAGAGATGCGGAGAGCCGGCATCTCGTCTACAATCACGCTGTACGCCATCCGAGACCTGAAAGGCGCGGAGCGCGAGGCTATTCTCAAGGTGAAATCCACCCGCTGAACGCCGCGTCAGCGCCAGCCAACAAGGAGAGCGCCATGTATCAGCCAATCGAACTTGCTCGGTTCACCCAGGCGGAGTTTCGGCGCGGCCTGGAAGGCCTGACGGACGAAGAGGCCCGTACTCGGATGCGGAAAGCGGACGGCAGCGAGATGAACGCGATCTCCTGGACGGTCGGCCACATCGCCGGCCACTGGCTTCTCGTGGCAAGCGCCGGCGGCGATGAAGAGCCAGATCGCGCTCTGCTCCGCTACTTCGGACAAAAGGCTGATTCGACACCATTACTACTCACCGAAGCGCTCAGGTCGCTTGAAGAAGCTGAAGCCAGCATTGATTGGCTCCTTAGCGCAGACGAATCGCTTCTCTCCAGCACGCCGGACGACTTACGCAGGGAGAGCGTCGGTACACGCGTTATGCGCGTTGTCCTCCACACGTGGTTCCACATCGGCGAGATCAACGCCGTCCGCCAGATTTTAGGCCACGACGAGATCGGCTTCGTCGGGGAGATCACAGGGCATCTGGAGTGGCGCGGCGGTGGCGGAGTCGATACGGGCTACCGGCCTGATGACCTGGCCCGCTTCGCCATCTCAGAGTTCGCACGCGGCCTGGAGGGTCTGACAGCGGAGGAGGCCCAGAGTCGCATCGCTAAGACCGGCGGCGGCGAGATGAACGCGATCACTTGGATCGTGAGTCACATCGTCGGTCACTGGCTAAGCGTCGCGGCTTACGCCAAAGACGGCGAACTTCCGTGGCATCTGGTGCGGTTCGTCGGAGAGGCGGCTGATCCGACGCCTCCAGCGCTCCAGGAAGCGCTCAAGCTGCTCCGTGACGCCAAGGCCAGCATCGATTGGCTTACGGACGCGGACGAAACGCTGCTCTCAACTACGCGAGAGGAACACCTTCTCAGCAAGCAGGGGCAAGACAACATCGGGACGGTTCTCATCAACGCCGTCCTCCACACCTGGTTCCACACCGGCGAGATCAACGCCATCCGCCAGATGCTCGGCCACGCCGAGATCCCGTTCGTCGGCGAGATGCTCGGCAAACTCGAATGGCAGGGCGTGCCGACCTAGCCGCCGATGCCGACGCGTTGCAGCAGCGCCGGGAACTCTTCCACGCATCAAGAAGGGCAGCGATCAACCGGCGGGCCAGTGGAGAACGAACAGGACACGCCAATCGATAATGAGAATGTCCCGTGAGCCCAGTCTACCCGTCGCAGGCGGACCCCGCGCCAACGGCGCGTCCCCGTTTCCATATAGCCAGAGCGAGGCTACTCGTCCTCGCCGTGGAGCGCCTCACCTCGATGCAGACGCGCGGCGATATCGTACGTCTGGCCGACGGCGCGCACCGTCGGTGCGTGGGCAGTGAGGAAGCGGGCGACACCAATCAGGATATGATCCCCCGCCGGCCGGCCGGCGAACTGGCGGTACTGGCGAACACCGGCCTCGTAGATTTGGAACTGGTGGAAGCCGGAGTCTTCGCGCAGCAGCGCATGGCCCAGCGTTTGGATCAGCTCCTCGTGCCGGCCGGCCGCGAGCGCGTTGGCGGCGAGCTGGGCGGTCTGGTCCACGTGGCCCTGCGCGTCGAATTCGGCCAGCAGCTCGTCGCGGCTGGGCGCGGCGTCTGTCGCCGTCGGAATCGGCTGCTTCGGCACGTTGAGGAACCGTTCCAGGTAGACCGACATCGCCCCGTCGAAGATGCCGCGCGCCAGC
The DNA here is from genome assembly GCA_022565155.1 of Chloroflexota bacterium. Lineage (GTDB taxonomy): Bacteria > Chloroflexota > Dehalococcoidia > DSTF01 > RBG-16-68-14 > JADFKB01. Next base: position 39,433 of record JADFKB010000002.1, on the reverse strand, counting down.
AGGCGGGAGGGCGCCCGCCGCATCGCCTGGTCGACGGCGTTCGTGTACGTGAACGTGTGATGCACCGTGTTCCAGTCGTTGAACTCGTTGGAGACGTGGAAGTGCACCGGCCGGCGCGCGGCAGCGTACGCGACAGCCGCCGAGAGCTCGGTGAGAGGCACGCCCTGGCGCACGAGCGCCAGCAGCGACTCCAGCGTCTCCGCTGGCTCGGCGTCCAGGATCGTCTCCGCCAGCTCCTCATGCCCCTCCCAACCAGCGGCGCTATCGCCCGCGCTATCGACCGCCCCATCGAGGTCATCGTAGACATCTCGCAGCAGCGCAGGGAGATCGACCGGGTGCTGCCACGCGGAGGTCTCCTCCATCCGCTGGGCGGACACCATGTTCGGAATCAGCGACGGCAGCACCTCCTCGGCGTGCTCCCAGCCGATGTGGTCGAGCAGCTCGAACGCCTTGTTGGCGAAGTCGAGCGAGTGGCCAACGTCGAGAAACAGGTGGTCGGTGCAGGCGGCGAAGATCATATCCGCGATCGCTTCCGGCGCCAGTCCGATGCGGATCGCCGTTCGCAGTGTCCGCTCAGCCGCATCGCCGGAGCGCACTTCGATGAACCTGCGGAACCACTCCAGATACCGCTCCGGCCTCGTTTCAGCCGTCTCGAGCGCTTCCAGATCGAAGCTCGGCGGCTGGCCGGCAGTTGAACGCGCCGCGTGTACCAGCCCGTGGTAGATCGCCCGCGGCTGATCATCGCGGTCGAGGCCGGGCAGCACGTTCGCCATGCAGGTGAGGATCGAGAGGCCGGTGCTCCAGCCGGCGGCCCTGTTTCGGATCGCAAAGAGCGAGGCGTCACGCAGAGCGTCGGTCGTCGCATCCAGCTCGCTTAGGCCGATCACGCTCTTTGCCAGCACCAGGCGTATGTTCTGCTCCAGCCCTTCCTGCAGCTTGCGCGTCCAGTGGGCGCGACGCTCCTCTTCGATCGGCCGGGGATCCAGCCAGACCTCGCCATCGCGCGCCTCCACGTGGAAGGCGACGACATCGTCGGCGAACGGGTCGAAGGTGCAGCCACCGGCGAGATCGAACTTGGCGTGGTGCCAGTGACAGGTGAGAATGCCGCCCTTGACCGTGCCGCGTTGCAGCGGAAACCCCATGTGCGGACAGCGGTTGTCCAGGGCGTATAGCTCGCCTTCGTCCAGCAGGACGAGGACGACGCGCCCTTCGACAGCGACGACCTTGCTGCCCTCCCGTTCCAGCTCCTCCAGAGAGCAAACCTTGACCGTCGTTGCCGGCCGCGTATGTATCGTCATCACGTTGCCCCGCCTTTCTGCTCGTGGTGTGAGAGAGATGCTCGACTATAGCAGGAGCGCAAAACGCCTGTCTATTACGAAAGTTACACAACGCTCTACGCACCTCGCCAGATCCCAAGGCAAACCGTCTTGCCTGCCTTCAGGTGGTACTGGTACAATCCCATGCGGTCGCCGCCAGACTCAGGCGCACGTCGCACATATCCACACATCGCCGATTCCAGCATGAGGAGCGGTATGAAAGAGTATCAGACGGATCAGCTTCGCAACGTTGTGGTGCTGGGCCATAGCGGCGCCGGCAAGACGTCGCTCTCGGAAGCCGCGCTGTTCGCGACGGGCGCCATCACCCGGCTTGGCAAGGTCGACGACGGCAACACCACGTCTGACTACGACCCCGACGAGGTGAAGCGCCAGATCAGCATCAGCCTCTCACTGATACCCTGCGAGTGGAACGAAGTCAAGATCAACCTGATCGACACGCCCGGTTACGCCGATTTTCAAGGACAGGTGAAGGAGGGCATGCGCGCGGCGGACGGGGCATTAATCATCGTCGATGCCGTAGCGGGCATCGAAGTAGGAACGGACCTCGCCTGGGGTTACGCGGACGAAGAGTCGCTGCCGCGCATGGTGCTGATCAATCGCATGGACCGCGAGAACGCCGACTTCACAGCCGCCGTGGAGCAGCTGCGCGAGAGCTTCGGCAAGCAGTGCGTTGCGTTGCAACTCCCGATCGGCGCCGAGGACAATTTCGAGGGCGTCATCGACCTGCTCGAGATGCAGGCGTTCCTCGGCGAAGGCAAGGACGCGAGCGAGATCCCTGAATCGCTCGGCGCCGAGGTGGCCAGCTATCGCGAGCAATTGGTGGAAGCGATCGCTGAGACTGACGACGACCTGATCAACAAGTACCTGGAGGGCGAAGAACTCACGGCAGAGGAGCTGTCCACCGCATTGCGCGCGGCGGTCATCTCGGGCAGCGTCGTGCCGATCCTGGCCGCCTCCGCGACGAAGAGCATCGGCATCGCGCGCGCCCTCGACGCGTTAGTGCGCTACAGCCCGTCGCCGCGCGATGCAAGCGAAGTTCAGGCGACGGACGGCGCCGATGGCGAACTGTCGCTGACGGCCGACTCCGGCGGGCCGCTGGCCGTGCTCGCATTCAAGACCACCGCCGACCCTTACGTCGGTAAGCTCACATATCTACGCGTCGTATCCGGCTCACTGAAGGGCGACTCCCACGTCTGGAACGCCAAGCGCAGGACGGACGAACGCCTGGGCCAGCTCTTCCACCTGAGGGGGAAGGACCAGGAGCAGACGCCGTCGATCGCGGCGGGCGACATCGGCGCCGTCGCCAAGCTGGCCGAGACGACGACCGGCGACACGCTCTGCGCGAAGGAGCGTCCGATTGTCCTGCCGGAGATCGCCAGCCCCGTACCGTCGTACAGTTTAGCCGTTTACCCAAAGACGAAAGCCGACCTGGACAAGATGGGCGCGGCGCTCAGCCGCATCAGGGATGAAGATCCCAGCATCCGCGTGCATCGCGATGCAGATACCAACGAGACGATCCTCTCCGGCCTCGGCGAGACCCACATCGAAGTCGCCGCGGAACGGATGAAGCGCAAGTTCGGCGTCGAGGTCGACCTCGTCACGCCTAAGGTGCCTTACCTGGTGACGGTGACCAATACGGCTAAAGTGGACGTCATCCACAAGAAGCAGTCCGGCGGCCACGGCCAGTACGCCCGCGTCGCCCTTGATCTGGCGCCACGCGAGCGCGGCAGCGGCTTCGAGTTTTCCAGCAGCATCGTCGGCGGCTCCGTCCCGAGGCAGTACATCCCAGCCGTCGAGAAGGGCGTGGCAGAAGCGATGAAGGAAGGCGTGCTTGGTGGCTATCCCTTGACCGACGTCAAGGTGAATCTGTTCGACGGCAAGGAGCACCCGGTCGACTCGTCAGAGATGGCGTTTAAGATCGCCGGTTCGGTGGCGCTGAAGCAGGGCGTCAAAGACGCCAACCCTGTGCTGTTGGAACCGATCATGCGCATAAGCGTCACGGTACCGGAGTCGCACACCGGCGACGTGCTGAGCGACCTGAACGGCAAGCGCGGCAAGGTGCAGGGGATGACGCCGCAGGGCGCGCTTACGGTGATCGAAGCCCAGGTGCCGCTCGCCGAGGTGCAGCGCTACGCTACCGATCTCCGCTCGATCACGCAGGGGCGCGCCCACTACACGATGGAGATGAGCCACTACGAAGAGGTGCCGGCGCACATCGCCCAGAAGGTGATCGAGAGCGGAGACACCCAGGCGACCTAGGCTACGGCGGCATAAGAGAATGAGGAACGGGGAAGAAAGAGCGAACGGGCGACGTTGTCGCCCGCTCGTTGCGTTCAATTCAAGTAACCAGCAGTCTAGCTAGACGAGCTCCTCGTCATCGTCGTCGACCTCGGCGCCTTCCTGCGTACCGGCGACGTCCCAGAGCGTCTCATAGTTCTCGCCCGTGATCGCGCGGCGGATCTCCTCGCGCTCCATCCGCTTCAACTCTTCCAGGCACTCCTCACAGCGCTTGACGATCTCCGGCGGCCCGATCTCAAGGAAGCGCCGAACGATGTGATCCCAGACCTGCAGCCGCACCAGGCTGGCGACGTACTTCGGCCACGGGACAATGTTGATGCTCTCCGGCTTGGGCAGGCGGGGGCGCATGCGCACCAGGTCGCGGAAGCGCTCCTCTGGCGATGAGGCCATCGGCACTACCTTGATCATCGGGCCGTCGACGCCGGTGGTGCGCGTGTCCATTAGCAGCGTCTTCCGCAGCAGCGGAAAGTAGAGGGCGGTGATTTCGCCCACGTCGATCGCGCGCTGCACTTCGCCGATGTCGATCCGGAAGTCAGAATCCATAGTCAATGCCCTCCCCTGCGCCACTGCAGTCAGCCTACCAGGTCGCAGGTCTGATAGCGAGGAGATGGGGTGGCTTTAGAGCCGGATTTAGGGCTGGGCTACTCTCACTGCCGGGCGACAGTGGTTGCGGACAGACCTTCCGCCCCGGGCGGGCCCGCCTTTGGCGGGAAAGGTCTGTCCCTACGAGGATTCCTCTTGATCAGCATCCACTATCCGCAGAAAGCGGTGCTTGCCGACGCGGACGACGGAGCCGACGCCCAGCTCTGCAGAAGCGCCCTTCACCGACCCTTTGCCCGGCCCTTCCACCACCTGCACCGCGCCCTGCTTGATCAGGCGGCGTGCTTCGCCGACGCTGCCGGCGAAGCCTTTGTCGTGCAACAGATGCGGTAGATCGTACATCCGACGGGTCGAATCCCGTTGCGTCTGTCTACCTTTGTCATCGACTGCATATGAACTGATCTCCGCCAGCAAGAACTCGCTCATCTCCTGCGGCGTCTGGTGCTTCTGGAACACGCGGCCAAACTCCGCTGCCGCCTCCTCCGCCGTAGCATCGCCGTGGAACTGCGAGACGATCTCGTGCGCGAGCCGCTTCTTCACGTCCATGGGGTTGACGGTGTGCCCTTCCAACTGCATCCGGATCGCCGCCACCTCTTCATCCGGCAGGTCCGTTGCGAGCACCAGGTAGTCCACCAGCGCAGAGTCCGGCAGCGACATCACCTTGCCGTACTGCTCGTTCGGCGCGTCCTCAAAGTTGATCGTGTTGCCCAGACTCTTCGCCATCTTCTGCTTGCCGTCCGTGCCAGCGAGCAGGTCCATCACGAAGACGCTCTGCGGTTGTTGGCCCATCTCTTGCTGCAGCTCGCGGCCGACGAGGAGATTGAAGAGCTGGTCGGAGCCGCCGAACTCCACGTCGGCATCGATGGCGACCGAGTCGTACGCCTGCAACAGCGGGTACAGCAGCTCGTGCACGCCCAGCGGCTTCTGCGCTTCGAAGCGGGTGCGGAAGTCATCGCGCTGCAGTATCTGCGCCACCGTAAAGCGCGCGGCGAGACGAATGACGTCGGCCAGCGTGAACTCGTTGAACCACTCGCTCTGCCAGCGCACCTCCGTCTTGTCGCGGTCGACGACGTGGAAGAACTGGCGCATGTAGGTCTCCGCGTTCTCTTTTACCTCCTCGGCCGCGAGCATCGGCCGCGTCACCGAATGGCCGCTGGGATCGCCGATCTGCGCCGTCCAGTCGCCGATGATCAGCACCACCTGGTGGCCCATCTCCTGGAACAGGCGCAGCTTGCGCAGCAGCACGCCGTGGCCGATGTGCAGGTCCGGCTTGCTGGGGTCGAGGCCGAACTTCAGCCGCAGTGTGCGGCCGGAGGCGAGCGCCTCCTTGAACTCGGCCTTCGGGATTATCTCGATGACGCCGCGCTGGAGAATTTCCTCGACGGCGCCGCCGGATTCGCTCGCTTTGCTCACGGCTTGGGCGCCTCGCCAGCTTCGTCGAAGTACGCTCGTGTCGCCTCCACATCGCGGCCGATCTGCGCGACGAGCGCGTCCACGCCGTCGAAGCGCTGCTCGTCACGTACCTTGTGCAGCAGTTCGATGCGCAACTCGCGCTCGTAGCAATCGCCCTCGAAGTCGAGCAGATACGTCTCGATCGTCGGCCGGCTCTGCCCAAACGTCGGTCGCTCGCCGACGTTCGTGACGGACGGATACGCCATCTCGCCCAGATAGGCGCGCGTGACGTAGACGCCGAACCTGGGCAGCGCCAGATCGCGCGCGACGGCGATGTTCGCCGTTGGGAAACCGATCGTCCGGCCTCGCTCCTCGCCGCGCACGACCGGGCCGCGAAGCGCAAACGGCCTGCCCAGTAGCCCGTTCACTATCTGCATCTCACCTGCCGCCAGCGCAGTTCGCACCGCTCCCGAGCCGACCTTCGCATCGTCTTCGCTCAGCATCGGTGCCAGCTCGACTCGAAAGCCCCGCTCTTCGCCCAGCCTGCGCAGCGCCTCGACGTCGCCTTCGCGGTCGCGCCCCAGCGCCAGATCCGGGCCGACGAGCAGCAGTTGCAGATCCAACTGTTCGATCAGGAGGCCGACGAAGTCGCGGTAGGAGAGCTGCGCCAACTCCGACGTGAACGACAGCACGCCGACGCCATCGACGCCAAGCGAACGCAGCAGCGCCACCCGCTCCTCTAACGAACAGAGGTAGGTAATCGCCGTACCCGGGCGCAGCACGCTTATCGGGTGCGGATGCAGCGTAATGACAACGCTCGCCAGGCCGCTAGCGCTCGCCTGCTCCAGCAGCAGCCCGACGAGATACTGGTGGCCGCGATGCACGCCGTCGAACTTGCCGATCGTAACGGCGCTCGGCCGGCCGGCCGCCGCTCGGCTTAGCTCATCTCGGGCGAGCTGGGTGCTCATCGTCATTGTTCGCGGGGTCCCTGTTCGCGGGCCGCAGCCACGGCCGCATGGATGTGTTCCGGAGGCGTCTGGGGCGAGATCGAGCAGCCCGGCGCGACCAGGAATCGCCGGCCTCCGGTCTGGCGCAGCGCCTCCTGAACTTCAGCGCGCACGTCCGCAACCGAGCCGTTCATCAGCGTCTCTTTCTCGTTGACGCCGCCCATCATAGCCATGCCGGTACGCTTCATCGCATCAGCGAGCGTGGCGTTACCATCATCGTGCACCGCCCAGTTGACCACGGCTGCTGGATAATCCAAGATCGCGTCCATGATGTTGTGCGGCCGGCAGACGTGGAGGATGTTAAAGGACGCACCTTCCGCCGCTGCCAACACCTGCAAATCGTACTGGCGGCCGAACGCCTCGTACTGCTCCGCCGAACAGGCATCGGCGGCGCCCCACTCCGTCGTCGGAAAGAAGATGCCGTCCGCGCCGATCTCCAGGCAGGCACGCGCGTAGGCAGCCAGCGTTTCGGCGACGGCCGCGAGCGCGGCGTTCAGCGCATCTGGCGCCTCCGTCATCCAACGTTGAATGAGCTCGCGATCGTTCGCCATGCGGCCGAGGACGGAGAGCGGCGAGAATACGGTCTGGACGAACGGCACCTCGCCGTTCAGCCCTTCGGCGATGAGACGAAGCGCCTCCAGCTGCTCGCCGAACGGCCCGGCCGAACTATCGACCGGCCGCACCGATTCCAGATCGGCCGGCTCGCGCAGCACCCAATGCGCGACCTCCGGCCGCTTCGCCGGGTCGTTGGCGCTGCGGTAGCGACAGCCCCACGCCTCCGCATAGTACGTGGCGCGCGGGTTCACCTTCAGGTAGTCGTAATCGTACGTGCGTACCTGCTCCAGCATCGCCGCCGCCAGCCCCTCAGCCGTCCACTCGCGCATGAAATCGTGGCCCCAGAAGCCGACGGGGGGAGCATCTACCTCCTGGCCACGGAGGGCGGCCATGACGCGTTCGCGTTTGTTCATACCAGACATATTACCCGTCCCAGACCGTTAGAAGACGAGAGAGGGGGCCATCCCCCTCCCCAATTACGCATGTGAGATATGGTTCCGCCGGAAATGCTAACACGGGGTAGATCACTCGTCAAGATGAACTCAACGCCGCAGCGCATGGGCGCGCTCCGCTGGCTTCCGGCCGTTCTTTGGATGGGAGGCATCTTCTACCTCTCGCAACAATCGTCGCCGCTCGGCGTAGATGCTGGAGCGTCGCGCGCCGCGCTGGCCCACGTCGTATTGTTCTGCGGTCTCGCTGCCTTCCTCTACTGGCCGCTGGCGGGCCGCTCCGCGCAGGCCGCCTGGGCCGCGATGGCCATCAGCTTCGCGCTCGCCGTACTCTACGGCGTCACTGATGAACTCCACCAGGCGTTCGTAGACGGCCGCGTCGCCTCGGAGACTGACTTGCTTTTCGATGCTGGCGGCGCGCTAGCCGGAGTGACAGCCGCCGCGCTGCTGCGATTATTACTGCGACGCTTACAGTAACAGGTTCTTTCCCCTAAGGGTTATCCCGAAATAGCCGACTATCTATGTAGATAGTCATGCCCACGTCTACAGATAGCTGCATAGCCAAGCTGGCAGAGTTGTCTGCTCTCGCGAGCGGCCCAGCTCCGCCCGAAGAAGCGATCCAACAGAGCCTGTCGCTGTTGCGAGACGGCCTGGGAGCGCAAGAGGCGCATCTCGTCTATGGCTGGCATGAGGGCTTTCGGTCGATCAATACCGGGCCAAGCCTCGAAGTGAGCGATATCGGCTTCTGGCTGATCAACCGCGACCTTACCGCTCGCCACATACCTTGCTCTTTCGAGTTGCGCGATAGCCGGGTTACCGATCTTCAAGACGTCGCGCTTGGCCGTCCTTGCCGGTACGTTGCCGCCCTGCTCCCCTTGGCCACCACGTCCGACATGGTGATCGCGCAGGGGCCGTGGGCTAACGGGCTCACGGATCAACAAAACAGTTTCGTGAACATCGCCCTGCCAGCGCTGGGCTTAATACTAGAAAGTTGGCTAGACGGATCGAGAGCGGAGCGCCAGCGCAATCAGTTGAGCGCACTGGCAAACATCCATCGCGTGCTGTCAGAGAGCGACAACCTGAACACCGTGCTCACCACCATCGCCCACACGATTGCCACCGTCGCCGGCGTCAACTACGTGTCTATCGACGTGCTCGATGAGGATGGACGGGTCTCACTACGCGCGCTCAATGGCTCCGAACGGCCCGGCACTACAGCGCTGAGCGACCGCTGGAAGGAAGGGGCCGACCGGCAAGATCCCGTGCGCGAGGAGGTGATCCGCACTGGCAAGCCCATGCTGTTCGCGGACGCTCAGAACGACGAGCGCATCCCCGAGCGCGGGCGCAACTTCTTTACGCGAACACTGATTCGCTCAACCGCCATCTTTCCGTTGATAGCGAAGAGCGAAGTGCTGGGCGTGCTCTCCGTCGCATCGCACCGGCCTCTCGAATTTTCCAGTCAAGAAGTCGAGCTGCTGGAAGGTTTGACCACGCAAGTAGCGGCCGCGATCACAGGTATCCACCTGTACCAGGAGCTGGATGAATCCAGAAACGAGCTGCGGCGCGTGAACCAGCAGCTACGAGAGACGATGAACCTGGAGCGTCACCTGGCGCGCACCGACGCTCTGACCGGCCTGCCCAACCGCCGCTACGCTGACGAGACGATCAGCGCGGCCTGCAACCACACACGCAGGTTTGGTCACCCGCTCAGCGTCGTCATGGCAGACCTCGATAACCTGAAAGAGATCAACGATCGCTACAACCATCAGACCGGCGATAGCGCGCTCCGTTACGTCGCGCAGTGCGCGAAGGAGACCTGCCGCGAGGTCGACACCGTCGCCCGCTATGGCGGTGACGAATTGATCTTCGTCCTGCCGGCGACGACACGGGAAGAAGCGGCCGCCTTCGCAGAGCGGTTCCGCGAACGGCTGTCCGAACATCCGTTAGAGACTGCTGAGGCTATCCAGCTACACCAGACGGTCAGCATTGGCGTCGCGCAGTGGGACGATTCCATGAACGGCCCCGGCGATCTGATCGGCCAGGCCGACCACGCCATGTACGAGGCGAAAGCCGCCGGCCGCAACCGCACGATGATCGCCGGTCCCGGCGGCGCCGCCCGCGCCGCTTAGCCAGCCGGCGCTAACGCGACCAGACTGATGTCGCCGAACGGCGCGTCCTGCGCCGCCTCCAGCCGCAGCGCCTTGATCAGCTCCAGCACGGCGATAAAGGCGACGATCACTTCCAGCCGGGAGCGGCAGGAGGAGATGAACGACCGGAAGCTGACTTGCGATTGCCGTTGCAGCGCCTGCGTCAACTCCGCCACCATCTCTTCTACCGTCAACTCCTCGCGCTCGACGATGACTTCCGGCTCCTCAACTGGCTGGCGCTCTAACACCTCGCGCACGATCTCCGCCAGCAGATCGAGCGTGACGCCATCCAGCCCTGTGGGCAGCGGCAGCTCCGGCGGCGGCGCCTCGCGCGGGTAGGTGCGAAGGCCTTCGGCTTCGATGTCCTGTAGCATGCCGGCGGCTTCCTTGAATCGCCGGTACTCGCGCAGGCGCTGCACCAGGTCTTCACCTAGCTCTTCAACGTCTTCGTCATCGGTGTCGGGCTGCGGCAAGAGTGCGCGCGACTTCAACAGGAGCAGCCGGGCGCCGGTGGCGATGAACTCCGCCAGCGCCGTCGCATCGACCTGGTCGCCGGAGCGAAGATAGGAGAGGTATTGGTTCGTAACTTCGGCGAGCGAGACAGCAGTGACATCCAACTCCTCCCGCTCGATCAGATAGAGCAGCAGATCGAGCGGCCCTTCAAAGACCGGCAATTGGAGCTGAAAGGCCGTGGCGGGCTCGACCTCAAACGTCATCTGGCGCTCACCTCCAGGGCAGGATAGCAGACGCACCACCCGCACGCACCGCCAGCCATGATCGCCCGCGGGGCAGCCGGATGGCTGCCCCGCGTTGATAAGCGTCGTAGCGAGTGTTACGTCCGGACCGGCTCCGTCGCGGCGGGCAAGAGCGGCCTGCCGACCGTCTCGCCAATCACCCGCATCTGCTCCATCAGCTCGCGGAAGCGCTGGAAGTTGAGCGACTGCGCGCCGTCAGAGAGCGCATGATCCGGGCTCGGATGCACTTCGACGATCAGGCCGTCCGCGCCGGCCACTATCGACGCCAGGCCGACCGGCTTCACCAGCGACCACTTGCCCGTTCCGTGGCTCGGATCCGCGATCAGCGGCAGGTGGCTCAACTGCTTGACCAGCGGGATGGCGTTGATGTCCAGCGTATTCCGCGTCGCGGTCTCAAAGGTGCGGATACCGCGTTCGCAGAGTATCACGTTCGGGTTGCCGGTGTTCAGGATGTACTCAGACGCCAACAGCCAGTCGTCGATCGTCGACGCCAAGCCGCGCTTGAGCAGCACCGGCTTGCCTGTGCGCCCAACCTCCTCCAGCAGCATGAAGTTCTGGGCGTTGCGCGCGCCGATCTGCAGGATGTCCGCGTACTTTGCCACCACCTCCACCTCTCGGACGGACATCACCTCCGTGGCGAACGCGAGGCCCGTCTCCTCTCGAGCGAGGGCGAGCAGCTTCAGGCCCTCCTCCCCCAGCCCGCGGAAGCTGTAGGGCGACGTGCGCGGCTTGAACGCGCCTCCGCGCATAAGGTGGCCGCCGGCTTCTTTCACCGCTCTTGCTGTCGCCAGTATCTGCTCCTCGCTCTCGACAGCGCACGGCCCAGCGATCATCACGGTCTTGCCGGAGCCGATCTCGACGCCGCCTACCTTCACCACCGTCGACTCTGGCTTGGTCTGCCGGCTGGCCAACTTGTACGGCGTGCTGATCCGGACGGTGCTCTCCACACCATCCATCGTCTCCAGCTCGTCGCTCAGCTCAGGGTAGATGCTGCCGACAACGGCGATGACTGTGCGCTCGACACCGACAATGGGGTGCCCTTTCAGTCCGATCTCGTCCAGCCTCCGGAGGATGGCGTTCATCTCCTCCTCGCTGTGCTCGTTAGTCATAATGACCATCATGGCGATTTCGCCTCCGTTACTTCGTCATTCGCATACGTTCGATCTGGGCGGAGAACTGTCGCCCCCCGCAGATATACGTGCGCTAGGTCCCGCGCCGCCTTCTCCGTATTGACGTGGAGAAGGATGCGCAGGCACAGTGGCAGGCTGCCGGGAACCTCCATCTCGTGGCCGCAGAGCAAGGCGACATCCGTCCAGCCCAGCTTGTTCGCAGCCACGGCAGGGAATTCGGCGTTCAGGTCGCGAGTGGTGGTGAAGTAGGCGCTGGCCACATCGTCGATCAACAGATCGTTGGCCCGCATCATCTCCGCCAGCAGCTCGGCGGTGGCCTCAAGGATCGCCTCGGGGGTGTTCACGTCAACGGTGGTCGCCCCGCGGATACCTCGACAGCGCATGCCCATTCCGGCCTTGCTCCCTAGCAGCTCCGGCCTAGCGGCCAAAGGTGCCGGCCGGGAGGGCTGCGTCATAGGCGCCGGCCGCAAGCACGCTGAGCGCGCGCGGCACGATCGCGCAGCGTCGCTGCGCATCACCGTTAGACTCAGACCTACCCACGACCGGTGAGCACCTCCACATACTCTCTAACCGCTTGTTCCCTCTCCTCACGAGGCGTCGCCTCGATGAGATCGACGATCGCGCTGGCGACGATGACGGCGTCCGCATGGCCGCGCAGCGCTTCGATGTGCTCCCGGCGGGAGATACCGAAGCCCACGGCCAGCGGCAGCGATGTCTGCCGTCGCACACGCTGCAGGTACTCCCCCAGCTCCGGGGGCAGCGCCTTCCTGGCGCCGGTCACGCCAGCTACGCTGACGCAGTAGATGAAGCCGGAGGCCCGCCGCGTCACGAGGGCGATCCGCTCATCGGTCGATGTCGGCGCCAAGAGGGGAACGAACGCCACCCCCTCGGCGTGACAGTGGCCAGAGAGCTCCTCCGCCTCTTCCGGCGGCAGATCGACGGCGATCAAGCCGTCCGCTCCCGCCGCGGCGACATCCTGGACAAACCCATCCTGGCCGTAGGCGAGGATGGGATTGTAGTATGTCATAACGATGAGGGGAATGACAACCCCCGCCGCGCGCAGATCCTTGATCAGCCCCGGGCTGCGGGCGACCGTCATCCCCTGCTCCAGCGCCTTCAGGTTCGCGCGCTGCATCGTCACGCCGTCCGCCAGCGGGTCCGAAAACGGCAGCCCCAGCTCGATCGCGTCGGCGCCGCCGGCGACGAGCGCCTGCGCCAGACCCACCGTCGCGTCCGGCTCCGGGTAGCCCGCCGTCAGGTAGCCGATCAGCGCCACGCGCTCTTCGCGCTTGGCGCGGTCGAACGCCTGCTCAATCCGGTTCATTACTGCGCTCCGATAGCGCCGACGGCGAAGCCAACGGAGTTGAAGAGGAGGTGGGTGATAATGCTCGGCCAGAGCGAACCGGTGCGATAGTAGAGCCAGCAGAAGAGAGCGCCGATGGCACTGAATGGCAGCAAGAGAGCGACGGTGTCCGAGCCCGTGATATGGAAGGCGCCGAAGAGGATGCCGCTCGCCACCATCCCGCCGGCGAGGCCGAGAGGCCGGATGAGGCCGGGGAAGATGAAGCCGCGGAAGAAGATCTCCTCGGAGAGCGGCGCCATGATCACGAGCGCGAAGCCGGTAAGAGGCAACGCGGCATTGCTCTCGAAAAACGTCTGCACCTCTCTCTGCTCGGGTTGGTCGAATCCGAGACCGACGAGAATGGCGCTATAGACGATCACGGTGACCAGCGCAGCAGCGGCAGCGACGACCGGCAGCCACCAGAGACTTCGATCGAAGGGCCGGAGCCCGAGTCCCTGCCAGCCGAGCCGATATCGCCACACGGCGAACGCGGCCACGAGACCGATGAACAGCGCATCTTTGAATACTAGGGTGCTGACGAGCCCTACCACGATCTCGCCTGTGGTGAGATCATCGGGGGCGTCAACGAGGAAGCTGGAGGCGAACAACGCCACGGGAATCGCGAGCACGGCGGCGATCGCCGGAATGCCCCAAGGCTTCGGGTCGATCCCGCGCTCCGAGGCGGGGGCAGCGGTCTCCATGCGCGCTCCTTCCTGGTACACTGGCATTGTCGCGTATCACCTCAGCTAGGCCAACCGGCGAACGTCTATGCGCTGCTCGATCATCATCCCCACGCTGAACGAAGCGTCCGTCATCGAAGACGCGCTGCGCCGGCTCCAGCGCCTCCACCCCTCCGAGGTGATCGTGGCGGACGGCGGCAGCGACGACGGCACGGTCGAACTCGCCGCGCCGCACACGACGATCGTGCGCTCGCGCGCGGGGCGCGGGGCGCAGCTCAACGCCGGCGCGGCGCGGGCCACCGGCGACACGCTCCTCTTCCTCCACGCCGACGTCCGGCTGCCGCCCGACGCCCTGGCCGCAATCGAAGACGCGCTTCGCGATCCCGAAGTCATCGGCGGCTTTTTCCGCGTCCGATTCGGCCGGACGCTGCAACAGGTCTTCATCGCCGTCATCTACGACCTGCTTCGGTTCGGAGGCCGCGGCCTCGTCTACGGCGACTCTGCGATCTTCGTCCGCCGCGACTTCTTCGAGCGGCTGGGAGGCTTCGCGGACTGGCAGATCATGGAAGACGCGAACCTGGTTATTCGAATGCGACGCGTTGGCAAGCTCGCGGCGCTGGCGCAGACCGTTGTACCCTCGTCGCGCCGGTGGCGTCACGGCGGCTTCTGGCGCACCTGGGCCTCCTGGTGGACGGTGCAGCTGCTCTACTTCCTGCCGGTCTCTCCGCGCTGGCTCGGCCGCTTCTACCAACACGTCCGCTAGTATTGCCGATCACCTAACATCGAGATGATCTATCATAGGCTTGTGATCATGGAATCGATCTACTGGGTCTTCACCCACCGCTGCAACCAGTACTGCGCTCACTGCTATAACCACTCGCGCCCGGGCGGCCCGACGGTCACCCTAAGCGAGGCAGACGCGGTGATCGAACATCTGCCTGACACCAACCGGCTGATCCTCAGCGGCGGCGAGCCGTTGACGGAACCCGAGATGCTGCTTCATATCCTTCGTAAGGCTCGCCGGAAGTACGGCAGCGGCACCCACCTCGCCCTCCAAACGAACGGTGATCTGCTGGACGCGGATGCATTGGACCGCCTGCTGGACGCAGGTGTTCAACACATCAGCATCGCCAGCCAGGACCCCTACCACGCCCGCCGCGACGGCCTGCGCGAACGGCTACACACCCTGCTCGTCAGCCGCGGCCTGCTCGAGGTCGACGTCGGGGATCCCTCGGCAAAGAAGCCGGCCCTGCGCACGTTCTCGTTCTGGGGCGCGACGCCGGACCTCTGGCTGGGCGGTCTCTGGGCCCGCGGCCGCGCGCTGCGCAACGGCATATGGAAGGATGACCCGGAACACAACGTCTGCGCCCTCTGGTCGGGCGCGCTCGGCTTTCTGGATGACGGCAGCGATCGACAGGAGACCGCGATCCAGCTCACCTCCGTCTACCCGTGCTGCCCGGGCACGGTCGAGGCATTGGGGGACGTCGCCCAAGAGCCGCTGCTCGACATCCTCGACCGGCACCGCGGCGATCCGATGTGGGAGGCGCTGAATCGCGGCGACCCCGCGGCGATGGGCGTCACGACCGGCATTGACCTTGAATACGCCCGTAAGCGTATTCGTGAGCTGGGCAACGTCTGCCTCTGGTGCGACGAGTACTTCACGAAGCACCGCCCGCAGAGGAGCGGCGACGCCAACGAAGCGACAACCGCCTGGCCGGAGGACGAACGCGGCCGCCAGCCCCTGGTACTCGTCGGAGAGCTGGCCGCTGATGACTAATCCTGCTGTCATCGTCATGGCGCGCGCGCCTCGCCTGGGCGAGGGTAAGACGAGGCTGCGTCCGGCGCTTTCAGCCGAAGCCTGTCTTCGGTTGCAGCAGGCGTTCCTGAACGACGCGGTACAGGTCTCGCTGGCGGCGGACCTGGGCTCCGTGTATCTCGCTGTCACACCTGCTTCGGCGGTTGCCTGGGCGACAGCCGAGTTCGCAGGCCGGGCTATTGTCATTCCCCAGGAAGGCATCGGCCTGGGCGAGCGGATGCTGGCGGCGCTACAGCGTGTGGAGAGCGCGGGCCATGCACCGCTGGTCATGATCGGCACAGATGCGCCTCTTCTCCTACCAAGCCACCTGCGCGCAGCCCTGCGCGAGCTGGACGCGCTCGACCTCTGCCTCGGCCCCAGCGCCGACGGCGGCTACTACCTGCTCGCCTGCCGGACGCCGCAGCCCAGGCTGTTCGAAGGCGTCGATTGGGGGACGAGCGCCGTGCTATCGTCGACGCTGCGCCATGCGAAGGCGGCCGGGCTGCGCGTCAGCTTGCTCGACACGCTCTACGACGTGGACACGCCGGAGGATCTGCAGCGTCTTCGCACCGACCTGGCGACGCTCGAGTTTGCTACGAGAGGCTGGACGCCGAAGCATACGCTGCGCATGCTCGATCCCCAGCTACAACCCCAAGCAACAGTGAAGGCTCTACCGTAGATCGGGGTCGTTAGACCCCGACTGGCTTCGCGAGGGTCCCCGCCTGTCGGCGGGCAGGTGAAGGCCCGCGCCTACGTTAGAAGCGCGAGCCGCCTTACTCTCCCAGCAGGAACCGCCGCGAAACCTTTAGGAACTCCTCTAGCCGGTCGTGGTGCACCCAGTGGCCAGCATCCTTAATCGTTACCAAGCAGTAGTCGTGAAACGCGCTGGCGCGGCCGTCTTTCTCCGGGTCGCCCGCCCAGCTTTCATCTCCGCGCACCAGTAGCACCGGACAGCGGATCTGGTTCCAAATGTCGCGCGCGTCCTCGATGTTGAACTGGTACGGCGAATGGATGCGCACGTAGTTGTCGAACTTCCAGGTGTAGGTGCCATCGTCGTTCTGGCGCAGGCCGTGAACGGTGAGGTGGCGCGCCATCTCCTCCGAGAGGTGCGGGTTCTCTTCTTCCATCCGCGTGACGGCGGCGTCGATCGACGGGTAGCGGCGCGGCTTGCGCTGCTCGAACTGGCGCATGTGGCCGATCCACTCCTTCATGCGTTCGTGCGCCGAGCGTGGTGGCTGCATCGGCGGGCCAAGCCCTTCAATCGAGACGACCTTCACCACCCGCTCCGGGCAAACGCCGGCGTACTGGAGCGCGACGCCGCCGCCCAGCGAGTGGCCGATGATCGTCAGCGGATCGCGGTCGAGCACATCGGCCAGCACAGAGACGTCGAGCACGAACTCCGTCATGCTGTACTGCCCGCCGATCGACCAGTCGCTGTCGCCGTGACCGCGCAGGTCCGGCGCGTAGACGCAGTACTCATCGACCATCGCCTCCGCAACGTAGTCCCAGTTTCGGACGTGGTCGCGGCCGCCGTGGATCAGCAGCAGCGGCGGCTTCGATTCGTCACCCCAGACGGCGTAGTGCAGCTTCAGCCGCTGGGAGTTGTAGTAGCGAGATTCAGGTTCGATGACGCCCTCCTAGGTCTGTGGCGCGGCGAGCGGCGCGATACGCTTCGCCATGAAGATGTCGGGCCGGCCGAAGCCGTTGGCGTCTGGCAGAACACCGACGATAGTGTACCCCACGTGTTGGTAGAACTCGTATGGGTGGCCGCCGGGGTTGGTGATACGCGCCGCGTGCTCGAGCGGGTCTGGGTAAAGCTCGATGTTCGCCAGGCTCGTCTCGCCGCGTTCGTCGTCGGTACCCAGGTAGACGGTGTGGCCGCCGCGTTCGCGCACGCGCTCCTCCAGGTCGGCAACGAGCGCGCGGCCGATGCCCTGTCTGTGGCGCTCGCGCTTCACCACCAGCGGGTGCAGCTCCCAAGTGTGGCCGATATACGCCTCCTGCCCGCTCACCCAGCCGACCACCTCTTCTCCTTCCCTGGCGATGCGGCTGATCCGCTCATCCGGCAACGATTCCGCCACCTCCCGCAGCGCCGACTCCATGGTTGACCAGCCTTCCGGCAGTAGATCGACAAGCAGCGCCGCAGCCTGTTCGACCGCCGATTGGTCATCGGAATGCAAGTCCACGGTCTGCACGACTACGTTAACTGGACGCCGAGTGCGCCAGCCACGATCTCCATGTCCTTATCACCGCGGCCGGACAGGCCTACGAGCACGATAGAATCGTCCGGTATATCCCGTACCAGCTTCGCCACGTGTGCCAGTGCGTGGGCCGGCTCCAGCGCCGGAATGATCCCCTCCGTCTCGCTCAGCAGCCGGAACGCCGCCAGCGCCTCGTCGTCGGTTGCGCTCGCGTACTCCGCGCGGCCGCTCTCTTTGTAGAAGGAGTGCTCCGGCCCCACGCCCGGGTAGTCGAGGCCGGCCGAGATGCTGTGCGCCTCCTCGATCTGGCCTCCCTCATCCTGCATCAGGAACGAGTACGCCCCATGCAGCACCCCCGGCCGTCCGGCCGCTAGCGGCGCTGCGTGGCGATTCGTCTCGATGCCATCGCCCGCGGCCTCAACGCCGATGAAGCGAACGGCCTCGTCGTCGTAGAACGGATGGAAGAGTCCGATCGCGTTCGAGCCGCCGCCGACGCAGGCGACGGCGTAGTCGGGCAGCCGGCCTTCCACGGCCATGATCTGCTCGCGCGCCTCGCTGCCGATGACAGACTGGAACTCGCGCACCATCAACGGATAGGGGTGCGGGCCAACGGCGCTGCCCAGCAGGTAGTGTGTCGTCTCAACGTTCGTCACCCAATCGCGGATCGCCTCGTTGATCGCGTCCTTCAGCGTGCGGCTGCCGCTGTCGACGATGCGCACCTCCGCTCCCAGTAGCTTCATCCGAAAGACGTTCAGCGCCTGCCGCTGGACGTCCTCCGCACCCATGTAGACGATGCACTCCTGGCCGAACATGGCGCAGACGGTCGCCGCCGCCACGCCGTGCTGGCCAGCGCCCGTCTCCGCGATGATGCGGTTCTTGCCCAGCCGGCGTGCCAGCAGGCCCTGGGCGACTGCGTTGTTGATCTTGTGGGCGCCGGTGTGAGCCAGGTCTTCGCGCTTGAGATAGATGCGCACGCGCGGGCTACCGTTCGCCTGCGTGCCGCTCAGCCGCTTCGAGAGGTTCGCCGCCAGATAGAGCGGCGTCGGCCTGCCGACGAAGTCGCGCAGCAAAGCGGCCAGCTCCTCTTGGAACGAGGCGTCGTCCTGCGCCTCGGCGAAGGCGCGCTCCAGCTCGCCGAGCGCCGTCATCAGCGTCTCCGGCACGAATTGGCCGCCAAATGCGCCGTAACGGCCGCGTTCGTCAGGGCGGGCGGTAGCCATCACGCTACTGCCCCTTCGCCGCCGAGACGAAGGCGTGGATCTTCTTCGCGTCCTTGACGCCGTCCGTCTCCACGCCGCTCGAGACGTCGACTGCCCAGGGCTGCACCCGCCGTATGGTGGCCGATACGTTCTCCGGCGTCAGGCCTCCGGCCAGCCAAACCGGCAGTTCTGCGGCGATAGCCGCGGCGACTTCAAGGTTGACTGGCTGTCCCTGGCCACGGCTGCCGTCTAACAGACAGGCGATAGCCGTACCAGTCTCCATGCCATCCATAACATCCTCGGCGGCGATGCCTGCCGGTGTCTCCACCGTCTTGACGACCTGTCGATTGGCCAGTACGCAATCGGCCCACGATTCATGGCCGCTCAGTTGCACCATGTCCAGGCCACAGGCCTCTGCGATCGAGTTTATCTCCTCCAGCGGCTGATCCTCGAACACTCCAACTGTCAGCGGCCGCCTGCGCGCCAGGATGCGTTCCAACGCCTCCGCGCCGTGCTGAAACCAGGTTTCGATGTTATCGTCCCCGCTGACCGACACGAGCGGCGGCCGCGGCTGCCTACGTTCGCCGTCGGCCAGCGCCACGACGATCGCCTGTGCCCGTTCGACCGAGAGCTTGCGCCGGCTGCTGGGCGCGAAGACGAGGCCGACGAACTCCGCGCCGGCCTTTTTCGCCGCCATCGCGTCCTGCACGCGCATGCAGCCGCAGATCTTCACCTTCGTCACAACAGCACCTCGCTCATTTTCTCGCGAACATGACTGGCCGTGATCAGCGCCTCTCCGACCAACACCGCATGCACCCCACAGTCGGCCAGCCGCTCGACGTCAGCGGTGGTGGAGATGCCGCTCTCGCTGATGACGACCTTGTCGTCGGGAATCTGCGGACGCAGCCGCTCTGTCGTCGCCAGGTCGACGTTGAACGTGCGCAGATCGCGGTTGTTGATGCCGATCAGGTCCGCGCCGGCCTCGACAGCGCGCTCCACCTGCGCTTCATCGTGCACTTCGATCAGTGATTCCATATCCAGCTCCCGCGCCTGGTCGATCAGGTCGCGCAGTTGGCTGCCCTCAAGAATCGCGGCGATGAGCAGGACCGCGTCGGCCCCGTAGGCCCGCGCTTCCCAAAGGTGGTAGGGGTCGAAAAGAAAGTCCTTGCGCAGGATCGATGGCCGGCCGCCGGGGTAGTAGCCCTTAAGCACCATTCTTACGTCCAGCATGAACTGCACCTCGCCCAGGAAGTGCTTGCGCTCCGTAACGACGGAGATGCCAGCAGCGCCTCCTATGGTATACGTACGGGCGAGCGACCGGTGCTCCAGCTCCGCGACGAGCCTCCCCTTCGAAGGCGAGGCCTTCTTGATCTCGGCGATGAGCTGGACACGCTTGCCGCCGGCGTGCGGGCCGCGCGGGCCCTCGAGGATCGCCTCGGCCAGGCTCCACTGCTCGTCCAGCTCGCGGATGCGCCGCTGGAGCGCGTCGATCGGCTCCTCGCGCTGTCGCTTCTCCAACTCCTCGCGCTTGTCGGCAACGATGCGGTCGAGGATCGTGCCGGTTTCAGTAGTGTCAGTCATGGCGATTCCGTCTCGTTTAGCGAGACGTTGGACGGCAATTGCTGAATCGCCGGACGGAGAGCATCTCGAAACGTCTTCATCTCATCTATCGCCCACTCCTCCAGCGCGCGTAGTTCTTCATCGCTGCTGGAAATCGAACCCGGCTTGTCGTAATAGGAGTGCACTCTACACACCCGCTTTCCTTCTACTTCGTCCCAATCCAGAGCGTGACCGATTTTCTCCTCGATCGCCGCGCTGCTGCGGCGCAACTGCTGGAAGTACGCTAAATTGATTTCGGCCTCACCTGTATCAATGGAGATCTCCACACGGAAGCGATTGTCGCCGGTGAAGCTCCAATTCGTTAAGAAACCACTCTTGCCGATGCTAAGGTTGAGCCAGTTCTGAGGGGAAGCTGTCGCGACGTTCGTTTCGCCTGGATAGCGTTCCTTAAAGCGGCTCAGGAGGCCGCCAAAGAACTGCTTATACGCCGCGCCCTTCTGCGACATCGCAGGCCTCGCGCTTCCACCGCTCTTCTTCCAGTCATTCGGGTATGAAACGAGCCTGAAGTTGGGAGCAGGCGGCGAGTCGTCAATCTTTAGCAACTCGATCACGACGCCAAAAAAGAGCGACTCTTCATCCGAGTGTTCATTGAGCCAATCCAACGCTGCGCGATGTTCGTCGCGAAACTCTGGGCTGATCCAGACAAAGACCGCCGCCTCATTGTCAAGCCCGGCTCCATAGGTCAGAAGCTGCCCTAGGTGACTGTGGTCAGTCGCTTCTAGCTGGTTTTCGATGACGACCCACCTGTCATTGGATACGTCTTTCGCCACAAGATCTGCGGCGAACGGTCCAACCCTGACTTCTGACTCAACCAGATCTAGGTCGAGTTGCAGCGCCGCACCCAGCAACGAAATATTTTTTTCTAACCACGGTGTGAAATCGTGAGCCTCGTTCGTCCAAACTTTCCGGGCGTCGATCCGTTCTAATGTCCCTAATTCCTGCATGACACCGCCTCTCCCATCTGCATACTGCTACCCCACCTCATTCGACACCTTCACCCACGACTCCAGCTTCTCCAGCGCCGCGCCGCTATCGATAGACCCCGCCGCCAGTTTCAGCCCGGCGGTGATGTCATCTGCTAAGTCGGCGGCGACGAACGCGGCGGCGGCGTTGATCAGCGTGAAATCGCGCAGCGCACCGGCCTCGCCGCCCAGCACGCGGCGCATCGTCGCGGCGTTCTCCTCTGCCGAGCCGCCGCGCAGCTCTTCCAGCGGGTGCGTCGCGAGGCCGAGGCCGGCAGGATTCAGCATATAGCGCTCGAATGCGCCTTGTTTCACCTCGTAGACCCGCGTGTTCGCGCTCACGCCCACCTCGTCGAGTCCGTCTTCGCTGGAGACGACCAGCGCGTGCTTCGTGTGCAGGCGTAGCAGCACCTGCGCCATCTTCTCGGCCAGCGCCACGTCGCTGACACCAAGCACCTGCGCCTCCGCGCCCGCCGGGTTGGTCAACGGCCCGAGGATGTTGAAGACGGTGCGCACGCCAATCTCGCGCCGCAGCCCGCCGGCGAACTTCATCGCCGGGTGGAACGCCTGCGCGAACATGAAGCCGAAGCCGGCCTGCTCGATGCTCGCCTGCACGCCTGCCGGCGGCAGATCGATCTTGCCACCCAGCGCCTCCAGCACGTCGGCGCTGCCGCAGGCGCTGGTCATCGCCCGGTTGCCATGTTTGGCGACGCGGACGCCCGCGCCGGCGGCGACGAAGGCCGCGGCGGTGCTGACGTTGAAGACGCTCTTGCCGCTGCCGCCGGTGCCGCAGGTGTCCAGCAGCGGGCCATCGACCTCGACGTGGAGCGACTTCTCACGCATCACGCGCGCCATGCCCGTGATCTCGTCCACCGTCTCGCCCTTCAGCCGCAGCGCGACGACGAACGCGCCGAACTGGGCCGGCGTCGCCTCTGCCGCCATGATCTGCTCCATACAGCCGGCAGCTTCCTCTTCGGTGAGGTCGTGGCCGTCGACGAGCTTGGCGATAGCGTCACGGATCATCGATTAAAGTCCTTGTACGAATGCTGGTACATCAACATGAGTGTACTGCACACTCCACGCAAACCGTCACATCTCCAGGAAGTTCTGGAGTATCTGCTTCCCCACGGAGGTCATGATGCTCTCCGGATGGAACTGGATCCCCTCGATGGCGTACTCGCGGTGACGGATGCCCATGATCACGCCGCTGTCGCTATGCGCCGTCACCTCCAGGCTCTCCGGCACGCTCTCCGGCACCACGGCCAGCGAGTGGTACCGGATCGCGTCGAACGGATCGGGCAGGCCGCGCAGGACGCCCTTGCCGTCGTGCGAAATCGCGCTGCTCTTACCGTGCATGATCTCGCCCGCGCCCGCTATCTCGCCGCCGAACGCGACGGCGATGCATTCGTGCCCCAGGCAGACGCCGAGAATCGGCACGCGGCCGGCCATCCGCTCGACGACCTCGACGCTGATGCCGGCCTCGTTGGGCGTGCGGGGCCCCGGCGAGATCACGACCCGTTCCGGCGAGAGCGCTTCGACCTCCGCAGCCGACGCCTGATCGTTGCGGATGGTATGCACCTCCGCCCCCAGCTCGCTCAGGTACTGGTAGAGGTTGTAGGTAAAGCTATCGTAGTTATCGATCAGCAGGATCACGGTTCTCTACCACTCCTTTAGGCAAAGGGTTTCCACCCCTCGCTGGCTTCTTGTCGGGGTCTGAAGACCCCGGCCTACAGCATGGGTTATTCCCCCGTTCCTCCGTTTGGGTTATTGTCCGAAAACACCCTGCCGTTCCTCTGTCTCTGTAGAGGTTGAGCTTCCGCCAGAGGCGGACCCGCCTGCGGCGGGAAAGCTCGGCCCTTGTCAGGGTCTGAAGACCCCGACCTACAGCGTGGGTTATTGCCTGAACATGCACCCTCACGGCTTCACCGCCTTTACGATCAGCGTCGCGGGGATCAGGCGCATCTTCTCCAGGTTGTAGCCCTTGTCCCACGGTATCGCGCCGCCTTCCACAGGCGGCGGCTCCAGCAGCCGCTCGATGCGGAAGCCGGCATCCGTGAGCAGCGAGCACCATTCGCTCACCGGCCGGTACCACGAACGCAGCCGCGCCGAGACGCTCTTCTCCGGGAAGTCCCACTGCCAGTCCTGCTCCCGCTGCCAGTAGCTCTTCACCGCGCCGTACGGTGGCCCGCCCTCCAGCGAGGCGAAGAACGGGTGATGCACACTGAACACAAACGCTGAGTCGCTCCGCAATACGCGGTACGCCTCGGCGAACGCGCGGTCGATGCGCTCCACGTAGCCCAGCGCGTGCAGGGAGATCGCCAGGTCCTGGCTCTCGTCCTCAATGCCGATAAGCTCCTCGGCGTTGCCCTGCAGTAGCGTCACCTCCACGCGCTCGCGCTCGGCGAGGCGGCGGCCGTACTCGATCTGCTTGTCCGAGAGGTCGATGCCGATCACCTGCGCCCCCTGCTTCGCCAGAACGATGCAGTCCTGCCCGCCGCCACAGCCGACGACGACAACTCGCAGGCCATCGACGTCGCCCAACAGTTGCAGCTCCGATTCGTCAGGGCAGCGCGGGCCATAGACCAGGCTATCGGTCGAAATCTGGTACTGCTCCTGATACGCCCGCGAGATCGCGTTCCAGCCCTGGCGGTTGTCCGGCGTCGCGCCGCCCGCCGGCGCCGGGACGGGGCCGGTGGGCAGCGCCACCTCATGCCGGCCTGCCTGGAGCCAATCGAGCAGCGCAGGCGCGATACCGACCCCGGCCAGCTCATCGCCGCTGAGCCAGCGAGCGTCGTCGTAGTCGCCGGCTGCGCGAAAACGCAGATCACCCTCGTGATCGAGCACTTTGAAGATGTTGACGACATAGCGCTCGGCTTGCGTCGTGTCTTCCAGATAGAGCGTCTCCGCGAACTCCAACTCGCCCAGCTCGACGCCCAGCTCGCGACGGGTATGCCGCTCCAACGCCTCTTCCGCCGACTCCTCGCTGCCGACGACGGCGGCGGGCAGCAGCCACGCCCCAGCGAACGGTTGGTGGCCGTCCTTGCGTTTCACGACCAGCGTGCGGCTGGTGCGTTCAAAGAGGGCGAGCGACAGCAGCTCCGGCATCGCTAGTACCCCAGGCTCCCGCGCGGCGTCGCCGCCGCTGTCTCCTCAGCCTGTTCGATCGCGCGCAGCAACGCTCGCGCCTTGTTCTCCGTCTCCCGGTACTCGCTCTCCGGCTCGCTGTCGTAGACGATGCCGCCGCCTGCCTGCACATGCGCGACGCCGTCCTTCACCACCATCGTGCGCAGCGTGATCGCCGTATCGAGGTTGCCCGAAAGGTCGAAGTAGCCGGCGGCGCCGGCGTAGACGCCGCGCCGGTCGCGCTCCAGTTCGGCGATGATCTCCATCGCCCGCACTTTCGGCGCGCCGGAGACGGTGCCGGCCGGGAAGCTGGCACGCAGCGCATCGTACGACGACATATCGTCGCGGAGCCGGCCCGTGACGTGCGAGACGAGGTGCATCACGTGCGAGTAGCGCTCCACGTCCATGAGCTGCGTCACTTCGACAGTACCCGGCTGGCTCACCCGGCCGACGTCGTTCCGCCCCAGATCGACGAGCATGATATGCTCCGCCCGCTCCTTCTCGTCCCGGCGCAGCTCCGCTTCCAGCGCGGCGTCTTCCGCCTCGTCGCGGCCGCGCGGCCTCGTGCCGGCGATGGGATGGTAGTCGATATGGCCGTCCTCCACGCGCACCAGCATCTCCGGCGACGCGCCGACAACCTGGGCGTCGCCAAGCTCCAGATAGAACATGTACGGCGACGGGTTGATCGTGCGCAGCGCGCGATAGATCTCGAACGGGTGCGCGGTCGTCGGCCGGGAGAACCGCTGCGATAGCACAACCTGGATGCAGTCGCCCGCGACGATGTACTCCTTGATCCGCTCGACCTTCTGCGCGTACTCCTCGCGGCTCATGTTCGACGTGATCTCTCCCGGCGGCGTAGCGCCGTCGCCTGTACGATAGGGCAACGCCGCCAGCGGCTTCGCCAGCCGGCCGACCAGCTCCTCGATCCGCCAGACAGCCTGCCGGTAGGCGGCATCGATATCGCCGTCGAGCCGGACGTGCGAAACGACCTTGATCACATGCTGCAGGTGGTCGAAGACGAGCAGCGTGTCGATGAAGAGGAAGATCGCGTCCGGGAGGCCGAGCGGGTCGAATTCGGCCTCGGGTATTTTCGGCTCGAAGTGGCGAATCGTTTCGTAACTGAGATAGCCGACAGCGCCGCCGTGAAAGCGGGGCAGTCCGGCTACGGGCGCGAGCTGGAACCGCGAGAGCTCCTGCTCGACAAGAGCGAGCGGATCGCCCGGCTCTTCGTTGCGGGCGGCGTGCGGCCCGTTGCGCAGCACTCGATACGGCTCCGTGCCGATGAAGCTATAGCGGGCCAGCCGCTCGCCGCCCTCCACGCTCTCCAGTAAAAATGAATGCTTGCCGCGCGCGACCTTGAGGAACGCCGAGACCGGCGTCTCCAGATCCGCCGGCACCTCGCGGTAGACCGGCACCAGGTTGCCCTGATCGGCCAGCGCGCGCGCTTCGTCCAGCGTTGGTGTGTAGGTAGCCATCATCTACTCCAGATAGTTCAGCCGCAACGCGCTCCGCACCTCGGCCATCGTCTGCTCGGCGATACGCTTGGCGTGGCTGGTGCCGGCGGCGAGCGCCTCGCGCACCAGCTCCGGCCGCGCTTCGTAGTGCGCGCGACGCTCCCGGATCGGATCGAGAAATGCGTTCAGGGCATTGGCTAGCTTCTGTTTCACTTCCACGTCGCCGACTTTGCCAACGACGTAGCGATCTTTCAGGTCCTGCACCTCATCTGTGTCCGGGTTGAAGGCATCGTGGTACATGAAGACCGGATTGCCCTCGAGGTGGCCCGGGTCGGTGGCGCGCAGGCGCGTCGGATCGGTGAACATGCCTTTCACCTTCTTCGTCACGGTCTCGGCGTCGTCCTTCAACTGGATCGCGTTGTCCAGCGACTTGCCCATCTTCGCGTTGCCGTCGAGCCCGACGAGCCGCGGCACGCGGCCGACCAGCCCTTCCGGCTCCGGAAACACCTCGCCGAAGAGGCGGTTGAACCGCCGCGCGACCTCCCGCGTCATCTCGATGTGCGGCAGCTGGTCTTCGCCGACGGGTACCAGGTGCGCCTTCGGCATCAGGATGTTCGCCATCTGCATCACCGGGTAGGTAAAGAAGGCGACGGGTACCGAATTTGACCCTAGCTCTGCCATCTCTGCCTTCAGCGTCGGGTTGCGCTGCAGCATGCCCAGTGGCAGCCACCAGCTCAGCCACAACGTCAGCTCCGCGTGCTCCGGGATCAGGCTCTCGATTACGAAGTGGCTGCGCTCCGGATCGAGGCCGACGGCGAGCCAGTCGAGCGCGATCTCGCGCACGGCCTCGCGGACGGAATCGATGTCATCGGCCTTGTCGGAGACCTGGTAGTCGGCGATGAGGAAGAAGCAGTCGTACTCGTCCTGCAGCCGCAGCCAGTTCTCCAACGCTCCGGCGTAGTGTCCGAGATGCAACGCACCCGTGGGCCGGATGCCGGTTAGTATTCGCTTCTTGTCCTCGCTCATTCCTCGTCCCTGCTTCCTTGTTCTTCGTTCCTGGTTCCATACAAACAAAAAAACCTCTCACCCTATAGGGGCGAGAGGCTCGCGGTGCCACCCTACTTGCCCTTCCCGTTTCTACTCGATGAAAGGGCATCTCGTTTCAGTACAGCCCTTCTGAAGAAGGACGATACCTTGGGCTCAGGTAACGGCGCCCAACCCGGCGGAGCCTACTTGTCCTTCCGTGGAAGTACGTTCGGTCCGCGGCTCACGGGGCCATTCGGCCGCAGCGCTGGCGCCGGCTTTCAGCTTACCCGGCTCTCTAAGCCCGCCGGTGGCGGGCAAGCCTCGCTTTGCGACGTACTCTTCCCGATCGCAGCCGATTACTATTCGATTGTTCCGTGAGGATACCAGGGAGGCTAGAGGCCTGTCAAGATCGCTGTAAAACAAAGACGCCCTGACTCTCGTCGGGCGTCTCTGGGGGAGCGAGACTAGGGGAGCCCCGCCTCTCCTCATCCCTCTCCTGCCTACCCTAACGCGGAAGAGCGCTGGGGGTTACAGGCGCTTTACAAGTTTCGACAGGAGAGGTACTATCGCAGCCTACAGGACTCAGAGAACTCAGGCGGAAGGTGCCACGATGGCGCGCGACTACTGGCAGCGGCTAACACGATCGAGAATCTCCCGCAGACGGCTGCTGAAGGGAGCGGGCCTCGGCGCGGCCGGGCTCGTTGCGATCAGCGCGGCAAGCGGTGCGGGCCTGGCGCTCCCAGGTGTCAGAACGACGGCCTTGGCGGGTGAGGCCCTGCGTGGCGGACGCTACATCTACCCGATCACCGGCGACTGGGGAACGCTTGATCCAGTAACCAGCGTCGCTTTCGGCCCCAGTATCTTTCCGCGGATCTACAACTGTCTAGTCGACCGCTCGCGCACCCAGCCTGACTTCTTCTACTTCGATCTGGCAGAATATTTTGAGCTGCCAGATGAAGAGACGTACCTGTTCAAGATTCGCCCGGACGTCAAGATCGCGCCGAACACGATTGGTATCGAAGAGCGCGACATGGACGCCGCAGATGTTCGGAGTTGGTTCAATCGAATCGCACAAGACGACCGTGCGGTAATGGCCGCGTTTACCAACCAATGGCTGGATTCGGTCAGCCTGACGGACGCCCAAACTGTGCAGCTGAAGACTGTCGCGCCGTACGCCTATACGCTGTTCCGGATCGGCGCTCCGATTGGAGGTTGTATTCCCCCGCGTGAGTTCTTCGAGCAGGGGATCGACATCAATGCTCAGGGCGTCGGCGCCGGTCCGTTCGGCTCGATTCGAGCCGGCTCCTTTTCTGAAAGGGGCGGCATCATCGTCAACAGGAACCCGAACTACTACCGACGGGCCGGGAACGGCGACCAGCTCCCGTACTTCGATCAGATCCAGGCTGTACGCCTCTCCGACCGCCAGCCACGTCGGAGCGCCTTCATCGATGAGCAGATCCATTCCTACGGCGCGGAAGACCGCGCGGAAGTCGACGGCCTGCTTGCACAGATTCCTGACGCCCTGGTGACGGAAGACCCGGTGAACACGTTTATCTCCTTCACCATGAACCCGGAACGACCGCCGTGGAACGATGAGCGGATCCGGAAGGCGGCGCTGCATGCGCTGAACCGGCAGCAGTTCGTTGACCTCATCGTCGGCCCCGGCGGCGGCAGGCCGAACGGGCTTGTCCACTGGCCGCTTGGAAATTTTGCGCTGCCGCCGGAAGAGTTGGATGTCCTCCAGTCCTATGACCCAGCGCTCTCGAGGCAACTAATCATGGATGCCACGGGATCTGACTCGATCGACATCAGAGTTATCTATCCTGTGACGGACATCGAGTTTCACAACAGGCATCTACCGATCTTCCTCTTCCAGATGCAAGCAGCGGGCTTCAACATCCAGGAGGTCGCACAGGATTTCACTACCTGGCTGGCTGCCTACCAGAACTTGGACTACGACTCGTCGCTCTCGCTCAACCAGATCTACGAGACGCCCGAGATACCGCTCGACTTCCATGCCGCCGCCGGTCCGCAGGGCGACCGCAACTTCGCGGTTGGCATCGGCGGCATCTATCCCGAAGTCGAAGAAGCGATTCAGGCATCCAAGTCGACTACCAACCCTGAGGCGCAAGTAGCGGCAGTGTTGGACGCGCAGCGAATGATCTATGAGAGGGGCCCGGCGTTCCTGCCTATCATGAGCTGGACAGCCTTCACGCTCTACCACAGCTTCGTGAAGAACGTTCCGCAAGGGTTGGGAAGCACAGGCCTATACCTCTGGAACGAGGCTTGGCTGGGTGCGGGTGCCCCAGAGGCCATCATCGGTGACGTTAGCTGTGACGGCGATGTCAGTGCCA
Organism: Chloroflexota bacterium; assembly: GCA_022565155.1. Lineage (GTDB taxonomy): Bacteria > Chloroflexota > Dehalococcoidia > DSTF01 > RBG-16-68-14 > JADFKB01. Next base: position 10,007 of record JADFKB010000002.1, on the reverse strand, counting down.
TAGACGCGTCTCTCATTCTCCAGCACGAAGCAGGCTTCCTTCCTACCCTTCCGTGCGGCGAGAACGCTGATGTCAACGGTGATGGACAAGTAAACGCGGTCGACTCCACGCTGATCCTGCAGCATGTCGTAGGGCTGTTGGATAGTCTGCCTCCGTAGCCCATCTTCCAACGGCGAAGCTGCCTCGGCGGGCAGTTGCTCCTACTCTCGATAGGCGAGGACGGTCGAGCTGAAGGGGAAGGGCAGGCCCACGCGGGGGCTCCGGGCCTCCCGAAATCCCGCCTGGATGGCCAGGAGGCGCAGTTCGTCCGAGGAACGGCCGGTCATTGTTTGACGCGCGAGCACGATGGGGCTCCGCGGCGAAAAAGACCAAACGAAGAGCCTGCCACCCGGCCTCAGCACGCGCCTCGCCTCGCCCATGAACTTCATCAGCGCCCTCTCGTCCAGGTGCTCGATCATACTCATGCTTAGCAGCCCGTCGAAGCAAGCATCCTGGAAGGGCAGCGTCGTCGCCTCTGCTTGTGCGACCTGGATTGTTTCGGTCTTGCCTCGTCGCTTCAGACGTTCCCAGGCGATCTCCAACATCACGTCGGAAAGGTCAACGCCTACGGCCCGCCGCGGCTTCAGCCGTCGAAGCGCCTTCTCCAGCAGGAGGCCCTGACCGCAGCCGACTTCGAGCAGGCTGGCCGCATCGCCGAACAAACGCTCCAGGTTCAGAAGTGGCCACCCGCCCCCCTGCAGGCCGAGCGGGCCAAACAGCATGCGTAGCGGCCCCTCCATCGCCCGGTTGTAGAAGCTGCGTACGTCATCGGGGCTTTCGGGATTATTCAACGGAATTCCCCATATCAACGTTGTGACCTCAAGGCCGAGATTGTAGCACATTGCCATTGTGGCCCGACGCAATCGACGACGGTAAGGAAACAGGTAGAATTGACGGCATGAATCGGTTGACCCACACGGCCTTCGTAGGCGGTATGGTTCGGCGACGACGAGCGTGGCCAGGCTGCGTGTGCTCACCTGACGCCGCCCAGCGGACTGGTAGGAGACGCCAGCCCTCTGCCTCCAATAGCCGGGACCCTGTGCCTCCCAGAGGCAGTACTACAGGCTGGCGAGCAGATGGCTCGTAGTTCCGCCGCCAGTTTTTGGAATCGTTACGGCTGCCAGAAGGAGGCATCCAGGCATGGTCAGAGAAGCGCTAGACGTCAGCATCATCGACGCACGTGAGGAGCACCTGCCGTTCATCGCCTGGGTGCAGCTCACGGCGTTTCGTTCGCACCTTCCCAAGGGCATGTGGGACTTCTTCGTCGGCGGCTCGGAGAAGGACGCTCTGCGCTTTCTTGAGGCGCTCGCGACGACGGAGACGAAACACTGGGGTAGTTATCAGGGCTTCATTATCGCCGAAGTCGACGGCACGCCCGCGGCCGCGATGACGGGCTACTTCGACGCTGAGTCGTCGCTCGAGGAGGGCATCGCAGAAGCCTGCCGGACAATCGGCATGACCCAGGACGATATCAAGGAAGGCTGGAAGCGCGCGGGGACGATCGGGTTGGTCGGGACGGAACACGCTCCGGGGGCCTGGATCACAGAGAACGTGGCGACGAAGCCCGAGTTTCGGCGTCGCGGTCTGGTGGACAAGCTGCTTGCTGAGATGATGGAGCGCGGCCGGTCCAAGGGCGCGACCGTCGCCGACATCGGCGTGTTCATTGGTAACGACAACGCTCAGCGCGCCTACGAGAAAGCTGGGTACGAGGTCGTCGAGGAGAAGCTGCATCCCGACTTCGAAGCGGTCTACAAGTGCCCGGGCGTCCGCCAGCTCCGCTGCGAACTCTAACGCCACGTAGCGTTCCCCACGAGCCAATTTGGGCATCTGGACCTTCCATCAGACTCAGAACCACACCTCAGCTTCCCAAGCAGAGGCCTGCCCTGCCTGCCCGCCGCAGGAGGGAACGCGGCCGAAGGGACCGCGAGTTCGAGTCTCTCCTCCCACGTCGAACGCGCCTGCGGCGGGCAGGCCTTCGTTAGGTCACGGTACGCAATCGTCACCAGTGCGGGTGCGGGTTGAGGTGGCGGCCCAGACGTTGCCGACGGTTGAGCACACCTTCCTCGAAGGGATCCGCGCGAGAACCCTCGACCCTCTGCTTAGGAATCGACCGGGCGTCCCGATCGGCGGGCCAGCCTGATACCGCGGTGATTCAAACGGCCTCCTGCAAAAGGTCGCGAATTTTGCACAGACCCCGGTGCTTGATGACGCGTACGGCCGGCACGTTCCTGCCCACCTGTGCTGCCACAGTTCCGTAATCCTGGTCTTGCATCAAGCGGAGCGAGAGAACCTGGCGTTGCACTTCACCCAGATTCGAGATTGCATCCTTAACATTCGCCAGCGCGAGCCGGCGCTCTGTGGCCGCTTCAGGGTCGCTCCTGCTCGTGCTGTCGGCCAATGCCTCGGGCAGAGGTTTCGTCTCCCTGCGCGAACGGAGATAGCTCACCCCTTGGTTGCGAGCTATGCGCAGCAGCCACGAGATGATGGGGACGCCTCGCATTTGGTACCTATCGATCGCTTTCCAAGCCTGCAGAAACGTCTCCGCAGTGAGGTCTTCCGCTTCCTGACCCACCATGTAGTACAGGTGGCGGTAGACGCGAACGACATGTCTCTCATACAGGGCCGCAAAGGCGTCATCGTCCCCAGCGATGGCGCGCCCAACTAGCCTGCGCTCGTCTTCCTTGATTCCATCTACAGTCATAACCGATCCCCTCCCTGAAATCATTCCAAGTTAGTAACTGCGCTTTCCGTTCCCCTCAACGAGGTGCGCCAGCCAGGCCGCCGCCACGAGCAACCCGTCCTCACGCTCTGCTGTGGAGGGATACACTAGCTACGTGCTGCGGCCCGCTTTGAGGCACGGGGCCTGGCCTTTCAGGTTCCACCAATTGCAAGATTGGTAACTCACCCACGTAACCACACTGAAGACACGTAACAGCAGATTCGTCTTCCTCGCCCCCGACAATCAAGTCGCCTCGGCAACGTGGGCATGCCCTGAACAGAAACATCGCTAGCCTCCTCTGCCTCCCCACTAGATCCGTCTATCGCTCACCACACCATCGAACTTAGTTACCGGATTCCGAACCCCTGCTTCTTAATGCCAGTATCATACTTCCTTATTCGCTTCTTGTCAAGTCTCTGGATCAGGCGACCTGTCCCCGTAAGCGAGTTCAGTGCCGATGCGAGTGTTCAGGGGTACTGGACCCGGAAAAGGGAGGCAGGTTAGGACAAGTTCAAATTAGATATCATCCAGAAGCCCGGCTGCGCTTGCCAGTGGCAGCCTAGCTAGGCTTGACATGCGCTCATGGGTCGGCCCGCATGCTCTTAGGTCGCAGGACGCAATCGCCACCAGTGCGGCTGCGGGTAGACCTGTCGGCGTAGCTGGTGCGTCGCTAAGGTGAAGATTAGGAGGCAGGCTGTGCCAGTAACCAAGCTTCCGTGTCCGTACGCTCGCCGAGCCAGCACTTGCAGAACAGGCGTTCTCTGTGCCATACTCTGCTTGGCGCAACCGGAGCGCGGCGCACTCTTGGCACCGGCAAGTACGCAAGGGCGTAGACAGAAAAAGGGCGATCTTGCAAAACAAACCTTACATCACCTGTCGATTAGGTAGCTGACGCGGAGTTACCGATGGCACTCGCTAAGGTACAATCCTGCGCCGTGGCCGGCCTCGATGGCGAACTTGTCGACGTCGAGGTGGACATCGCGAGAGGCATGCCGCACTTCACCATCGTCGGCCTGCCGGACGCCGCCCTGCAAGAAGCGAAGGACCGCGTCCGCTCCGCGATCCAGAACTCCGGCTTCCCGTTCCCCAGGCAACGCATCACCGTCAACCTCGCCCCGGCCGACCTGCGCAAGGAAGGCCCGGCCTACGACCTGCCGATCGCGATCGGCATCCTGATCGCATCCCAGCAGGCGATCGCCAACCTGGACAGCACTGTCCTCCTCGGCGAGCTGGCGCTGGACGGCAACGTCCGCCACGCCCAGGGCGTGCTGCCCATGGTGGCGTTAGCAAAAGAGCGCGGCCTTGAGACCGTCTACCTGCCCGAAGCCGACGCAGAGGAAGGCGGCCTGATCGATGGCGTGCGCATCGTGCCCGTTCGCAGTCTCGTAGAGCTTGTGGAGCATTTGAGCGGCGCCAAGCATATCGCCGAGTTCTCACGGAACGGAAAACCGCAGCCGTCGTTGCCGCACTGGGAAGGCACCGACTTCGGCGAGGTGCGCGGCCAGGAGCACGTGAAACGGGCGCTGGAGGTGGCCGCGTCCGGAGGCCACAACGTGCTGATGACCGGGCCGCCGGGGGCCGGCAAGACGCTGCTCGCCCGGGCGCTGCCATCGATCTTACCGGGGATGACAGCGGAAGAGTCGCTGGACGTGACGAAGATCTACAGCGTCAGCGGCATGCTACCCTCGCAAACGCCGCTGATCAGCCAGCGGCCGTTCCGGGCGCCCCACCACACGATCTCGCACGCCGGCCTCGTGGGCGGCGGCCGCAGGCCGCGGCCGGGCGAGATCAGCCTCAGTCATCGAGGCGTCCTCTTCCTCGACGAGCTGCCGGAGTTCAGCCAGCAGGTGCTGGAGGTGCTGCGCCAGCCCGTCGAAGACCGCATCGTCACGATTGCCCGCGCGCAGTCGACCGTCACGTTCCCGGCGAACTTCATGCTGGTCGCGGCCATGAACCCCTGCCCCTGCGGCTTCTACGGCGATCCGACCCGCGAGTGCACCTGCTCCGAATCGACGGTCAGCCGCTACCAGAAGCGCATCTCCGGCCCGTTGCTCGATCGCATCGACATTTTCGTCGAGGTGCCGAGGGTAGAGTACGAGAAGCTGGCTGGGATCAGCACAGGCGAGCCGTCGTCAGCGATTCGCGAGCGGGTCGGGCGCGCGCGCGATGTGCAAGCGGGGCGCTTTGCCGGAACTCGCCTGCTCACCAACGCGGAGATGACGCCGACAGAGGTGCGGAAGCATTGCCAGTCGGTGCTGGACGAGCAGGCGCAATCGCTGCTCAAGCTGGCGATGACGCAGCTATCGCTCTCCGCCCGCGCCTTCCACCGAGTACTGAAGCTGGCCCGTACGATCGCCGACATGGCGAACGCCGAGCGCATCGCCTCGCCGCATGTGGCGGAGGCGGTGCAGTACCGCCACCGGCTGCGCACCTAGAGCCGCGCTACGAAGTCGCTCACTTTATTCTCGAACACGTCGGGCAGCATCCGCACGATCACCGGCGCTCTATCCACCATCTCGACGGTGACAGAACCGAACACGGACTCTTCTATCGTCTTGTCCAGCCCCCACTTCGGGTAGGTGATAAAGACGATGAGGAAGATTTGAATGAAGACCAGCGCCTTGACGAAACCGAATGCAGCGCCGGCAAGCTGATCGAAGATGCCCAGTTGCAGCAAGTTGACTGTCGGTTTCAGCACCATCGCCACCATCTGCCCGGCTAGCACGACTGCGCCGAAGACCAGCCCGAAACCTACGATGCGAGCGAACGTCTCGTTATCGATGAAGAGCAACACGTCCTCCGCCAGGTCATCGTGGAACAGTCCCGCCAGTACGATCCCAAGGATGGTCGCAACTACGGTCACGGTCTCTCGGATAAAGCCTGCTTGAAACGCGGCAAACGTGAACCAGAGAATGAGTACGATGATCGCGCCGTCGAGCCAGTTCACAGCGCCATCTCTATAGCGGCAGCCGACGCGACATCTGCCCAGGATAGGCGGAGCGGCCTAGATTCGTCATTGTGCAAGCGAAGGCGGGACACGCCTGCTGGCCTCCTCTCGAGGATGCTCGTCTCCCCGTAAGTATCGGCCGTTTGCGCCAGTCTAACACATTGGTCGACTGCTCCCTCTCAGCTCGAAGCTAGCGCAGCAGGCGATACGCCGCCAGCGGCGGTCCCAGCGCCAGCAACGCCAGCAGGTACCCGGCCAGCACATCGCTCGGCCAGTGCGCGCCCACGTAGACGCGGGCCGGGCCTGCCGCCAACACTGCCAGCAGGCAGCCGGCCTGTAGCAGCCAGCGCAGCGGCCCCCACGAGACGACTACCGGAATGATGAAGAAGACGGCGGCGAAGAGGGCGGCCGTGCCCACCGTGTGGCCGCTGGGAAAGCTGAACCCTGAGACATGCTCCGTCACCTCTACCAGCTCCTCGGAGGGCCGGGGGCGTTCGATCCAGTCCTTCAGGACGGAGTTGCCGGCCCGAACGCCGGCCGTATACAAGACAAGCAGCGATTCCCAGCTCGTCCGCGTCACTGCCAAGGCTACCGCCAGACCGAGCGTGAAAAGGATATACACCCACCCCGTGCCGATCCAGTTGATGAACTCCAAGAAGCCGCCGAGAACCGGCGGATCGACGTCTTGGAACGCGCCGGCGGCCGCCTCGTCACCTGGGAAGCGATCGAAGAAGCCGGCGAACACCGCCATGATGAGGAACAGCAGCGCGCCCGCGAGCCAGAGCCGGATACCCCAACGGAGTAGCCGCTGTCGCGAACGTTGCCCTTCGTTCGGGCGGCCCTCACTCGCAGCTAGGACATCGGTTGCGCCTGGATCGCTCGTCACGCGACGAGTATCGCACAGCGGCGCGGCAGGCGCGATAGACGCGAGCCTGCCGCTGTTAGAGCAAGGCCTCGCCCTGAGCAGCGAGCGCCATCACGCGATCGGCGACGAGTTCCGGCGCGAGATCGCCGGGGTCGATGACGCTGACGCCGCGCCACATACCAAACTCGCCGTACAGCGTTTCCAGCCGCACGTCCTCCCGCGCCGCTCTCTGATCGCCAGGCGCCCGCTCTCGGACTGCATCGAGTTGAGGCAGCAGTACAACGAAATGAGCAATGGCCTCGAGGCCGGCGAGCTGCTCTTTGTAGTACGGTAGCTGCTCCTCTGTAATCAGATCGTCGATGACGACGCCGTAGCCGGCATCCAAGAACCGGCGCGCCATGTCGCAGGCCGCGGCGATGAAGAGACGGCGCTGGCTCTCCGCCTCCGGCGAGGCGTCCGACGGCCTCAGCAACCCCATGCGCAGCAGCTCACGCAGCGCCGCCATCTCGATGTGCAGCATCCGGTCGTAGCGCTCGCAGAGCGCCGCCGCCGTCGCCGACTTGCCAGCGTGCGGCGGGCCGGAGATGATCACGAGTTGGCTAGCCACGCGCTTCGATCTCCAGGCTGATGTCCAGGGCCGGCGACGAGTGCGTCAGCGCACCGACGGAGATGCGGTCGACGCCCGTCTCGGCGACAGCGCGCACGTTCTCCAGCGTGACGCCGCCGGACGCCTCGGTCAGCGCCTTGCCGCCCACCAGCTCCACCACCGCGCGCAGCTCAACGGGCGGCATGTTATCGAGCAGGATCATGTCCGCGCCGCCGTCCAGCGCCTCGCGGGCCTCCTCTGCGTTCGTCACCTCGATCTCGATCGGCATCTCGTTCGGGGCATTACGGCGCGCCTCTTCGATCACTTGTCCGATGCTTAGCTCGCGGTCACGCGCCGCGGCGAGGTGGTTGTCCTTGATCAAGACGCCATCGGAGAGGTTGAAGCGGTGATTCGTGCCACCGCCGGCACGGACGGCGTAGCGCTCCAGCTCTCGCAGGCCGGGCGTCGTCTTGCGCGTGTCGAGGATCGTGACATCGAGGCCGGCGACGGCTTCGACCAGCTTCCGCGTCGCGGTGGCGATGCCGGAGAGCCGCTGCAGCAGGTTGAGCGCCACCCGCTCGCCCGTCAGGATCGGCGCGAGCGCCCCTTCGACGCGGGCAAGCAAGTCTCCCGGCGAGACGGCGGCGCCTTCGGGCGCATCGGCGCTGAACCGAAGCTCAGGATCTATCACGGCGAAGACGGCCGCAGCGACCGGCAGGCCCGCGATCACGCCTTCCGCCTTGGCAGTAATCAGCCCGACGCCGCGCTGCGCCGGCAGAACAAGCGCCCGCGTCGTCACGTCGTCGCGCCAGCCATCCTCCTCCAGCGCCGTCTCCGCAATGCGGCGAAGCAGCGCCGGATCGAGAGTGCCATCGCCGGCGTCAGGCATCGTTCCGAAAGACGATGTGCCGCCGCCACTCCTCGCGCGGCTCCGGAAAGTCGCGCCGGTAGTGCGCGCCGCGGCTCTCTTCCCGCAGCAACGCCGCCTCGGCCGTCAGCCTGCCGCAGAGCACCAGGTTGGCTAGCTCATGGCCCGGCCGATCGGACGGTGGCGGCAAAGCGGACTGCCACGCCGAGAGCGCCACGGTCGCCTGGCGCAACGGCTGCTCATCTCGGACGATGCCCACCTGCTCCCACATCAACGCCTGCAGCTCCGGCCGGTCCGGCGGTGGCGTCTCTCCCGGCCCGGGCTGCGAGAGGGCGATCGCCGATGGCGTCCGATCGACCGTGCCGCGCCCGTTTTCTTCTTCCAACGTTCGTTCGACGACGCGGCGGGCGAAGACGACGGTCTCCAGCAGCGAGTTCGACGCCAGCCGGTTCGCCCCGTGTACCGCAACGCAGGCGCACTCGCCGCAGGCGTAGAGGCCGGGCACCGTCGTCTCACCCCAGACGTTCGTGCGGACGCCGCCCATCGCGTAGTGCGCGGCCGGGGAGACGGGGATCGGCTCCTTCGTGATGTCCAGGCCGTGCTCCAGGCAGTAGCGATAGATCTGCGGGAAGCGCGCGCTCACCTTCTCGGGCGGCAGGTGGGTTATATCCAGGTAGACGCGGTCGGCGCCGGATGCGGCAAGCTCCGTATGGATCGCGCGCGCGACGATGTCTCGCGACGCCAGCTCCGCGCGCTCGTCGTATGAGGGCATGAATCGGCGGCCGTCGGCGTCGATGAGCGATGCGCCTTCGCCACGTACCGCCTCGGAGATGAGAAAGACGGGCACGCCTGGCAGGCGAAGAGCGGTCGGGTGGAACTGGATGAACTCCATGTCCATCACCTCGGCTCCGGCCCGATAGGCCACCGCGACGCCGTCGCCCGTCGCCACTTCGGAATTGGTGCTGACGCGGTAGAGCTGGCCGCAGCCGCCCATCGCCAGGACGATCGCTCGCCCCTCGAACGTCTCCCGCGTGTTTGTGCGCGTATCGAGGGTTTCGACGGCGGCCGCCGCGCCGTCTTCGAAAACGATCTCCTCGACCTGGCAGAACTCCTTGATCGTGATCTGCGACATGCGCGCCAGTGACGAGAGTGACAGCTCGATGTGGGCGCCCGTCGCATCGCCGCCGGCGTGGAGGATTCGCGCCTGGCTGTGCGCGCCCTCCCGGCCTAGCGCGACGGCGCCGTCAACGCTGTCGAACGGCACGCCGAAGCGCGCCAGGTCGCGTATGCGCTCGGCCGCCTCCGAAACGAGGATGCTCGCGGCCTCTTCGTCCACCAGGCCGGCGCCGGCGGCGATCGTGTCGCGCAGGTGCAGCTCCGGCGAATCGTCCGGTCCGACAGCCGCGGCGATGCCGCCCTGCGCGTAGCGAGTATTGCACTCGTCGATAGAGCCCTTGGTCAGGATCAGCACCGAACCGTGCTCGCGCGCCAGCAACGCCGCGTACAGCCCGGCGATGCCGGAGCCGGCGATGATGTAATCGTAGCGCATGGTGCCCTCAGTATAGATCGCTACAACCGATCTGCGGGCGATCGAACGGCATAGGACATCTGCTGTAGGCGAAGGCGCATACTGGACTCGATTCGCCCTGCTGAGCCCGACGAAACCGGAAGCACCGGCCTCACGACTCTACTGCATGCAGCTTGACGCAGCAACGCCCCGATGTAATCGGGGCGTTGCTGGCGGGGTTTCGAGGGGTGTTGGGGAGTAGTTACGAGGCGCTGCCGGCGGTGACGGCCTTCGCCTTGCCAGTCTTCGCCTTCACCTCGATCACCTTAGGGCGCACGTCCGCCGCCTTCGGCAGACGCAGGCTGAGGACACCGTTCTCGAACGTCGCGTCAGCCTGATCGGCGTCGACGCGGGAGGGCAGCCGCAGCGCGCGGTAAAACGCGCCTCTGCGCAGCTCCTGCCGGTGGTACGTCGAG
>JADFKB010000116.1 GCA_022565155.1 Chloroflexota bacterium | reverse complement strand
AACTTCAGGCCGAACTTGGTGCGGTCGATCGTTGCCCGGGCCTCGAAGGCAGCCCTGGGATGGGCACCGCGGCCAAAGTTCACCATGCGCATTCCCAGCAGCTCGCCCTCGAACTTCACGTCCCGCGTAATACCCCGGATGGTCAGGGCCACAGTGGCAGTGAACTTATTGCCCTTCCACTTGAAGGACTTGCTCTTGATCGTGATCGTCGGATGCTTGTCCGCCGCGAAGAAGTCGTCGGAGCGCAGGTGTTTGTCGCGCCTGGCGTTGTCGGTATCGATCGAACTCGCCTCCAGGGTTGCCTGAAAGGACGACAGCTTTCCGGTCTTCACGTCTGCCCTGACCTTGGCCGTGAACTTCTGAAACTGGCCACGGACCTTGGCGAAGGCCAGGTGCCGAGCCACGAACCCAACCCGGCTGTGGTTCTTGTCGAGCTTCCAGTCGACATCCTGGGCCTGAATACTGGTGGTCCAGAGCAGACTGGCGGCGGTGATGAAAAGTGCCTTGTTCATGACGGTTTGTCCCCTCGCTTCAGTTGCCAAGTACGAATGCAGTGCCACTTCGTTACATCAGCACCGGATGACCTGAGGCAAGGAGGGGGGCTCAGGGCTGGAGTCCTGCGAAGCAGCGTAACGCTCGCGCGACTTCTGCGTCTATACGTTGACGGGCACGTCTGGAGAGTCGAATTCCATGAGCAAGATCGACAGCCTGACTCTGGTTTGGGACGCACAATCCGGGTTCCTCAACGGTATGTGGGACCTTGCCCGGAAGCTGACCAGCGTCGGCAGTTGCACACTCTGCGACATCACTCACCGTGGCGTTGGCGAGCGGCCCGAGTGGACCGCCTGCAAACAGACACTTGGTGTCCCCGTCGAGATGCGCTATCGAGATGGACTGAGCAACGAACTACTGCGAGTTGCCGACCATCGCTTTCCCTGCGTGATCGCGCATGTTGGCAGCAAGCCCCTGCTGCTACTCACACCCGAGGCCATTGAGGCGTGTCGCGGAAATGTAGAGACGCTACGCTTGTTTCTGTCCCACCATGCGGCCCGCCAGGGGCTGCAATTCGACACGTCTGGCTAGTCTTCGGGCCGGGAAGGCGACACTTCGTCTATGGTGGTACAAGTCGTGTTGGAGGCTTGGTGGGCAAGGACAGCGATCCCTGGGATTCAGACATCGACACGCCCGTCATGGATTTCCATTCGTTGGTCGGTCCCGACGGAGAACTCATGCCTGTGGTGACCATCCTGGCTGGTCCGGGTATGGGGCAGGCTTTTCCGGTGACAGCCACGGGGATCACGCGCCGCTTAGCACTGAGTCCATAACCGCAGCCGTTTCGCGCTGCATCGTTGGCGTCACGTGGCTGTATAGATCGAGTGTTATTGCGATCGATGAGTGACCAAGCATCTCTGAAACGATCTTGGGGTGAACCCCTCGGGCTAGCAGCAGTGTAGCGGCCGTGTGGCGTAGGTCGTGGAATCTCATGTGCGGGAGTCCGGCGCGCCTAAGTAGAGGAGCAAACGACTTCCTGCGGAGGTGGGTCTCCGATAGGAAGTCGCCGACCTCGTTGGAGAAGGCGAGATCCTTGTTCGCCCACGCATTCCCCAGGCGCAGCCGTTCCTCGTTCTGGACCACGCGATGCCGGCGTAGGGCGTCGACCGCTAGGGCAGTCAACTCTATGCGTCGCCTCGATCGGGCCGTCTTGGGCTCAGCGATGTGAACGTTACCGCTCGTTCGAATTAACGTTCCGCGCACGTAGAGCGAGCCGAGTTCTAGATCAACGTCAGCCCACCTAACGGCCATCAGTTCACCCAGCCTCATGCCCGTCGACAGGGCGAGCACATAGAGGGCTTCAAAGCGATCGCCAGACGCGGCTTCAAGGAGAGCGCGCGCTTGCTCCTGTTCAAGAGTCTTGATCTGATGGCGCTCCACCCGCGGTGCCGTCACCATGTCGCCAACATTCCGAGCAACCAAGCTCCACCGGAAAGCCTGACGAAGTGCCCGGTGCAAAACCGCATGGAGCTGGCGAACTGAGGCCGGCGACTGGCCCGCGTCGAGACGGCTCGCATAGAGCTTTTGCAGGTGGGCGGGAGCGAGCTTTGCTAGTGGGACTCGTCCGATCGACGGTAGCGCGTGGATGCGGATCAGGCTCTCATAGCGTGTCCATGTTCGCGGGCGCAGCGAAGGCCTGACGCTCTCCAGCCACTGGCCGAGGAACGATTCGCATGTCTCGCGATCTCCGGGCAGTGGGAGGCCGTCCTGCTTCGCCTTGAGCGCAGTGGCGAGCTTGCGGGCGACGTCCTGGCGTGTTTTCCCGTAGATGGCCTTCCGGCGCCGGTGTCCACCTTCGTAGCCGAGGTGGACCACTCCAACCCAGCGACCGTCGATGCGCTTGTAAATGCTGCCCTCATTAGTTCCTCGCCTAGTCATTGTTTGCCCCCTCACTTCAATATGCGTCGCGTAGCCTGACGACAATCGCGGCTGAAGTTACTCACCTCGTCGTACTGCCACTTCGGAAATTCCCGGTTCCACTCTTCCATCTTCTGACGCCACGGGCCCTCCTCATTAGCAAGGGCGAATTCTGCCAGCTGAAGGTGCTTAGGACTCATTGCCCGGTACCGCCTAGTCTGCATCTCTGCTCGGCTTTCTCGGTAGAGCGACGCTACCTCGCTCGGCGCCATCGCTGGGTCGATCTCCATGACGATGCGTCTTCCTGCCAGGAATGGCACCTGCCACCTCAGTTCGACCGCTGCTCTTGAGAGTGGTGGGGGTAGGTCGGTAAGAACGAACACGGTGGCCAGTGCTTCCTGCCAGTGGTATCGCTTCGCAAGGTCGACGCTTATGCGCTGGAGTTGACCAAGAACGCCATCTCTCGACACAAATACCCGGCGCACACCCCTATCTCCGGCAGTAGCGAATGCAAGCAAGTCGGTACTGAAGCTGATTGCGGGATTTTCCCGCGAGATCATAATAGGGCGATCTGGGATCGTTCCTTCAGGCTCTACGCTGACCACAATGCCTTGTGGAACGGCCACCTTCAGGTAGACGGTGCGGGGTCCATCTTTCTTTGCCTGAGCCTCCACCCAATCCGCTACGTCGTTGAATCTCAAGAGCTCTCCCTTGAGGCTCCGCTTCCGAAAGTACTGAACCTGACTCTCTTTTCCAGCTACGCGCGCGCTGATGCGCGACAAGATCTCCGAACGCTGGTCTGGCGTATTGGTGCGTCTAGCGCTCTTCCTTCTGGGTCCATCGCCTGCCTCCTTCAAAAGTGAAAGCTTTCCATACTCATCGGCCAGTGCGCTCAGTGGCCCGTCTGCAAGCAATACGTCTTCGACATGCTTCTTCTCGACCAAGTATTCCCAGATATCTTCTCGGAGCTCATCGAGGTCGAGATAGAGGGCTAGAGCTTCTCGTACCTCGTCAACGCTTCGGTAAAGGGACATGTTAGTAGACCTATATCATGATGCAGTACTTTTAATGCGTATGGTATCTCGAACCGCCGCGAACTGTCAAGGATAAGGAGGAACCAGAATGGAGAAACTCCTGCTCAGGCCAGAGGAGGTCGCCGAGGCCACAGGTCTCGGGCGAACGAAGATCTATGCTCTTCTGGCCCTAGGAGAAATCGAAAGCGTCACCTGCGGACGGCGACGCCTAATTCCCGTCGCCGCTGTCGAGGCGTTTGTCACGCACCTCCGCGAAGAGGGCGCACGCGCTGTTGCCGCAGAGGCGTAGGCGAAAACACGACGGTTGCGGCATCCCAGCGGTTCACACGACAGCGCCCCTGCCTCGTCTGCGGTGGTTATGACCAGGCAGGCCGAGGGCAGGGAGTTCGTTGTTGGGGCTTTCTCAGCGAGGATAGCTCCTACGCGCACTGCACCCGCTCCGAGCAGGCAGGTCAGCTCGAACTGACTGAGGGCAGCGAAACATATAGCCATCGGCTCGTTGGCGAGTGCGGATGCGGCACCGAACATCAGCCGCGTCCTGTCAACGGAGCGAAACCTGCCCCGAGGCGCCGAATCGTCGCTACTTATGACTATACGGACGAGGACGGCATCCTGCTCTTTCAGGAGCTGAAATACAAACCAAAAGACTTCAGCCAACGCCGGCCGGATGGTCGCGGCGGTTGGATCCCGGACCTCAAAGGCGTCCGGCGGGTTCCCTATCGCCTACCGGAGCTGATCGCCGCCGACCGCAACGAAGACGTCTACATCACCGAAGGCCCCAAGGACGCAGATCGTCTAGCCGACGCCGGGCTCATCGCCACCACAAACCCGATGGGTGCGAAGAAATGGCGCGACGAATACAGCGAGTGGTGCCGGGGCAGGTCCACCATCGTCCTGACGGATAACGACAATGACGGCAGCGAGCACGTGCAGATCGTGGCGCGTAGCCTATTCGGCACTGCCGCATCGATCAAGGTGCTGGAGTTACCCGGCCTGCCAGCACACGGCGACGTCTCCGACTGGCTGGACGCCGGACACACGATCGAAGAACTGGAGGCCCTCGCTGCATCAGCTCCAGAATGGGAGCCTGCACCGGTAGCGGAGATCCACCAGACCGTAGGAACCGAACACCTCACCGATCTGGGCAATGCCCGCCGGCTGGTAGCGAGGCACGGCGCTGATCTGCGCTACTGCTACGCCTGGCGCAAGCCATTGGCCTATGACGGCTGCCGTTGGGCCGTTGATGACTCGGCGGCGATCTGGCGACTGGCGAAGGATACCGTGGCGAGCATCTACATCGAGGCTGGCCAAGCTGCAGACGACACAGAACGGAAGGCGCTTGCAAACCACGCGAGGCGCTCCGAGGCCGAGCCGCGCATTAAGGCGATGATCTCCCTGGCCCAAAGCGAGCCGGGGATTCCGGTGCGCCCCGAACAGCTCGACACCGACCCGTTGCTTCTCAACGTTCAGAACGGCACTCTCGATCTCAGGATAGGAGAGTTGCGGCCGCACGACGCCAGTGATCTCATTACCAAGCTGGCACCGGTTGAATTCGACCGGGATGCGAAGGCCCCCACATGGGATGCCTTTCTTGCGCGGGTCCTGCCGGATGCCAATGTGCGGGCATTCATCCAACGGCTCGTCGGGTACTCCATGACTGGATTAACCATCGAGCAGGTTATCGCGTTCCTCATCGGCTGCGGCGCAAATGGCAAGTCCACCTTGATCGAGACTCTCCTGGCCCTACTCGGCGACTATGCCAAGACAGCGGCACCGGGGTTGCTGCTCAGGAGCCGAGGCGATAGGCACCCAACCGAACTAGCCGATCTCCACGGTGCGCGCTTCGTTTCCACTGTTGAAGTTGGCGAAGGCCGGCGTCTGAAAGAAGACTTAATCAAACAGCTCACAGGCGGCGATACGATCAAGGCCCGGCGCATGCACGAAAACTTTTGGGAATTCACGCCTACGCATCAGCTATTCGTCGCCGCGAACCTCAAGCCCGAAGTGCGGGGCACTGACCTAGCAATCTGGCGCCGCATCATCGTCATACCGTTCAACGTCACGATCCCGCCGCCGGACCAGGACAAGAATCTGACGCAGAAACTCAAGGCGGAACTGCCCGGCATTCTGGCATGGGCCGTGCGAGGATGCCTGGACTGGCAACGCGACGGCCTGGGTGCCTCTGAGGAGGTGGTGGAGGCTACAGCGAATTATCGAGCTGAACAAGACTTGATCGGCCAGTACCTGGAGGAACGTTGCGTCGAAGGCGATGGGTTCGAGGTAAGGGCAGCCACCGCCTTCAAGGATTACACCGCATGGGCGATCGCGCAGGGACTGAGTGACCGCGAGCGACTCACCAGCAAGGCCTTTGGCACCCGCATGCGCGTCCGTTTCAAGAGCAAGAAGACGAAATCAGCTCGTTTCTATCACGGCGTGGGGTTGATCGCGGAGGGTGCTAGTGCAGAGGTGACGGGTTTGGTGACGGGTTACGAATCTAACGCTTCAGAAATCGACCTTTTTTCTAGTACAGGGCCTCATGTAGAGAAAACCCGAGAAAACCCGTCACCACCCGTCACCCCGTCACCCAGAGGCACCGCCTATGCCGCCGAACGCGACCTGTGCCTCGGCACGGCCGGCGCCCTCGGATATCCCAAGATCGAGCTCGGCCCTGGCCGGACGATTCCAGGCAACGCGGCGATATGGCGTCGGTTCGCTGAGAACAGCAACGCCGACGACCTAGAGGACGCGCAGGAAGCGCTCGACCGCATGGGCGAAGAGGTGACGAGCCATGCCTAAGCGCCGACCGCTCCCCGACACACGCAAGGGCGTCACGCACTCCGTCATCATCCACGACGCCAGCGGTGACATGACCGTCCACATCCGCGTCGGCTTCTACGACCAGCCACAGGGCAAGATCGGCGAGGTGTTTATCGAAGTCGGCAAGGCGGGATCGACGCTGAACGGACTGCTGGACGTGGTGGGGCGGCTCTGCTCCTACGCCCTCCAGTACGGCGTACCGCTAGCAGAGCTGGCACCGAAGCTGGTTGGCCACCGCTTCCCGCCCGCAGGCACCACGTCGAACCCCCAGATCCCGGAATGCAGCTCGCTGATCGATTACGTGTTCCGCTGGTTGGTGCTGGAGTTCGGAGAGGCAACAGCATGAACTCGTTGACTAGCGAAACGAAGAGGCGCTGCTGATGACACGCACAGCCCGCCCCTGCCCGACGCCCCGATGCCCAAAGCTCCAGCCTTGTCCTCGTGATGGGCATGAGCGTATCCCTTACAGCAACACTCGGCGGGCGACGGCACCTCCGGTCACCACACGTTCGTGTCCTCAGCCGCGTTGTTCAAGCACATTGCCCTGTGCGAAGCATGAACGTAAGCCCTTTGAAGGGGCTCATCGTACCGGCGGATCGCTCTACAAGACAGCCGAATGGCGCCGCGAGTCACGCGCATTCCTCGCCGCCAATCCGTACTGTGTGGCCGACGGTGGCGCATGCACTCGCCCTTCGTCCATCGTAGACCACCGCATACCGCACAGAGGCGATGAGGCGCTGTTCTGGGACGCTAGCAACTGGCAGGCCATGTGTCATCGCCACCACAACGCGAAGACTGGACGCGAAACACAGCAGCGAATGAGGGAACGGAGACTAGCGGCAGCGCAGGTAGCCCATGATGGATCCTGATTTTTTTATGCACTATGGCAGGGAGACGCTGCACTTGTACCACTTTTTTAGTTCCTACGGTCAAAAAATGGTGCATAGGAGGCGAGCATGAAACAAGGAGCGATACCGAATCCACCGGCCAGCTTGAAGGCCAGCGGACTAGGGCGGAAGTTCTGGCGCGACGTACTACGGGAGTACGAACTGGAGGCGAGCGACTTGTTGGTGCTTGAGCAGGCCGGCGTCGCCCTCGACCGGGGCGCGGCGGCGCGTGAGCTCATCGACCTCGGCGGACTGCTTATCAAAGGCAGCCGAGGCGGGCTAACCAAGAACCCCGCGCTGGCGATAGAGGCACGGGCGGAGCGGGCCTTCTTGGCTGCGCGGAAGGAGTTGGCCCTAGACCGTGCGGACGGCGCGCAAGCGCGGCAGGAGCGCACGCTGCGCGGTCGCTTTGCTGGCCCAGAGATCAGGAGGACAGGTTGATGGTGACGCGGAGACGAAAGCAACCGAAAGAGGCCACGGCTCCCCCGAGGGTATGCAATCACCGGCCACTGGGGCCGTACGCCCGAATCTGCGATCCTCGGCTTCTCTTGGCTGAGGGGCTCGATCCTGAGAAGGCAGAGGAGTACGCGCGGGCGCGGGCAGACCACGATCGCGACAGCCACAAAAAGGCTCCTGGTTGCGCTCCTGCCCACGTCACGCCTTGCCACCCGCTAGGAGATAACACCGTTAGTGTGAGAAGCTAGAAGCATGAACGTCACCACAACAGAAAAGCTACCGATCAAGGTCTGGCAACTCAGTAACGAGGACGCGCC
>JADFKB010000022.1 GCA_022565155.1 Chloroflexota bacterium | reverse complement strand
CGATCCACATAAAGGGCCACACGACGGATCTAGAGCAGGTCGTCGACTCGATGCAGATCGAGGGCCAGCCGGTGGAGGAGGCAAAGGTCGGCGACAAGATCGGTATCAAGGTACGCGAACGCTGCCGCGACGGCGACGTGGTCTACAAAGTCTCCTAGCGCATCGCGCCGCTATGCTATCGTCGACGCGAGCGGGAGTAGCTCAGTGGTAGAGCATCTGCTTCCCAAGCAGAGGGTCGCGAGTTCGACTCTCGTCTCCCGCTCCAACCTCAACATTTAATGGTAGGGGCCGCAATTTCGGCGGCCTCTCCCCTGCCAGAATCCACGACCATCTGCTTTCTGACCAGGGATTCGTTGTCGATCTCGGCCAGCTACTGGCTGTTCGCCCGCCAACGTCCGCATGTCTACAGATTCGCGTGGTGCAGCTGAACTGATGCCCCGATCCTCGAACTCAACCCCCGCCAACGTCCGCGCCAGATCGCGCACTGTGGCCGACACCAAGATCGATCCCGCCAGGCTCAGCGACACCCTACGCCTGGCCGGGCCGCGCGGCCTGCGTCGTCGCCATGAGAACGGTTTGCTCGAGCCCGGCTTCCCGATGCTCGGACGCCTGCAGGTAGTCGGGCCTGGACACCATCTCCAGGAAGGCCTTACGGTTGGGATACTCTACCAGGGCGATCATGTCCCAGTCTCCGGTTTCGCCGACCAGGATCTGGTCGACGCGACCTGCATAAACGACGCGGCCGCCGGCCTCTTCGATCATTTTCCTTGCCAAGCCAGCGTAGGTCGCGTACTCTTGTGCACCGCCGCCCTCCTTGAACTTGAGCAGATTGAGCATGACGACTGGGCCTTCGTCCTGCTCAGCAGCAGCGGCGAAGGCCTTAAACTTGTCCGGATCGGGGATAACAGCGCTCATGGAGTGCCTCCTTCGATGTGTTCTTGATGAAGTCTACGATGATCTTGCCGAGCTGCTCGCCCTTGTCTTCGTGTGGGGCTGGCCTAGGGCGCCGGGAACGCGGGACTGGAAGAAGCGCTCCCCATGGACGGAGTGTAGCACGGTTGAGGCCCCAGCCTGGTGGCGATAAACGCGGCTGCTGTTGTGAGTGTCGGGGCATTATTAGGAACTGCGTAGCGTGACGGTGGTATCATGCGGCCCTGCGTCACTCCTAAAGCGTTTTATTCCCAAGCAGAGGGTCGCGAGTTCGACTCTCGTCTCCCGCTCCAAGTCCAACATCCAATGTTGAGGCCGCCGTTAAGGCGGCCTCAACCCTTCCAGAATTCGTGACCATCTGCTTTCTGAGCAGGGCGTTTTGACCAAAGATCGATGGATCCGCGATGATGGTAATAGGGCTATGGCTGGAGAGGAACGTTCCCCAGGACTGCGTCGGCCGCGGTCGCCCGCTGACGTTACGCCTCTAGTGTCATGGAGACGGTGCCGTGCTGGCGTAGTTACCGGCGATGAAGTTGCGGAGTCGCCGAGCCACGGGCGGATAACTCAACACGTCCGTGCTGTCCAGGAACTGGTCGATGGCACCGATGTACCCCAGTCGCGCGAGCGGAGTCTTCGCCATGCATGCTTCGACAAACCTCCCTGAATCGAGCACAAGAAACGGACGACTCCAGAAGTACCTGACGGTAGGTTCCTGGGGCTCGGTCACACACAGGTTGTTGAACAGACGCGCCACTTCCTCAGTCGCGGGGACAAGGGCGGCCTCGCGTTGCTTCCAGTCCGAACCACATAATGCGCTCTGAAAAAGCGGGGTCAGCGCCGGCGCGCACTGCAGGCGGGAGAACGCAGTCCCCAGCCACTTCGTGTACGGCGCGTACTGCCGTTCGATGAGAAAGCACAACCGCATGAGGTCCCGCACCAGTCGCGCTGCGACGACGGCCGAGCCGACCTCGTCGCCGACCTCTCCGGTACGACCGACGAACGGCTCCTCCTGGTCAATCCGCCGCCACTGACACGCCAATAGATATAGCCAAACGTCATCGGGATACCAACGCAGTCGATGGCGCGCTTCGGTGAGCTGGCCAGCACCGTCTTCGAACACGGCGCCGGCGACCGAGGTCCTCACGAGCTGGGAGGGAGTCGCGAGCCAATCACTGTCCGTCACTTCGCCGCGCGGATCGAATCCGAGCGCGGCCGTGAACCATGCACCAACAGTTGTGAACGAAACCTGATGCCGCACCGGCGCACCCGCCTGAACCGCAAATCGGGTAGTAAAGCCACCGAATGTCTCAGGAAGTCGCTCATGAATCGCGGTGGCAAGATCGCGCTGGCGTATTTCGCTCAAGTCCGCGTCATCCACGAATACGATCACGCGGGGTCCCCAACCGTGATCGGTTGAGCGCGCGGTGTCAAACCCGAGCACATCAGAGCCCTGGCCGAGCAATGCGGCAGCGCGTGATGTCCGTGGTAAAACGGCATCGACCATGGGCGCCACCACCTCGTGCCAATAGCGACGCGATAACTCGATCCCGGGCATGAACTTTGTCACAGACTCAGAATAACGCAATTAGGCCCTAACCCAATGCTTCCCAAGCAGAGGGTCGCGAGTTCGACTCTCGTCTCCCGCTCCAGCCCTACACTCAATGCGACGAGACCGCCGTTGCTGGAAGCTTCTCCCGTATCGCCGAGCTTGCAGCTTCGCAGTAGGCTCGACGCGCGGCCATCCAAGAAAAGTACGAGCCGAGTCCATGGAAGTTCGCCGCTGACCAGGTGACACTCTACGAGGCTACAGGTAGTGGCGCCACCGCAGATGGTAACGTCCGCACCTGCACATCTTCGGGTGACACGTTGGGCGCCACCTCCGGCAAGAACAGTCCTTCCGGCTCGACCTCAACACGATCCCTGATCGCGGCGTGGTCAGAGACGCGCTGCGAGGCCACATGGACTCCTAGTACAGGATACCCGGTAGCGCTCATCGAGCGCGCCTAGAAGATCACGTCTCCCCTGAGGAGCTGGTGTGCGATCGTCCGCCGCTGGATCTCGGAGGTACCGTCCGGGATACGCAGCGTCCTGGCGATGCGGAACCCTTCCTGAAACGCCATCTCCGTTGAGAGGCCCATGGCGCCGTGGATCTGAATCGCGCGGTCCATCACGCGCTCGCAGCCCTCAACGGAGTAGGCTTTGGCGATACTGATCTCCTTCACCGGGATCCGGCCCGTCGTCGGGGCCCCGTCGACAAGCTCCGCCGTTCGGAGCGCCGTCTGCTTGGCCGTGAAGATGTCGATCGCAGATTCGGCGAGCATGAACTGGATCGCCTGGTGCTCGGACAGCGTTGAGCCGAACGTTTTCCGTTCCTTGACGTACTCTAGGCAACGGTCCAACGCCCACTCCGACAATCCAAGGCAACCGCCAGCGATCATCAGGCGGCCTTCCGAGATGCCGAGCATGCCAATCTGGAAGCCCTGGTCCACCTCGCCCAGCACCCGGTCGTTCGCCACACGAACGTCGTCCAGTGTGATCGTGCCGCAGTCGCTGGCGACGTGGCCCATGATCGGCAGGACGGTTTCCGCTGAGTAGCCCGGTGTGACCGCGTCGACCAAGAAGCAGCTGATGCCTCCCTTGTGCTGCGCGGCCAGCTCCTTATCCGTCACGGCGAAGATGGCGGCATGGTCCGCATACGGCGCATTCGTGATCCACTGCTTCGTGCCATTGATGACCCATTCGTCTCCATCGCGTACGGCCTTCGTCTGTAGGCCCCAGACGTCCGAGCCCGCGTTGGGCTCGGACAGGCCAATGCAGACCGTCTTCTCACCAGCGAGCAGTCCAGGCAGCACGTCGTTGCGCACGGTATCGGTGATGCTCATGAACATGCGTGATGGGCCATCGATGAAGCTGCCCACCAATGGTGACCCGAGAAACGCGCTCGACCAGCCGATGAAGAGACGTCCCGGCCCGTATCTTCGGTAGAGCCCCTCCAGAATGAGCACGTTCGCCAGAGAAGGCAGTCCGCCGCCGCCGATCTCCTCAGGAGCGAACATCGCGTAGAATCCGGCTGTCGCCGACTTTTTCCTGACACTCACCCTCGCCTCGGCGACCTCATCGACCAGCAGGCCGTCATCGCGGAACAGCTTACGCTCGTCGGCGAGCACGTCGCGAAACTTCTCTTCAAGTGGTAGCACCTCGCTGTCCACAAACTGAAAGAGGCCGTCGAGAGTGGCCTTGGCTAAGCGTTGGATCTCCTCGCGAGTAGCTGTTTCTGTCCTCGCGTCCTCCTTAGAGCCTTGTGCTGTTTTCACTCGATCCTACGACGATCACAAGGCTGCGGGCAGTGCCGAACGCCTCATCAGACCATGACCAACGGCCCCGTCCGACTAGAAGACGGCGATGTCACTCGGATTGCGGTTCCCAACGATGTCCTCCAGCCGGCCTCTGTCCGGTCCCAAACGGGCCCGGCTGGCGGGACGACACCCGCGTTGTTGCAGACGGCGTGGATCGCGCCGAATTCGTCGACGGCCCTCTTCGCGAGCGCTTCTACGTCCGCGCCTTTCGACGCGTCGCACCGCACAGCGAGCACGGTGGCGCCGTGGCCGACTGGGCAAGTGAAGCGCCTTCGCCCATGCTTACGCGGATCATGTGGGGGGACAGGCTACGGAGATAGCGGCAGCACTGGGACCAGCCGGGCTATGAACTGAAGGACGAGCGAGGCGTCAAAGGCGGAAATGGCTCCGTTGCCGCTCGTATCAGCCAAGTCCTGGCACGGGAGGGACTGCACCAGGCCGAGTACCAGTTGCAGGATAAACAGGGCATCCGTGGCATTGATTAGACCGTCACAGTTCGCGTCTCCGATCAGCGATCCCAGCACCCCAGAGACTGGCGTCGGCGTCGAGGTGAACGTGGGCGTTGGCGGGGCCGTTGGTGTAGCCGTGGCGGTCGCCGTATTCGTCGCCGTCGGTGTTACCGTTGGTGTGAACGTGGCCGTGGATGTTGCGGTCGCGGCCGGCGTATTCGTCGCGGCCGGCGTATTCGCCGCGGTCGGCGTCATCGCCGGCGTGTTGGTGGCCGCTGGCGTACTGGCCGGAGTGAGCACGGGCGTGAGAGCAAGAACGGTGGTCAGTTCTGTAGCGGAGTTGTTCGTCTCATCGGACTCAATGATGTTGTTCGCCGGGTCGACGACGGCGGTGTTAGTGACCGTGGCCCCGCCGGTCGCCGTCACCGATCCGGTGATCGTGATGGCGACCGGGCTGGTGGCCGTGCTGGTGCCCAACGAGCCGAGGTTGCATACGAGCGTGCCGCCGGTGAAGGGGGGGTGGGGATGCAGGCGCCTGGGTTGGGGACGGTGAAGCCAATGATGGTGAACGTGGATGGCAGCGTGTCGGTGAGCCCAACGAAGTCCGCACCGAAGACGCCGATGTTCCTGACCTCGATTGTATAGGTGAACGCCGCGCCGCTGGCGACCGGGTCGGTTGAGTCAGACTTCGTCACCGTGAGGTCCGGCCGCAGCGGCGTCGCCGTCGCCGTCGCCGTCGGCGTAATCGTAGGCGTTGGCGTAATCGTCGGCGTGGCCGTGGCCATTGGCGTACTGGTAGGCGTTGGGGTAATCGTAGGCGTCGCCGTCGCCGTCGCCGTCGGCGTCATCGTAGGCGTTGGCGTAATCGTCGGCGTGGCGGTGCCAGTTGGCGTACTGGTAGGCGTCGGCGTCATCGTAGGCGTCGGCGTAATCGTAGGCGTTGGCGTGATGGTAGGCGTTGGCGTGATCGTAGGCGTTGGCGTCGGTGGGGCGCTTTTGGTCCCAAGGTCGGCGACTTCGCCGGCGGTGATGGTGAAGTTGAACTTGGAGACCTGGAGGTCGTAGAGGAAGAGGGCGGCATCGTAGTCGTCCGGCAGCAGCGGAATGTTGAACGGCTCGTCTGGTGCCAAGCCAATGCTGACACAGCCGGACGGCGGCGGCGAGCCATCGTTGATGCAGTCCGAGAGAGAGCCTTTCGGTGCGATGAACAGCGTGAGGCTGACGAAGGCGAGCGGCGTCGGCGTGTCGGTAGGAGTCTCGGTCGCTGTCTGAGTCGGCGTCTGCGTCTCAGTCGGCGTCGGCGTATCGGTAGGAGTCGCGGTCGCTGTCGGCTCAGGGGTATTCGTCGGCGTCTCAGTCGGCGTCGGCGTTTCGGTAGGAGTCCCGGTCGCTGTCTGAGTCGGCGTCTGCGTCTCAGTCGGCGTCGGCGTGATCGGGTTCGTGCAGTTCAGGTTGATCGTGTTGCCGGTCGCAGCGATGAGCTCGCCGGTGGGCGCCTCGGCGTAGCCGCTGCCGAACTCGCCGGCGTTAGGCGAGCCCACCGTTTCCAGAACGAGCACGTGGTCCTGAGACTTGCCCGCTGTGCAATTGAAGCTGAAGCTGACCAGGTCCCCCTTATGGGAGCTGAGCGACAGGGACAGGGTGCCACGGTAGACGCCGGTTCCGTTGTCGTTCCCGGTGAATAGTATGGGTAGGCCATCCGGCCACAACAACGTGGCGCTCTTAAACGTCAGGCCGGTGGCGCCGTACTGGACGAAGGCGTTGAATTTGCGGTAGCCGCCCGCGGGAATTGCGTCAGCGCGCACCGTGACCGTGAACGCGCCGCCGGCGGCAACGCAGACGTCGCCTTGAGGCTTGTCGCCTGGACAGGGTAGCGTGGGACTGACAGTCATGCTCATCGCGGCGCCGGGCGCATTGCCCACGGGAACGAAGATGCCACCTCCACCGCCAGTGCCGGCGCCACCGGCGGTGTCGACAGTCCCTGTGACCATGCCGAGGAAGAGCGACGCGTCAAAGCTCACCTTCTTGGTCTCCCCTGCGGTGACCTCGATCACCTCCACACCGATGGGCAGGAACTCGGAGGACGCGATAAACCCGCGTGCGGTGTAGGTGCCGGCGGGCACGCGCACGGAGTTGGAGAAGCCATCCGGAAGGACAAACAGCAAGGTCGTAAGGCCGTTCTTGAGTTCGACCACACCGAAGGTGAAGTCAGTCGGCTCAGGGAGGCCCCCCCATGTGATGTTCGCCTCCACCGTGCCTAAAGCCGGCGGCGCTGGTGTGTCGAGGTCGGTGACCTCGCCGGCGATGATGGTGAAGTTGATGAATCCGCCGACCTGCACGTCGAAGAGGAAGAGGGCGGCGTCGTATTCGCCCGGCAGCAGCGGAATGTTGAACGGTTCGTCTGGCGACACGGAAATGTTTATACAGCCGGTCGGCGGCGGCGAGATACCGTCGATGCAGTCTTGGAGAGAGTCTTTCGGTGCAATGAAGAGGCTGAGGTTGACGGGAGCGAGCGGCGTCGGCGTCGCGGTCTCTGTGGGGGGCACAGGGGTATTCGTCGGCGTCTCAGTCGGCGTCGCAGTCGGCGTCGGCGTGTTCGGGTTCGTGCAGTGCAGGGTGATCGTGTTGCCTGTCGCAGCGACCAGGCCACCGCCGAACTCGGCGAAGGCGCCGCCCTTGGTGCCGGCGTTAGGTCCGCCCAGCGTTTCCAGGTCGAGCACGTGCCCCTGAGACTTTTCCGCTGTGCAATTGAAGCTGAAGCTGACCAGGTCGCCCTTGTGGAAGCTGGCTGACAGCGGCTGTGACAGGCCGGTCAGGCCACCACAGCTGACCCCTGTTCCTGGGTCGTTGCAAAACATTACGCCTCCAATGTCCGGCCACAACGACGTGGCGGCCGCGCTGGTTTGCGAAATCAGGCCGGTGTCGCCGTATTCGATGAAGGCGCTGTAACTGGTGTAGCCGGCCGCAGGAATTTCGTCAGCGCGCACGGTGACCGTGAACGCGCCGCCGGCGGCGACGCAGACGTCGCCTTGAGGCTTGTCGCCTGGACAGGTTAGCGTTGGGCTGACAGTCATGCTCATCGCCGCGCCATCCGGGCCGGCAGGTGGGGACGAAGAAGCCACCTGCACCGCCCGTACCGGCAGTACCGGCGGTGCTGACGGTACCGGTGACCATGCCGAGGAAGAGCGACGCGTCAAAGCTCACCTTCGTGGTCTCCCCTGCGATCACCTCGATCACCTCCACACCGATGGGCAGGCCTTCGGGGCTTCCGGGGAAGGAGAAGGGCAGCGTGATGAACCCGCGTGCGGTGTAGGTACCGGCGGGTACCCGCACGGAGTCGGAGAGGCCATCCGGAACGACAGACAGGGAGGTCGTGATTTCGTTCTCGAGTGTGACCAGACCGGCGGTGAAGTCAGTCGGTTCGGGCAGGATCCCCCATGTGATGTTCGCCTCCACGGTGCCTAAATCGGGCGTCGCTGGTGTGCCGAGGTCGTGGACGTTGCCGGCGTCGATGGTGAAGTTGATGAAATCGCCGACCTGGACGTCGAAGAGGAAGATGGCGGCGTTGTAGTCGCCCGGCAGCAGCGGAATGTTGAACGGTTCGTCTGGCGACAGGGAAATGCTTCTACAGCCGGTCACGAAGATGATGCCGTCGATGCAGTCCTGGAGCGAGCCGGCTTTCGGTGCGATGAACAGCGTCAGGGTGACCGGGGGGAGCGGCGTCGGCGTTACGGTCGGAGTCTCGGTCGCTGTCGGCACGGGGGTATTCGTCGGCGTCTTAGTCGGCGTCAGTGTGTTAGTCGGCGTCGGTGTTTCGGTAGGAGTCTTGCTCGCTGTGGGCGAAGGGGTATTCGTCGCCGTCACATCCGGCGTCTGCGTCGCCGTGTGCGTGGGCGCCCCCGGCGCGTTCAAGCAGTGCAGGGTGATCGTGTTGCCGGTCGCAGCGATGTTCGGGCCTCCAAACTCGGCGTAGGCATTGCCGTTGGTGGCGGCGTTGGGCCCGCCCTGCGTTTCCAGGTCGAGCACGTGCCCCTGAGACTTCTGAGCTGGGCAGTTAACTCGAAGCTGACCAGGTCGCCCTTGTGGAAGCTGGCGGGCTGCGGCGGGATCAGGCCGGACAGGGCACCACAGGTGACGCCGGTGCCGAAATCAGTACACAGAAACGTTACGCCTATAGCATCCGGCCACAACGACGTGGCGCTCTTGTACGTCAGGCCGGTGTCGCCGTACTGGATGAAGGTGCTGTAACCGATGTAGCCGTTGTCCACCGGAATGGCGTCGGCGCTCACCGTGACCGTAAACGCGCTGTCGACGTCAACGCAGACGTCGCCAGGATCCTTGTCGTTTGGACAGGCTTGCGTGGGACTGATGGACATGCTCATCGCGGCGCCGTCTATAGAAGCGGGAACGGAGAAGCCCCCCGCACCGGCAACGCCGGCGGTGCTGACGGTACCGGTGAGCATGCCGAGGAAGAGCGAGGCGTCGAACGTCACCTTGGTAGTCTCGCCTGCGGTGACGACGATGATCTCCTCACCGATGGGCAGGGTCTCGAAGGACATGATAAACCCGCGTGCGGTGTAGGTGCCGGGGGGCACGCGCACGGAGTTGGAGAAGCCACCCGGAACGACAAACAGGGAAGTCGTAATGCTGTTCTCGAGTGTGACCCGACCGAAGGTGAAGTCAGTCGGTTCGGGCAGGCTCCCCCATGTGATGTTCGCCTCTACGGTACCCAGCGGCGGGAGGTTGGAGGCGTTGGTGCGGGGAATGGATGGTGCGGTGCCGGCAGGTGTATCCGTGCTCGAGGGTTCATCCGGAACCGCAGCAGCGAGGCGCGGTGGATCGGCTGGCGAAACAGACGATCCGGGCGCGACACTCGCTTCGAGATCGGTACGTGCGGAGAGCAGGACGCACGCAGACAGAGCCGTCGTTGCCAGAATCCAGAGCGCTACGATAAAGATATGACGCTACGTAGCTCCGCCTCCTCCAGTCTAATTCACATTGTCGAAAGTTTAACATAACGACTCGCCCTAAGACTGTCAGCCACCCGCCGGCCACGTCACGAAAAGCTTCACCCAGTCGCTGGGGCGATCGTATAGATCGCCTCTGTTGCGCGGCAATCTGACGAAGCAGCTTGCCGCATCCCATATCGCGCAGGAGCGCGGTCATCTTCCTGAGCCGGCTTCCAATTCACCTCGAACACGCTCTGTGCCCCGCGCAGGCCTTTCGCCTGGATTGCCCATCTTCGGCCGAAGTTAACGCCCGCCGATGGGCCGACCTCGTCCTTGAGCTCAGCAGAGACGAGGATCTCCCCGCCGTGTGCCTCATTGACGATGCGGGAGGCGAGAACAACGCACCGGCCAAATAGATCCGGGCCGTGCCGCAGCGGCTCGCCGACCGTAATTCCACACCGCACCCGAACGGGTCGCGGCGGGCCAGACCGGTTATAGTCGTCGAGAGCCTGTTGGATGGCGGCCGCGCAATCGATGGCGTCTCTCGCCGAGGGGAACTCCAGCAGGAACCCATCGCCAAGGTTTTTCACCTCCCTGCCCGAATGGGCTGCCACCTGGTTGCGAACGATGCTGTGGTGCTCGATCAACACGGTCAGCGCAGTCTCTTCGCCGAGCTCCTCGATCATGCGCGTCGAGCCTTCCATGTCCGTGAACATGACGGCGAGGCGGCTGTTGCCGTCAACGCAGTCGGCCTTCTGCGGCCATCCAGCATCGCTAGTCTTCGCTCGCTCGAGGGTTAGTGTAGTCATCGTTCCGCTCCTTTCGTGCAGGCCGGCAACGGCGCGTCCTGCCGTTCTCCCCTCACTGTCCAGACTACGCCCGCGAGGACCGCCTTCCAATAGCAGGAGACGTACAATGTGCTGACATCGTTCGTTCCACCAGCTCCGTCCTGAGGCGCGTCGGTTACAGACATCGCCGGTGACCGGGGCGGGTACAGGGCGAGCTGCTGCTCGCGACGCCCGGCGTGAACGGACCAGTGGAGGGCTTACCTTCATCATGGATCCAGTCTGTAACCCTGGCCCGGTACGTTCACGAGGTAACTCGGACAGTCGGGCCGCTCTTCGATCTTGTTTCTGACCCGCCGAATCAACTGATGGACCATGAGGTCGCAGAACCGGCCTTCGCCCCAGACAGCAGCTCCCACCTGATCACGGCTACGTACCTTTCCAGGACGGGCGTACAGATACGCAAGTAGCTTGAACTCCAGTGATGATGGCGCCCTTGGAAGTGGTTCGTCTCCCACCCAAACCCGTCCGCTGCTCACGTCAACACGCAGGCGCGCGGTGCAAGAGTCTGCCGGGGAGTTGGGAACGGTGGCGTCAGGATCGCCCGTTGCCATCACGTATGCGGCCCGATACTCACCAATCTCAACTTCGTCGCCAAAGCTGAAATCCCAGAAAGCCACCCTCACGCCATTCCTAACAACCCCGTTCGTACTGTCGAGGTCGATGATGCGGTGGCCGCTTGGCGTCTGAACCACTTTGGCGTGCAGCCGAGAAACCCGGCGCCCTTCAAGCTCGATGTCGGGTGTCTGGCCTTCAACGCCGCCCCGCCGGCCAACCGTAACCTCAGCCGCCGAGAGCGGCCACTTCGTGACGATCGCGCCGGACGGCGCCTGGATCAGGAGCTCTGCTGTCCCCCGCACCTGTGCTCTCTGATAGTTCATCGGATTCTTCTTCCTAACTTCGCCGCTGTCCGCCACGTCAGCCCCGGCGCGTTGTTTGGTTGCGAGTGATTGACTGTTCATAACCGTCTCCTTTCCGATCCTTTTGCCTCTAAGTCGAGACTACGCCTACGTCGACGGTGCGCCCATAGAAAAACCCTGACAGATGAATGCCAAAGAGAAGAGAGGAACTTAGGGACCGGCCGATAGTTTTAGATAGCCGAAGCGAAATCTAGGAGAGGTTTACGGAGAGCGGGTGCCATGGAGGAGGCGGAGCCGGTCGGCTATGACGAGGTACTTGAGCCGCTTCCACGTCCAGTCGGATCCAGCCTGTATCCCTGACCCTGGACGTTGATGACGTAGCGTGGCTCATTGGGATCATCACCCAGACGCACTCGAAGCCGGTGGACGAGCTGGTGCACCATCACGTCCTCGAAGAGACCTTCGCCCCAGATGGCTCCGCCGAGCTCCTCGCGTGTACAGAGCTCGTCCCGGCGGCCATAGAGATAAGAGAGGAGCTTGAACTCCATCTTGGAAGGCGGCGGGGCGATCGGCTGTTCGCCGATCAGCGCCTGCCCGCTGCGGTCGTCAACTCGCAGTGTGAACTTCGTCGGGCTGGGTGATGACTCCCGTGCGGTCATGTCCGGATCGCTTCCGGACATGACGTATGTCACCCGGTAGCCTGCAATCTCGACTTCATCTCCGAAGCTGAGGTCCCAAGATTCGGCCCGGACGCCGCCTCTCCGGATCCCGTTGGTGCTGTTTTGGTCTACGATTCGATGACCGGCTTTCGTGCGAACGATCTTGGCGTGTGTACGGGAGACTTTATGTCCTTCCAGCCGGATATCAGATGCTGGGTCGCGACCGATGATCAGTTCGTCTTCTACAAGAGGGCACCGCATCAGCACGTTGCCGGACGGAGTGTAGATGATGAGCTCCGCGCCGGAAGGCGGTTGTTCTTGTGAGCTTTCCTCTGCAGCCTTCATCTTTTCACCTCGACGTTCGGAGAGTGTGACGTTAATGCCTCCGCAACCTGACCTGCATCCTGGAAGCGCGAATCCTGGTCCTGTTGAAGGCAACGACGAAGCACCGCCAGTAGCTCGGGGAAAGCGTTTAGCGCCTCGACATCATCAAGTGTCCATTGTGAGCGTGCGGTCTCGACTTCGATCATCGTTGAACCTTCAAACGCTGGCTTGCCGGTCAGAAGTTCGTAGAATACCAGGCCGAGAGAGTACACATCTGATCTTGCGTC
The DNA here is from genome assembly GCA_022565155.1 of Chloroflexota bacterium. Taxonomy (GTDB): domain Bacteria; phylum Chloroflexota; class Dehalococcoidia; order DSTF01; family RBG-16-68-14; genus JADFKB01. The sequence continues at coordinate 19,496 of JADFKB010000022.1, read as the reverse complement.
GATAACGCCATCCGACGCGCCCATGAGCGTTCGCCGCTCAGCCGCCTCCGGCGAGGCGTAACGCAGCGTGCCCGTGAATCCCTCCGTAACCGTCGCGTCCGCGGCTCCCTCTTCGATCAGGGCCGCCAAGCCGAAGTCCGTGACCTTCGGGATGCCTTCGGCGGTAAGCAAGACGTTGGAGGGCTTGACGTCCCTGTGCAGAATGCCGGCCGTGAGCGCGTCTGCCAGACCTCTGCTGATCTGGGCGACGATCCGGGCCGCTTCCAGCGGCGGAAGCGGCTCGCCCTCTCTGTCAGCCAACATTCGATCCAGGCCGCCGGGCAGGTACTCCATGGCGAGAATCGGTGGCTCTTCCTCCTCATCAAAGTCAAGGATGCGAACGACGTAAGCGGAATGCAGTTGACGCAAGAGACCCGCCTCTGTACAGAAGCGCTCTCGTGCCATCGGGTTTCGCGCCAAGTGGGGGTAGAGACGCTTGATGGCCACCGTCTTGCCTTCCTCGACATCCCTCGCCCGATAGACGATCCCGGTCGCGCCGGAACCGAGCTCCTTCTCGATCTGATAGCGTCGCAGCCGTATCTCCCCTACCTCGAAGGCACGCAGGGCCTCGATCCCTCCGGTCCGGAGCTCCTCGACAATCTCCGCAGGTGCCACGCGCTCGAACCAGGACCGGAAGAACAACCCTTCCGCCCGTGCCCCGACGAAGCGCCAGCCCAGCGATGTCACGATGCCGAGGGCCAGTAATCCTGGAACATACACCGGATCGATGATCCGGCCGGTTATCGGTAAGAGCCACGCCGCCACAATGTACGCAACGCCGAAGCCAAACGCCGCGCCTGCGCCCACGGTGAGAGACCGCCGGGTCATTACGACCGCGCACACGGCGGCCACCAAGAATCCAATCGCTGTGAGGCTCGCGAGCGGGACAACCTCCAGAAAACGCCCCTTGATCAGCGCGTCCATGGCGTTTGCGTGCACTACCACGCCGGGCATCGACCCGGCCGGTGTCTGGAAGAAATCGCCGACTCCAATCGCCGTCACCCCGACGACGACCAGCCGTCCTGCCGTAAGTGAAGTTGGGAGGCCATCATCGCCCATAACATCGCTAAACGAGACCACCTGGAAGCGCTGAACGTTCCCCGCGTAAGCGATCCGGAACAGCCCATCGTCAAGAGGGACGTCGAGGTCCCCGACGGTGAGTTCGCCAGCGTCTATCAGAGGCGCCGCACGCTCAGTCGGCTCTAGAAAGCGTTCAACCGCTATAGCTGACAAGGCTGGGAATGTCTCGCCGTCGGCCGCGATGGTCGCGGGAATCTGTCGCACACGAGCGTCTCTGTCAGGGACGACATTTACGTGACCGAGGCCGGCTGCCGCGGCCGATAGGTTCGCCCCCGGCGACACTAGGATCGGGAAACTCGCCGTTCCATCGGACTGCATGGTCGTCGGGCCGTCTCCAGCCACAGCCAGCACCACCGTGGCATCCGCCACGGCGTCCCTGAACGCGGCGTCCTCTTCGTCATCCTCTGAGAACAAGATGTCGTAGGCAATTACGCGAGCCCCTGCATCATCCAACCTGCGGATGGCTTCGGCGTGCAGGGTTCTGGGCCAGAGTTCGAACCTGCCATAGCGCTCGAGCGTGGCGTTGTCGATGGCCACGATGGTGATCGCGCGACTCGCGTCTTCGTTCGGCACGAACGAGTCTGTCAGCGAAAGGCGCCAGTCTTCAAACGGGTCTGTAGTACACGTCCATACTGCAGCCGCTCCTATGATCAGGAGCAGCGCAACTGTTGGCAGATTGCGCCGTAGGACAGTTCGTCGCGAACCTAAGAACGACACCGCCGACTCCCTCGCATGTGTTCTAGTTACCCATTCACCACAACTGTGCCCGTCAGCACCCCAAAAGGCGTCGACGATTGTAGCGCTTCTCACGTTCGCGTATACTATACACTCACTTGAAGAAGAAATGTTCGGCTGGCTGTCAACGTTAGTGTCATTGCCCATGGCAAATTCGGCCTGGCGGCCTAGCCAGCGGTCTGGGGGGAAGCCATGAACATTTCGATAGCACGCCCACTGCTAGTATCGGGTGGGGTTGCGGTGATCGCGGCGGCTGTAACCTTGACCCTCGTCTTCGTCGTGTTCCAGCCCTCGAGCGCGCGCGAGCACGACGTTTCTCACGATTCTCTCCGGCACAGACATCACGGTTCGGATCGCCAACGAAGATTCCTTCAGATCGGCAATCGACGGTGAAAGCCTAGGAAACGGTGACACGGTACAAACCGGCATCGACTCGCGGGCCGTCATCACCTCCTTGGACGGCAGCACGATAGAACTCGAGCCGGAGACCCAGATAACCCTGACTCGAATTGAGGTCACGAGCGACAACCGCTCAATCAGTCTCTCCCAAGCCTTCGGCACCACTTGGCACAACGTCTTGAGCGTCCTGAGTGGCACGACCGAGTATGAGGTCGAGACCCCGGCAGCGGTGGCAGCGGTCCGTGACACGCTCTTCAAGGTGTCTGTCGAGCCCGATGGCACCACGACGCTGACAGTGGCTGAGGGCTCTGTTTCGGTGCAAGCGGCCGGGCAGGAGGTGGTGGTGTCCGCCGGCCAGCAGAGCCAGGTGACGCCCGGCGAGACGCCTGGCGACCCCGTCGATGCGCCGCCTCCCACGAGCGAGTTGCGCATTCGGCTGGGCTCACCAGCATTCGCGCTCGTCACGGACCCTGCCACGAGATCGATCGGCGCGGTGCCGCCAGGCATCGGTGTCAATCAGGTTCCGGATGCCATAACGAGCTCGCCTGAAGCTGAGCCATTCGATGTCATCATCCCCGAGCCGATAACCGGCCGGTACCGCATCTCTATCGAAGCAAAAGGTGATGGGGGAGCATACACACTGGCAGCGCAAGTGGCGAACGAAGGAGTGATCCTCTTGAACGCCTTAGTGGACGATACCGTGCTGCCAGGTGAGCGCTGGGTCATCTTCTTGGACCTCACGATCGTGAACGGTCGCGTCATCGCGGCGGAGATTTTCGAACCGACACGCACCACAGGCGAGCCTGCCGGGAAGGTCGTGATCACAGACCTGCAGCGGGAACGTGTCGCTCAGGTGGTCGGGTTAGAAGCCACCCCAGCGTCTACCGACACGGACCCACCGGTGATCGCAACGCGGACGCCGGAACAGGCGTCGCTTACGAGCACGCCTAGACCTTCTGTCACCCCACAAGCAACAGCTACGCTCCTCCCAGGTCAGCCTCCAGCAACGGACACGCCGACCTTCACGCCTCCGCCACCGCCGCCGCCCCTCACGTTAAGGATCGGTATCGTCGGGGGCACGGCTCCTCCGGGCGCGACGCTCACCGCGGTGCTAACCGGCAGTTTCCCGGACCCTGGCGTCCTGGCCTATGACGTCAAGGTGACCTGGGACGCCGATGTTTTCGTCTACCAGAGCTGCACCGGCCTTTGCAATGGGTCAGGCGGGTTCGCCCAAGCCGTGGGAGCGTTTGCGACCGGCCAGACCGGGGTGCTGGTCATGTCCAACTTTACGCTGAGGGCGGTCGGCGCACCTGGCCAGTGTACCGGCCTATTCGTCCAAGTCAACGAGGTCGTTCTGGGAGGCAATGTACCTATCGCGCCGCCAGTTTACAATGGCCGTGTGTGCGTCTCGTGATTGGGCGTAAGCTCGCAATTGGAGCCTAACCAGGAAGGGCGCAAGCAGCGTCCTAGTAAGGCGGAGGCAGGACGGTGCTCACATTGTTCGGAGTAATCTGGTACGTAAGACGACGTCCTCTCGCCCCGTAGTTGGCCAACCGATCATCCGCAGGCGCGAGCAGGGCCGAAACCACTAATAACCCCTACCCCACGCACGGATCTGAAGCGCTTCAATGCGCACGATCGTCCGCAGCGCGGCCCATTGTGCAATGTAGGCGTCGACCTCGCCCTCAGGGAGGTACCGCTCGACGATCCCGCGGATGTCGTCCTTCATCCCTGCAGGGTCGACCTCGACCTCCGCCTCGCCGCGTGCGACCACCGCCGCGTACGGCGCCTCGTGCTCCGCCACGACGACGCTCACCTGAGGGTTGCGCCGCGCGTTCTTCACCCACTGGCGCGACCCGTCTGTCCAGATCCTGAACGAGCCGGCCCTGAATCGATACCAGACGGGAACGCTGTGCACGCCGCCTTTGGCGCCAACGGTCGCCACGATCGCTGTCATCGGCCGGTCTAGGAAGGCCTGCAACTCTGCCTTGTTCATGCCGCTGGAACTATAGCAAGTCGTCCATGCGCCGCAGCAACATCCCGCGGCCGTCACGGCGTCCCATCGTAACGAGTGCGGGCCTTGCGAAACGGTGGTAGGATAGTCGAGTCGCGGCGCGCCCTGCGCCGGACCTGGTACGAGAGGAGACCAAGATGAACGAAGGTGCATTCCGCGGGTTCGAAGTCGCTCTGCACGATTCCGGCGTCGCTGTGATCACGCTCAACGAGCCGGAGCGTCTCAACCCGATGACCGTTGGCATGAAACGAGACATCGTCGAGACGGTGACGCAGGCGCAGCTGGATGACCGCGTGCGCGTCGTCGTCTTCACGGGCGAGGGGCGGGCCTTCTGCAGCGGCGACGGTGGCCCGGATCTGGGCGGCGACGGTGACGGCAGGCCGCGGTCGAAGGGCGAGGCGCTCGCGCCGAAGATCGCCGATCCCTGGAGCGCGGCTGCACGCGAGGGACGCCGCATCTCTGCCATCGGAACGTATGACGGACTGCGCGCGCTCTCGCAGTCCGTGAACATGTCGATCCGCGCCCTCGACAAGCTATCGATCGCCGCGATCAACGGCATCACCGTGCAGACGGGGCTCTCGCTCGCCCTCTCGTGCGACTTCAGGATCGCGGCGAAGACAGCACGGATGAGCAGCGCGACGCTCCGCTTCGGGCTGCAGCCCGACGAAGGCGGGCACTACTTGCTCGTCCAGATCATCGGCGTGGCGAGGACGATGGACTTCCTCATGCGCAAGCGCGTCGTCAACGGCGTCGAGGCGCAAGAGCTCGGTCTGGTACATGAAGCCGTGGAGCCGGAGCAGCTCATGGCCCGCGCGATGGAGCTCGCCCATGAGCTCGCCCAGGGCCCGCAGGTGGCGATGCGGCTGCTTAAGCGCTCTGTCTACAACGCCTGGGAGATGAACATGATGGAGGCGTTCGACGATATCGCGACGAAGACCGCGATCAGCGACCATCACCCAGACGCGGGCGAGGGCATCGCCGCCTTCCGGGAGAAGCGCGCGCCGCACTTCAACCAGTGGTTGGAGTCTGAGTAGGCGCGGCAGCGAACACCCACAGGCTAAGCGTCGTTCCCACGCTGGCTAACGCGCCGCTACGCTATCATACACACGAGCGTGAGTAGCTCAGTGGTAGAGCGTCTGCTTCCCAAGTATCTCGCGCTGAGCGCTGTGCTTCAGATGTGAGAAGTCAATCAAAACTGGCCCAGTTATGTGCTGTGAGTTACGGCGCAGCTATTCCAGACGTGCTGGTGACGAAGGGTTGCGTTCGAGGCCCGGGGCTCGAAGTTCGACAGCCTTCCCGGAACTCGGCCAGCCGAGGAACCGAGGAACGTTGGCGGCATACTCGTCGTAGGCACTGCCAAGTCGATCACGTAACCATGGCTCTTCTGCGAACGGCGCCAGGAGGAACCACGCCGCCCAGAGCGCCCATACAACGAGCGTGAGACGCGACTTGCACACCATCGCGTATCCAAGGAAACAAGCTATACTGCCGACATACTGCGGATGGCGAGAGTGTCGGTATGCACCCGTTGCCACTAGACCTTCATACTGGCCTTGGGAGGCACGAACGCCCAAGGTCAGATAGCCCCAAAGCGCGAACCCGCCGCCAAGCAAGAACAGAATCGCTCCGAGTGCAGTCGATGCGCGATCGCTAAAAGGCGAACTGTTTGAGTCGGCGATACCGAGCGCGAGGAGCCCCGGGACGGTCAGCGGGCCGATCACCTGGCCGATTCGGGTCATGCGGTGATCACGCGACGGCGAATCGGGCGGAGGCCAATGACGACGGTCGGGTCGCGCGATGGACAGCACGAGAAGGACGTTCGACCAAGCCAGCTCTCCGACCATCGCCAAAAACACGATCCGCTTCACAAGATTGACCTGCCCTTGAACGCTACCACTCCACATGTTAGTCCGATGGTGACCTTTTAGGATAGCCGCTGCCGGTTCGTTCAGAGGGTCGCGAGTGCTGCGGTGCGTAGTGTCATGCTCGTCACCTCCTGCTGTGGTGGTCGGCGTGTAGCACGTCGGTAGGCTTCTGTTAGAATGAGGCTCTCAGAATGGAGGTCAGAATGGTGACACAGCGGGTAACACCAAACGGAACATGCTGGTGTGGCTGCGGCGCTGGTTGCGGTAGGGACTCGTTCTTCCAGCCGGGGCACGACAGAATTGCCGAGGCCGGTCTCGTGAAAGCTGAATACGGCAGCGTAGCTCTATTCTTAGACGCGCACGGATACGGACTCGGTGGCAAGAGCGCACACGCCGCTCACAAACAGTCGGCGTGGCGCTGAAGCTGGCTCTTTCATGCTCGCCATCTCCTGCTGTGGTGGTCGGCGTGTATCATGGTGGTGCGTGACATTTGTGGACAGGAGCCCATCACGACTCCGAAACCGCCGAATACAACACCCCTGCGCCCGATCATGAAGCTGCTCAATGTGCCGATGGCGCCGGCGGGAATCCCAAACTCAGAGGGCAAGGCAGATCCACTCGATGAAAACATTGGCATTCCTCAGTCCATCAGTGGCACAATGAACATCGCCGCCATCATCGAACGGCTGAGCGAGACCTAGGCGGCCTGGAGGAGGCACAAGTTCATGTACGAAGAGATCCTGTACGAGGTCGCTGATCCGGTGGCCACGATCACCCTCAATCGTCCCGACAAGCTGAACGCACTCACCGCACAGACGATGCAGGAGATCAGGCATGCCGTCGCCAACGCCGAGGAGAGAGAGGATGTAGTTGGCATCGTCGTGACCGGCGCGGGGCGTGGCTTTTGCGCCGGCTTGGACATGGGCATCCTCCAGGCGATCCAGGAAGCGGGCGACATCTCCGCGATGGCCTCTGGAGGGGAAGTCGAGACGGCCCAGCCTGGTGTCGATTCGATGCGCTCGGAGTTCGGGGGCGGGCCATTCACCTACCTGTTCTCAGTACGCAAGCCGATCATCGCGGCTGTCAACGGCGCCTGCGCGGGCCTGGGATTCTCGTTGGCCATGTGCTGCGACCTACGATTTGCTTCCGCGAGTGCTGTCTTTACGACGGTCTTCGCGCATCGGGGCCTCGTCGCCGAGCATGGCATGAGCTGGGTGCTTCCGCGGCTGATCGGCTCAGCAAGAGCGCTTGACATCCTGTGGAGCGGCAGGAAGTTCGATGGGGCGGAGGCGCTCCGGCTCGGCGTTGCGAATCGCGTCGCCGCGCCGGAGAGCCTGCTCGAAGAAGCGAACGCCTACGTCCACGATCTCGCGGCCAGGTGCTCTCCGACATCGATCATGCACATGAAGCAGCAGGTCTACAACCAGCTCCTTCAGCCTTTGGGTGAAGCGATGCGAGAGACCAACCGGCTGCAGGATGAGAGCAGCAAGTGGCCGGACCTCAAGGAGGGCGTCGCGTCCTTCGTCGAGCGGCGGCCTCCCAACTTCAATCGGATCAGGGCGGACTAGCGGTCCCCTATGGCGCGTCACGATTGACGACGTCTACGCTGACCATGCATAGCGCAGCGGTCTGTCTGGTCTAATCAGGTGAGGACCAGGTGCCGTCCAACGGCACCATCCGAGTCCCCGACATCGCGGCCATCGTCCCGCAGTTCGCGCACGACTACGCAGAAGATCAGCCTGAGACGCTCACTCGGTTCTCGCCAAGCAGAGGCCTGTCCTGAGCTGAGCCGAAGGGGTCGGGAGTTCGAGCCTCGTCTCCCGCGCCAACCCCGCCGCCCCGACTAAAGGTAGCCAAGCTTCTTAGCTGCCGCCGTCAACTCGTCGCGGAACTTCGGATGGGCAAGTCCGATCAGGCTCCTCGCCCGCTCAGATACAGACTTGCCCTTGAGCATCGCGACGCCGTACTCCGAAACAACGTAATGCACGTCCTGGCGCGCTGTGGTGACCACCGCTCCCAGCGTCAACATCGGAACGATGCGCGACACCTCGCCACCCTTTGCCGTCGAGTACAGCGCGAGGAAGCTCTTGCCATCCGGCGAATTGAAGGCGCCCCGTACAAAGTCGGCCTGGCCTCCCGTCCCGCTGAACTGCGCGGGACCGATCGACTCGGCGCAGCACTGGCCGCTCAGGTCGATCTCGATCGCGGCGTTCACCGAGATGAGCTCGTTGTTCTGCGCGATGACGTCCGGGCTGTTCGTGTAAGAAACGGGGTGTGCCTCACAGTACGGATTATCATCCAGGAAGCGATACAACCTCTCAGACCCTGCGGCGAACGTGAAGACCGCCTTCCGGGGGTGCAGCGTCTTCCGTACGCCGTTCGCCACGCCGTCTTCAATCAGATCGACCATGCTATCCGTGAACATCTCGGAGTGGATCCCCAGGTCTTCATGATCGCGGAGGTACTGGGCGACGGCGTTCGGCACGCCACCGATGCCCAGTTGGATCGTCGCCCCATTCGGGACCATCTCGGCGATCGCCTTGCCGATGGCTTCATCTTCGTCACGCATCGCGGGCGTCGGCAGCTCCGGCAGCGGGTTGTCATTCTCGACAACGGCGGTCGCTTCCGAGATATGAATGAACGAGCGGCCATGCGTGCGAGGCATGTGCGAGTTCACCTCAAGGATCAGGACATTGGCGACGCGAGCGGCCGTCGACGTGTAGTCAACGGCGACGCCCAGGCTCATATAGCCGTGTCTGTCCATGGGCGAGACGGTCGCGATGCAGACATCCACGGGGATGAATTCGGAGAGCAGCCGTGGGACCTGGTGGAAGAAGTTCGGCGTGAAGCCCGCGCGTCCTTCCGCTACAGCGGCGCGGTCGGCTCCGCCAACGAAGAGCGAATCCCAGCGGATCACGTCCTTGAGATCGGGATCGAGCACCGTCGCCTTCGTTGCGGAGAACGGCAGCAAGGCGCGCATCGTCAGGCTCGTGAAGCCGCCGCTGCGCGCCCGCGCGGCGATCGCCGCGAGCACGGCTGGGGGCTCCCCGGCGATTAACGGCTGTACGATGCTTGAGCCGTCCGGTATAAGCGTTACCGCCTCATCCGGAGATGTCAGCTTGCGTTGATACTCTTCGCGCCACCGCTCGTCCAAGATCAAATCACCTCACGAAGTCGGGATACGCGCTCATTCTACATGACCGGAGATCGCGGCTGGCAAGCTGTCAGAAACCTGCCGGCGAGTTTGACTGATACTTTGACTAATACAAAGTGGGCACCCGTTTCCGTGTACGCACCGCGGTTGCCGTGAGGCATACCGTACAACACCCGCCAACAACTGGCTATGCGTAGCGCCGATGCAGCTCGTCCACCGCTTGGTGTTGGGTGGCCGGGTGATTAACGTGCTCTCCAAAGTGCCACGTGTACCCAGAGGAGTAGTGGTGCCCGTCGTCCATAGCGCAGAGCGTACTCGCTCGATGGGCCACCGGCAGCCCAACCTTGGCACGATTGGCACGTTGTATTTCCCAGGATTAGCTACTTCGAAAAGAGGGCGATGCTGGCGGTGAAGCCGTGGAGGTAGTTCTTCGAACCTACCGGCCCGATCTCTCCGTTGCAGAAGAAGCCGGCCAGCGGAATCGGCCCGAGGATGTCCGCTATCGCCTTGGCATCATGGTCCGACGACCCAAAGAGCCCCTGGCCTCGGCCGTTACACGACCACAGGAGCGCCGCTACTGGCCCTCCACCCGACAGAGCTGCCCTCTTCTCCTCGTCGAGGAGGACGCGTAGGTCCTCGTCGGCAGCCTCCGCATCCCGCATCTGGAACTGGATTGTCTGGCCCTCACGTGGAAGTGCGCTGACAGCGATGGCGCCACTCTCTCGATCAGCTCCCAGAAGATTGCGGATCAGGAAATCGCCCCGGCCGAAGTCCTCGCGGTACTCATCCATCGCCAAGCCTACAAGGAGGTTCTGTTGCGCACGCTGCCGCACTTCCACGGGCAGCTGTTCGATGGTCTCCGTGAGGACTTCCAACGCTGGCCGACCCGCGATGCTGTTGATTATCTGATTCTGCACGCCAGTAATAGTCCAGGGGCGGCCAATGGGGTTACACCCTTGCGACACGATGCTTCGAATCGTCAGCGGGCCTCCAACTGCCAGGGCAAGGGCGCCGTCCTCGTAAACCTGCCCGTCGAGGAAGAGGTGAGTTCGCCGAGCGTCGGTCTCGCCGGATGCCATGCCTCCCAGAAGAGGTACGCCCGGGTAGGCCGCTGACAACACAGCCAGTAGCCGTTCGGCGTCGAGTGTGAAAGGATCGGCCAGTAGAAGCCAGGCACTGGCATCGTCGAATGGAACGCCCAACAGCTCTCGGGTAGCATCAGCGGAGTCGCACCGCTCGATCTCAGCCTGCGACAGGTGCCGTGCCTCAAGCACAGCATCCGGCAGCGAGAGGGTGAGCAATGCGAGGGCCGGTTCTCCCTCTACTTCGGTTGATGGCCCTATCACGCCCTGGCCGGAGCAGCCGATCAGCACACGCGACTGCAGCGCTCGTTGTGCGCGCTCGATCAGCTCTGGAAACTCGTGGGCGTAACTAGCACTCGCGAAGAGCACAGCGAGATCCGGGTTTACGACCCTATCTGTAACATGCTGCAGGACTCCTGCTAGGGCCGCTCTCCAGTCAGGATGTCGGACAATCGCCGAGGCGGCTCCAACAGCTCTAACCTCGCTCATGATCCTCCTCTTCCGCTGGTTCGTCCAGCAACCTTCGAATGCGAGAGCTGAGTCGGCACTCCTGCCTGGTCGTTCTGCAGCGGCAGTTCCTCGTCGGTTCTCTCATCCAGCGAAGGACGGCCGACGGGATTCGCGACGCGCCGACCTTGGCGGAACTCATTCGCTAGTCTTCTTGCGCACCTCGGTGACAACGTTCAGGATCGCCTCCACAAGGATGCGATCTCCATCCGCTGGCTCGCCATAGATGGAATCGTGCGAAATGCGAACCTCCTGCACGGAGTCTGGCTCATCGCTGTAGGAAACGACGAGCCGATAGTACGCCACCCCGTGGAGGTCGTACCGATTCACTTGCCGGATTATCGCCTCGCGTGCCATCTTCTACCCTTCGATATCCTTTAGGTCAGCGCGATGAGCTCAACTTCGTTGCCGTCCGGATCATCAATGTACAGCCCTCTCAGAGGGAGAAACGGATGCTCGCCAAGCCGCACCTCGAAGCCTAGACTCTGCAGCCGCTCCCGTTCTTGTTCGAAGTCTTGCGCCGCGAGTTCCAGCCCGATGTGATGCAGAGCCCGTTGCGAACGCTCGGCAGGTGCGCCAGGAGCGTCCTTAGGCAACGGCACGAGGACGATCTGCTGAGGAACCTCTTTCGACTCTCCAACCTGGAGGAAGACCGCCCCTCTGAAGTCGGGCGGAGACATTACGGTCAGGCCCAAGGCGTCACGGTAGAAATGTAGCGCCTTCTCCATATCACGGACCCAGATTACCAGCTCCGTCAGGCCTCGAATCTTAGCCATAGACAATCCTCCCGGTAAGCGCCCGCTCTTCCCCGGCCCACGTTGCTTCGAGCGAGCAGCCCTTGCTAGCCGCAAGCCAGCGCGCTCAGCGACGCCGCGGCTGGCCCTGTCGCTACTATCCCAACTTGATCTGGATCGCCTTGGTCTCCAGGTATTCATCGAGACCATGGCGACCGAGCTCGCGGCCGATGCCGCTCTGCTTGTAACCGCCGTACGGCATGTTCGGCAGCCCGGCCTGGTGGAATGCATTCACCCAGACCGTGCCCGCCCGGATCCCCTTCGCCATCTTGAGCGCCGTGTTGAGGTCGTTGGTCCACACGGCGGAGGCCAGTCCGTATGAGGTGTCGTTGGCGATCCGTAGCGCGTCGTCGATATCTTTGAAGGTCAGTACCGAAAGCACGGGCCCGAAGATCTCTTCCTGGGCAATGGTCATGTTGCTGGCCACGGAGTCGAAGATGGTTGGCTCAAAGAAGAAGCCCTTGTCGAGGCCGTTACCTTTCGGTCGCGAGCCGCCGATGAGCATCTTCGCCCCTTCCTTCTGACCTTCCGCAACGTAGTGTTCTACAGTTGAGAGCTGGTTTTGGTCGACGACCGGCCCCATCGTGGTCTCGGGGTCCAGCGGGTCGCCAAGCTTGACCGTCTTCGTGAAAGCGATGAGCTTCTCCATGAACTGGTCTTTGACCGACTCTTGCAGCAACAGCCGCGAGCCCGCCTGACACACCTGGCCTGTGTTCAGGTAAATGGCGAAGAATGCTCCAGCGACAGCAGCGTCGATGTTCGCATCTGCGAAGACCACATTGGGCGATTTGCCTCCCAGCTCCAGCGACAGTTTCTTGATGTTGGTGGCTGCCGCCCGCATGACCGACCTGCCAACTTCAGTCGAGCCCGTGAAGGCGATCTTGTCGACTTTGGGGTGCTCAGCCATGTGTTGGCCGATCTTCGAGCCGGGCCCCGTGATGACGTTAACAACACCGTCCGGCGCCCCTGCCTCCTGGATAATTCTACCGAGCTCCACCGTGGTACCCGGAGTGAGTTGTGCAGGCTTTGCTACCACCGTGCAGCCCGTCGCCAAAGCTGGCGCCAACTTCCAACTGATGAGCAGTAGAGGGAAGTTCCAGGGCGTGATGACGCCGACGACGCCGACGGGTTCATGGACGGTCAAGCCGACGGCGTCCGGAGCAAATTGTGTGATAGCCTCGCCGTGCATGTCGAGCGAGATGCCAGCGAAGTACTCGTACACGTCCGCCGCCAGCGCCACTTCGCCCATGGCCATGTTGAGCGGCTTACCTACCTCCTGGGCGAGGAGCGCCGCCAGCGCACCGATATTCGCGCGGAGGCCGTCTGCGACTTTGCGAAGCACGTCGTGGCGTTGCTTTACCGGAGCGTTGCTCCACGTCCCGCTGTCGAACGCGCGGCGGGCGGCATCGACGGCAAGATCTACGTCAGGGATGTCTGCCAGCGGGTACGTGCCGACAAGCGTACCGTTCGCAGGATTGAGGCGCTCGAACGTCTCGCCGCTCTTCGCAGATACCCACTGCCCTTCAATGAGCATCTGGTAGGTCTTGGCCTCTGTCTGTGGGGCTGTCTGAGTAGTCATGGTGCCTCCTGCTTTGGTTTGGCCACGTGGTGGTGAAGAGACTTTGCTCAGGTCCGTCGCGCACTGATCACTTAGTATATAATACGCAGCAAGTACTTGCTATTGCAGGACGCATCCCACGGCTGAAGGGAGCCTATGCCACACGCGACGAAGCGGGATTACGAGATTGCCTTCACCGGCTTGGACTTTCCTACCTCCAGAGCAGCCATCATCAACCGTGCCCGGGACAACGGAGGGGCTGATCGTGAAGTGTACGCCATCCTTTCCCAGCTCCCCGACCGGTCACTCGAATCGATGGAGGATCTACAGCAGGCGGTTCGAGCAATATACATCGCTGGCGGCGCTGCGCCGGACTCTCTCCCTCTCTAGCCTCTCACTGGCGTAAGGGATGAACCTCAATGGTATGGCACCGAGAGAATGCTATTGCATGGATCCGTTCGTCCAACGATGTACGGCCTGCAAATTCTCTTAGGAACCGGTGCGCTTGCGTTTAGCTGACCAGCCTAGTGCCACCAGAAACATGACACTCTTTCCCTTGGCGTGGGGCGAGAAGAACTCCGTTACCGCATCGTCGTAGAACGTGAGCCCGCTGGCGCCGAGCCGCTGGGCATAGGCAGCCAGGTAGAGCTTGCCACCGATGATACCCGCTTCCAGCTGCGCAGCCCGATACCCTCTGTTTCCGAACTGGTTCAGGACGCGTTCCAGGTCCGTCAGAAAGAAGACATCGACACTGGCAGTGGCTGGCAGCGCCTGTTCTAAGCCGAGAAAGCCGGCCTCACCCCTAAATTCGCCTTCCTTCAAGAGCTCCAACGCCCCTTGCTCACGATGAAACACGTAAGCCCCACTGGGCAGGCCTTCGACTGCGTTGACGATGAGATAGAGATCATTCAGAGTGGTGCCGGGCAGATCGAGGAAGTCGGCTGGAATCCCTCGCGTCGCCGCGCGGAGAATAGTAGACAGCTGGGCGAACGTGATCGGTTCCAGGGCGAACTCTCGCGTCGATCCACGTCTGAGAATAACCTGCTCGATGGAGTCTGTCGGCTCTTCGGCCTCGGCCAGCGGCTGAAGGGGGAATACCTTGCCAGCTGGCGCGGGCAGACTCGCTGGCACCCATCCGCCGCGCCAGGCGGCAACTTGTTCCCCGGTCGTGAGAGAGGAGGCAACGTGCATGCTCCGGATGGCAGGATAGTCAACCTCAGCTTCCGAAAGCGGCTCCGTTTCCAGGTTGAGCGGCTGAACCTCGGGCGGAGCCGCTGGTGGCACCGACGGATCCCGCCCGAGTGCCACCAGGCTGAGCGCCCCCTCACGCAGATCGTCCAGCCCGAGCAGGCTGCTGAGGGCAGCGTCCTCGAACCCGACGAGGAGTCGCGCAGGGACCTCGTATGCTTCGGCCATGGCCAGCATATTGGCCAGCATTGTGCCGTTATCCCAGAAGCAGTGTCGGTAGGTGCGGGCCTGGTACTTCCAGGCGTTGCGCCAATAGGTGCTGGCCGACACAATGATAGCGGTCGCTTCGGCCATCGACGTGTCACCTGCCGTAGCACGGAGCACTTCGCCTCGATGGTCACCGGGACGCAACCGGCGGAGGGCGAAGTCGTCCACACTAAACTGATACACGCCGGCCTCCAGTCCGGGTAGCGCACCGCAGATCAGGTAGAGATCGACGTGGTAGAGCGCCCCGGTGCACGAGGCTGCACGAAAGAGAATCTCGCGGTCGGGGTGTTTCCTGCGCCTGGTGATCCCCCCGCTGTAGTAGAGAAGTTGGGAAAGTACGGACAGATCAAGCAGGCAGCTACCGTCGAGGTGCGTCCTGACAGCGGAGATCGCCTTTAGCGCCGGATAGTCGGAATCCGAGACGTCACCAGGCAGCGGGATTGGCTTTAGCGTCGTATAGACTTTGAATGGCAGGGGCTTGGTCTGCCAGTTCAGGTAATGCGGGTTCGAGCGGAGGCTCCGAAACGAGTGCTTCGTCCCGTTGTGATAGGCCCAGGCAGCTTCGAGATCGCGGTTCATTGTAGCCCGGTACTATTGTAGTGGATACTGGTACGACGGGCGTCACCAAGCGTCTGCATCAGAAAGACATGGGGCGCCCCATGGCCGGCCATGGGATTTCGGAGGAGTGCGAACATGGGTGACTCAAACACCAGAGAGAACTGTTACATCTGCGACCGCTCAACAGCGCCTGATGACTTCTGTGTGGGATGTCAGGAATGGATCTGCAAAGAATGCGACCCGGCACGACCGCCCGAACCGCACGACCCGAACACCCACAGACACTACGCGGGAGACTAGATGCGCTCACGCGAGGGCATCTAGTCCGTATGGAAGACGATTCGCGCACTGTGGCGGCTAATGCGCCCTCGTTCAGGTATACTTCCTCGTCACGAAACCCGCACTCGCAGCCGAGGAGGCTCACATGGTTAACAGCGCATCAATGAACGGAAGAGTATGCCTGATCACCGGTGCCAACAGTGGTATCGGAAAAGAGACGGCGTTTGGCCTCGCTGACATGGGCGCGACTATCGTCATGGTCTCCCGTAATGCGGAAAGAGGCGAAGCTGTTCTCGCGGAAATCAGGCAGCGCAGCGGCAACGACCACGTAACGCTCCTGGTCGCCGACCTCGCCTCGCTCGATTCGGTACGCGGGTTGGCGCAGGACTTCCGCGACCAGCACCAAGAACTCCACGTGCTGATCAATAACGCCGGGGCTCTGAATAGCCAACGGGCCCTGAGCGTCGACGGCTACGAATTGACCTTCGCCGTCAACCACCTAGCGCATTTCCTCTTGACTACCCTTCTCCTGGACCTCTTGAAGGCAAGTTCGCCGAGCCGAATCATCAACGTCAGCTCCGGGTCGCACACGCGAGCCGAGATTAACTTCGACGATCTGAACGCAGAGGCGAAGTACGGCGGCATGTCCGCCTACGGCCAGTCGAAGCTCGCCAACGTCCTGTTCACCTACGAGTTGGCGCGGCAGCTCGAAGGGACGGGCGTGACCGCGAACGCCCTGCATCCCGGCGTGGTGAAGACAGGCTTCGGGCGGAATAACGGAGGGGCGATCGGACTCCTCTTCAAAGTGTTTCAGACCGTCGCCAGCCCGTTTCTTCTGTCCGCTAGCCAGGGCGCCGAGACGAGCATTTACCTCGCGTCTTCCTCCGACGTGGATTCGGTCACTGGCAAGTACTTCGTGAAGAAAGAGCCGGTCCCATCCAGCGACGCGTCCGAAGACGTCGCTGTCGCCCAGAAGCTCTGGCGCGTTAGTGAAGAGCTCGTCGGGTAACGCTACGCCGCCCCCGGCGGGTGGTGCACGCGCCTAGCTGAATCGCACAGGCCGATCTCGCGTTGACAGGCCGGGCTTCACTGCTATGCTGGCACTGACTGAGGAGATAGGTATGGTCATCACTAACAAGATCGCGTTGAAGACCCTCGGCAACGGTGCCACCCACGACATCACCGAGGCCGTGGCCAGAGCCGTCGCCGAGTCCGGCCTCACGTCTGGCACCGTCACCGTCTTCTGCCCCGGTTCCACCAGCGCCGTTACGACCATCGAGTACGAAGAGGGCGCGGTGGCCGACCTGCAGCAGGTCTTCGACGAGGTGGTGCCGCCCAGCCGCTACTATCGACACAACGAACGCTGGGGTGACGGCAACGGCCACTCGCACGTGCGCGCGGCCCTCCTGGGACCATCGCTCTCCGTCCCGTTCGTCGGCCGTCGTCTGACGTTGGGAACATGGCAGCAGATAGTTACGTGGACTTCGATAACCGCCCCCGCGAGCGTGACATCGTGGTGCAGATCATAGGGGAGTAGGACGTTCGGCAGGCCGCGACACTATTGGCACATCGTGCGCGTGTGCCGGCCACAATGCCCGGTGTTATCGGGGTCTGCGGACTCGCCTTCATCATGCTACGCTTAGCGATCGTACGGTGGCGTGTCGGTCAACCGGTCGAGGGGCGTTAGCGTCACGTAGGGAACACAGCCCACCTGCTCCGCATCACGGAGCGCTTGCTCCACGTTCGCTTGCTCTTGCGCATATTGGACACAGAACGTGGGCACGCCTGCTTCGACGTATCGCCCCAAGACTCCGGTTAGGTATTCGTGATACCCGGGGTTCTGCCGGATGTCGCCCGACGCAGCGTCATCCCAGTCGGTGTCAGCCTCGCCATAGAAGGAGAGGTCCTCTTGGGCAAGTCCATCGATGACGTCGAGGTACTCTGGATGGTCGACGACGAGGTCGGCTCCGTTCTGGACCACGATGAGAAAGTTCGGGTGACGTTCTGCGGCATAGTCCCGCATCTCCGTAATGAAGGCGACCATCTCTCCTGCTGGCTCGATGCCTGCTAGTTCAGCGGCCGCGATCACGCTCACATCATCAAAGGCCTCGACCCAGTCTAGGTAGACGCCGCCAAAGCCATCTTCCAGGACTAGATTGAGCAGACTATCCTCGTTGTAGATGACAAGGTCCTTCCAGCGCGGGTCCCAGTACGCGACTGGATAGTTGCCAGACCAGCCATCAGGATCGACGCTCACGAGAAAGTCAGGGGTTCCCCGCACACCTGCCCTCGGCGGCTCCCAATCGTTCTGCCAATACGTTCGATAGTCTTCTGCTTCGCCTATGTCAAGATACGCGAGCACCAATTTGCTGCGGCCGCCCAAGCTGCTGGGGCTGGCGTGGATCAGATTCACCGCCTCTCGAGTGTCAAAGTCTTCACTCCCCGCATTGGTGCGTGTCGGATCGATCACAACGAGGTCGTAGCGAGAAGAAGCGAGAGATTCAATCGCCCCTTCCTTTTCCAAGCCCTGGATCTGGTAAGCCCAGTAACGTACATCGGCGAGGTTTACTGGGGGCTCCAACCTTGCGTTTGGCGTCGGAGCGCCAGCCTGATCTCCTTCACCCGCGCCGTCGTCGCCCTTACTACCATCACAGCCGGAGCCTAGCACCATCGCCCCTGCGACTATCACTAGCGCCAGTATCCAAGTACGCATCTTTCAGTCCCGCTTCGAGTAGTATGTCCCCGTTCGCTGAGTCGCCTGACTGATAGTCACGCTGCCAAGACAGTAATTCGCGGACTACCAGGGACCGCGCGCCAGGGTACCAGGCGGCACAGTTCCACACCACTAAATCCCTAAGGCGCACGACGACATCGTTGTCGCCCAGAAGCTCTGGTGCGTCGGTGAAGAGCTCGTCGGGTAGCTCTACGCCGCCCCCTGCGAGCGGTGCACGCGCCCAGCTGAATAGCGCAGGCCACACGGCGATGTGGTACGGTGTGCGACGAAACACCGGCGGCCGGAGCCGCTGACCCATGCCAAGGACACGTAGCGTCGATTGGGAGGTAACGATGATCGAGCGACAGCCGTTCGGGTCGACGGGCCACGAGAGTACGAGGACGATCTTCGGCGCGGCGGCGCTGGGCCGGGCGACGGACGAAGAGGCGGCGCCCGTGCTGGACCTGCTGCTGGAGTACGGGATCAACCACATCGATACCGCCGCGATGTACGGACGCTCGGAGCGCCGCGTTGGCGCCTGGATGGACCGCCACCGGCAGGACTTCTTCCTGGCGACGAAGACGGGCGAGCGCACCTACCAGGCGGCGCGCGACCAGTTCCACCACTCGCTAGAACGGATGCGGGTGGACAGCGTCGACCTGCTGCAACTGCACAACCTGGTGGACCCAGATGACTGGGAGGTGGCGATGGGCGCCGGCGGCGCGCTGGAAGCGGCGGTGGAGGCGCGTGAGCAGGGGCTCTGCCGGTTCATCGGCGTGACGGGCCACGGGGTGACAGTCGCGGCCATGCACCGCCGCAGCCTGGAACGCTTCCCGTTCGACTCCGTGCTATTGCCGTACAACTATCCGATGATGCAGAACGCGCGGTATGCCGAGGACTTCGACGCGCTGACGTCGCTGTGCGCGGAGCGGGGCGTCGCCGTCCAGACGATCAAAGGCATCACGCTGCGACCGTGGGACGAGCGCGAGCACACGCACGGCACCTGGTACGAGCCGCTTTCCGAGCAAGAGGACATCGATCTCGCGGTGCGCTGGGTGCTCGGACGGCCGGGCGTCTTCCTGAACACAGCCGCCGATGCCACGTTGCTGCCGAAGATCCTGGACGGCGCGAAGCGAGCGAACGGAACGCCGGACGAAACAGCCATGAAGGAGCTTGCTCAGCGGCAGTCGATGGCGCCGCTGTTCACCTAACGAAGAGACGGCTGGAGGAGAGCGATGGTTGACGAATCGGTAATGGCGCTGCC
>JADFKB010000115.1 GCA_022565155.1 Chloroflexota bacterium | reverse complement strand
CGGACCCAGAGATCGCGGCGTTGGAGGAGAGGCTGCGCGCCACCGTCGGCACGAAAGTAGACCTGCGGCGGCGCAAGAACGGCCGGGGACGGCTGGTGCTGCACTTCTATTCAGACGAAGAATTGGAGGGCCTGCTGACCCGGCTGGGCGTGGGCACGGAAGGGTGAGCGGGGAGCGACGCGAATGAAGAGCTTTCTACTGAGTGCGGCCGTCGTGGTGCTGGCGATGATATTCGCCGGTGGCGTACTGGATGTGGCGGTAGCAGCCGGCCAGACGCCGGAGTTATCGGATGAATCGGTAGTAGTGGAGCTCCAGGCAGAAGAGCTGACCGGCGAGAACGACGTCGTCGATGTCCAGGTCTGGACGCTGGTGGCCGTAGGCGTCGCTGCAGCCGTGCTGCTGCTGGCGCTGCTGCTGCGCGTCGCGATGGGCTGGGTGAAGCCGCCGCCGCCACAGGAGGATACCCCGCACTAACGGTCATTCACCTCAATGATCACGAACGCCCTCGTTTAGGAGGGCGTTCTTCGTTGTCGTGAAACCGGCGGCGGCTAGACCTTCGTCTTCACCTTTCGGTTCGCGGTCAGCTGCCTCTCTAACTGCTCCATCCAATCGCCGAACGTCGCGAGGCGCTCCTCCAGCTTCGATTGCATCTCCGCGAGGTCGGCCACCTTCTGGCGGATCAGGTCGTACTGGCGCTCCGTCACCTCGATGGCTTTCAGTAGCTGCGCCTTCTTCTGGGAGAGCGCGGCTTCCGGCCGGTATTCGGCCTTCAACTGGAGCTTGACCTCCTCAGCATCCACCATCTCCTTTATCTCCGCCAGCGGGAAGCCGAGGAGCTGCTTCAGCCGCTTGATCCGCTCCAGCCGCTGGATGTCCGTCTCTGAATAGAGACGAAAGCCGCCCTCCATGCGTGTGGGCGGCTTCAGAAGACCCTTCTCTTCGTAGAAGCGCAGCGTACGCTGAGTTACCCCCGTGCGTTCGGCGACCTCGCCGATCTGGAGGTAGGGCTCATCGGGAGCGGCTTCGGGCGCAAGACGTTTGCGCACCATATCGACCGCTATAGTAGCGATAACTTACCTCAACGTCAAGGTTAGATTTGGGCCGGTGTCGACGAGATCGGGGGATGGGCAGATCCAGACCAGTCTCCTGTGAACGGGCGAGCTAAGATATCCTCTATCTACGAGTTAGGCTCAGGCAATAGCAGTATGGCACCGATTTCCGCCCGAACGCTCCAAGATCTTCACGACGTGCTGCATAGCTTCGGCGTTCGTGCAACCGATGTCCACGATATCCGCAGCGGGCGCGTGAACAAGCATTGGCGTGTGTCCGCCGGAACCACTCAGTATGCTCTCCGCCGCTACAATCACCACCGTTCGCCCGAATCGATCCAGTTCGAGCACGAGGTCTTGCAGCGTATGGAGCGGAAAGGGTGGCCGGTAGCGGCCCCTTTACTTTCCAGGCAGAGCCAGACACTTGTCAACGTGCTCGACCGCTGGTATGCGCTCTTCCCATTCCTCGTTGGCCGTCCGAGTCCGGTCAACAGTCTGCGGTACTTACGGATCAAAGGAGGATTGCTGGCGCGTCTCCAGCATGACCTAGCCGACTGGCCGGTCACGGATCAGCGCGACGGTTTCGCACCGATATGGGATCTTGATGGCTATATGGACGGTCAGACGTTCGATGCCGTTCTGGACGCCTTCGGCCACGAACAACCCGAGATCGCCGATGTGATTCGTTCCCAGCGGTTGGTCAACCTGCAAGAGCTCGCCAATCTGAACTACGAGTCCCTTCCGGACACCATCGTCCACGGGGATTTCCATACCGACAACGTCCTCTTCTATAGGCGTCGGCTGACTGCCATCCTCGATTTCGACTTAGTTCACATCGATGCACGGGTGGCAGACATCGCCACTAGCATCGCAGGTGATTGTCCAGCGCCGCCAACGTTTATGAGCATCGATCCCGAAGCCGTTGGGGCTTTCGTCGGTGGGTATTCCGCTGAAACACCGCTTGGCGAGTTCGAGCTGAGGCTCATCGTGCCGTACCTTCGCGCCTACTTTCTCTGGCTCTGCGCCTTCAACCTGTCTCGCTGGGCAGAAGGCGATGTGGACAAGGCTACACGCAGTCTTACTCGTTCGGCGATGCAGAGGCTGCCGAATCTTGAAGCTCGGCGTGGTGCCATCGAGCGCGCGTTGACGATTGCCGCGAAATAGGCTCAGCGGCAGCCTTGACCCGCCATCCGCGTGCCGGAGGGCGCAAATGGACCTTGGTGTGTAGACTAGAGGCGACAGGAGCGGTATGACGCAGAACCCAGAACCGGTTACTCCGGGCACGGAGTCCACGACGCCGATAGAACCGGAAGCCTACACTGACGAGTACTACCGGACGGCCGTTGAGGGCTATCAAGAGTTCGCCGCGAGCGGCGGCCGGCAGCTATCGGCGCGTATGGTGCGGGCGTTGGCGCTGGCCGATCCGCGTCCTGGCCAGCGCCTGCTCGACATCGCCTGCGGCCGCGGGGAGATCGTGCTCCAGGGCGCGCTACGCGGCGCCTACGCCGTCGGCATCGATTATGCCCAGGCGGCGATGGCCGTCTCCGCGCAGTCGCTCGACCGCTCGGACGAGCTGCGGATCGGCCTGGCGCGCATGGACGCGACGCGGCTCGCGCTACAGGATGGCACGTTCGATGTCGCGCTCATGCTTGACTTCGTCGAGCATGTCCACCAGCCGGATCTGGAGGCTGCGATGCGCGAGGTGGCGCGGGCGCTCAAGCCGGGCGGCCGGCTGATCATCCATACATCGCCGAACCGCTTGTTCGAAGACGTGGTCTATCGCTACTACGTGCGGAACGTGCATCGCGCTGTGCTGGGCGTGGTTCGCCTGCTGCGTTTGGACAAGGGCCGCCTGTTCAACTCGTTGTTTCTACCCACCGATCCGCTGCCCCCGCACAATGAGTACGAGCGTCAACTCCACATCAACCCGCAGTCGGCAAGCTCGCTGCGAGCGGCGTTGCAGAGCAGCGGCTTCCGCGTGAGACGCGTCGATTACTGGGAGCCGCCGCAGGCGTCGTTCTTCCCGCGGGAGCTGCGCTGGCACAACATCGGGCTGGGCGCGCTGGACGCGGTGCGATTCCTGAGGCCGTTGAGCCGGCTACCGCCGCTGAACCGGCTGTTTTCCAACCATATCTGGGTGGTGGCGGAGCGAAGGTAGCCAGCCCTACGGCTGCCGCTGCACGTCGGTCACCTTCCACTCGCCATCCACGTCGCGAACGCGATAGCGTAGGCGCATCTGGCCGAGGTCGGTCTCGTAAACGATGTCGAAGAGGTAGTCGTCTCCGTCGCGGCCGCCGGCTGACAGGTCGTAGGACGTGATGTTCCAGGTAGTGTTGCCGACGGCCATCGATGTTGCGAGCCCTTCCGGCGTCATGCTGCGGATCGCGGCGCCGATGTCGCCGGCGATGATCGAGCGGGCGTGGGCGTGGATCGCGTCTTCGATATCTTGTTCCGGCATCGTGGTCTCCTTCGTCGTTTCCGCTGTGCATCATAGCAACTGGCGCTGCTCTGGCCAGCGCCGGGCGCGCCGTTGGGATTGCACCGGACGCGACGCTGCGGCAGCATGGGGTGGCCGGGTGCCGGCGCAGTACGCCGAATCGCACCTGTCTCTGGAGGAGTTAGCGTGTAGGATTTCCGATGGCGATGGCTGAACAACGTACGGAGGTGGCAGCCGGCGATAAACGCATACCCGTCCTGGACGGCGTGCGGGGCATCGCCATCGCCATGGTGATGCTCTTCCACTTCGATTTTCTCTACCATCTCCACTTCACGGCGGCGGACGCTTCGCTGCCGTTGCTGGACGAGCTGGTGTCGAAGACGCTGGGAGCCGGCTGGTCCGGCGTCGACCTCTTCTTCGTCCTCTCCGGCTTCTTGATCACCGGCATCCTCTACGATGCGAAGGGGCCTGCGCGCCGGTTCTTCGGCTCGTTCTACGCCCGGCGCGCGTTGCGCATCTTCCCGGCCTACTACGGCTTTCTTGCGCTGCTGGTGATCGCGCTGCCGCTGGTGGGCGAGCCCGACCCGTCGCATAGGATCGCTACGGCTTTGCCCTGGTACGGCAGCTACCTGACGAACATCCGGGAGGCGATAGATCCGGGCATTCGGGGAGATGTTCTCTTCGTCGGTCATATTTGGTCGGTAGCGGTGGAAGAACAGTTCTATCTGCTCTGGCCAGCGTTCGTTTTCCTGTTCAGCCGGAGAACGCTGCTCTGGGTGTGCGCAGCGGGAGTGGTATTGGCGCTGGCGCTGCGCGTAAGCTTTGAGCTGGCGGATCTGCCGTCCGGCCTGGGGTACATGCTGATGCCGGCGCGCATGGACGCGCTGGCTATCGGGGCGTTCATCGCGCTCGCCGCTCGGAGCGCCGGCGGCCTTTCGACGCTGCGCTCATACGCGCTGCCGGTCGCGGCGGTGTCCGGCGCAGTCGTCGTGCTACTGGGCGTGCTCAACGACGGCTTTTCGCCACTCGATGCCTGGGTGCAGACGGCGGGCTTTAGCGCCCTGGCGTTTCTCTTTGGCGCCGGGCTGGTGTCGAGTATCGGACTGGCGGCAGCTAGCCGGCCTCATAGGCTGCTCAGCCACCCGCTTCTGCGATGGCTGGGCCGCTACAGCTACGCGGCCTACCTGCTCCATCTGCCCGTTGGGACGCTGCTCGCCCGCAAGGCCGATGTCATCGGCGATACGCCGGAGCTATTCGGCTCGACGCTGCCGGCCGAGCTGATCTTCGCAATAGTGGCCGCGGCCATAACGCTAAGCCTCGCTTGGCTGAGCTGGCGACTGTGGGAGAGCCCCTTCCTGAAGCTGAAGCGCCGCTTTCCGTACGGCGCTAGCGCGGAGGAAGCGGCACAGGCTGGCGCCGCTCCTTCGCGCACGGCGTAACCGTTTGTCATCGCTACGCCGAACGGTTATCCTGCATCTGCGATGAACGAAGTCTACGACGAGATCGACCAGGCGTTGCAGCAAGGCGGTCGACTGGTGCTCGCTACCGTGGCGAGCAGCCGCGGTTCGACGCCGCGCAAGCCTGGGGCGAAGATGGCGGTGCGGCCGGACGGCTCCTTCTGCGGCACGATCGGCGGCGGCTGCGGCGAGGCCGAGGTCTGGCAGGCGGCGATGGACACGATGCGCGACGGCCAGCCGCGCCTGGTGACGGTGGATCTCACCGAAGACGTGGAGGGCGACGACAAGATCTGTGGTGGCGTGATGGACGTCTTCCTCGAGCGGCTGGGCGCGGGCGAGTCGTAGGGCTCTAGCCCCGTTACGCCGGCAGTGTGCCTAACAACCCCGCCGTGAACTGTAGGACGAGGGCAGCGTCGATGGAGTTGATGTCACCATCGACGTTGACGTCAGCGCTGAGGGGATAGGGCAACGAGTCCAGGAGCCCAGCGTCAAACTGCAGAATGAGCGCCGCATCGATGGTGCTTATGCTGCCGTCACCGTTGACGTCACCGGGCTCGATCACGGGCGTTGGCGAGCTAATCGGTGGCTCTGTCGCGATAGGACTATCTGTCACAGTGGGCGTATTTGTAACCATCGGAGTTGGCTTCGGTAGTTCCAGCACTGCTCCCGGTGTCAGGTCTCGGCCGGCCAGTCCAGGATAATCCGGCGCATAGCGATAGGCCCGGTAGACCTGATTCGTGCCGATGTCTAACGTGCCAAACCTTGTTGTTGGTATGGGATCGCCTTGCGTCAGTGGCCCATCCCGTCCAATCGGGTTGACGTACTTCCACACCGTCTCGCCATCTGGCGTCACTTCAAAGATGATTCCTGACGTGCCAGAAGTAATGAGCGTGTTGCCATTGGGAAGGCGCCCGACGCCGGAAATGATGCTGGAATAGAACTCTCTCCCATTCGAATACGACCAGACAGGCTCCGCGGGCCCATAGGGCTCGCCAAGGGTCAAGGGATATCCGCCGGAGCTATCGACAGGCGGCACGATCTCTTCAATCGAGGATTGAGGACCTTCCGGGCGACCGGCTTCGTTGTTGAACATCAGCAGATTGCCTTCGCCTGGCAGCCCTGGCGTTATCCATTGAACATCATGCTGGAGAAATAGCCGCTGATCTTCGACGCCTCCAGCCCGGTAGGCTTGGGGGTTCCCCCACCGGTAGAGGATGCCGCCGCCCATCCCGCTCCTGCCTCCGCTGTGCGAGGCCGCCTCTTCCGTCGTTGTGCTGTGGTCGATGATCCAGAGCTCGCCAAACTGCCGAACGCTCACCATGATCTGATCGAGTTCTGGGTTGTAGTCGACGGAGTTGGCATGGAGCCAGTCACTGTCGTCGTTACTAATGTTCGTTTCGCCAAAATTGATGTCGATCAGTTCGGGATGATCACTTACGACGGCGAAATTATCTTTCGTAGGATCGAAATCTTGAATCAGGTGATCCCAGGCGCGCCATTCCCAGACGATTTCGCCGCTCGTGGGACCTGTTCGGCGAACCTCCACGATCTTCTCCGACACCAATGCACCGGTGTTGAGCGTACCTGGATCTCTTCCCTCAGCGATCGCTTCCGCAGCTGTCTTGATTTCCTTGGCCACAAGCAGCACATTGCCGTTTGGCAGCACCTCAATGTCGTGATGTCCCAGATAGTCGGGTCCATCGTAGACAAAGTCCCAAACAAGTGAACCGTCCCAGGCATGCTGGGTGATCCCTCTGTTCACGCGAATCACGCTGCCGTCCTCTAGTAAGTACGGAGTCTGGTTGCCGCGCGTGCCTTTGTCCCATGAGTGAACAACCCGCCCCGCGTTGTCGATTAGGTACGCATTTCCCTCGCGAACCGGCGTAAAGAGGGTGTAGCCATCAAAAGCGCGTTCGGTGTTCAAAAACAGCCCGACTGTCAGGCCGTCCGCGCGAGTCAACGAGACGAACAGCACGATGAGGATGAGCTGCAGGATCAAGAGCGCGCTCAGGGCGCTCCATCTGCGCCTAGGTTTCGTATTCAAGAACATACCAACAAGCTAAACATTTCCCCACAGGCATCCGTTACGACGAACACCACGCGACAGCGTTAGAGAGATTCCCATACTATGTCACGCTGAATTCCGGCGCAACCCGCGTACGCCGTAGCCTAGAACGGCTGGGCGGGGGCGAGACGTAGGGCGCTCGCCTTGTTGCGCAGGCCGCGTTCTCAGTATGATCGCTCTAGCGTGGGCGATTAGCTCAGATGGCTAGAGCATCTGCTTTACACACATTTCCCCCTCAGCGCTGTGGCATACGGGTGAGATGTTGAGCAATGCCATTTCGGCCGTTCGCAAGCGGCGTATTACTGGGCTAAGCGGCTTCTCGGGAACCGTCAGACGTCAACGGCCCGTAGGCAGCGTGGAGAATCTCTCCGGGCGCCTCTGCGTCCGTTCCAAACGTGCTGCTGCCAACGCGTGCATGGGCGAGTGCGGGAAAGGTCTCAGCCCAGCTGCTGAATGTCTTGGTGATTCGGTCAACGATGATGCCCCTTGCTTTCTCATCCGCGCCGAGCGCCAGAATCCAGACCTCGCCGGGCGCGGCGTCACCGACGATGT
Organism: Chloroflexota bacterium; assembly: GCA_022565155.1. Lineage (GTDB taxonomy): Bacteria > Chloroflexota > Dehalococcoidia > DSTF01 > RBG-16-68-14 > JADFKB01. The sequence continues at coordinate 407 of JADFKB010000115.1, read as the reverse complement.
CGCCAGAGCGGGCGATGCCACGTGCGAGGAGCGCGGTCAGTGAGCCCTCATGGTGCCTCGTGTTCGCGGTAGCCGACGCTTCCAGCCCTGCCGACCTTGCGACGACAAGCGAGAACGCCACCCCCGATCTTTTGGCTCGCCGGCACTCGGCTGCCAGGCGCGCTTTGAACTGTGACCGGCTGCGAAGGAGGAGGCTGCCGCCGAGCAGCACTGCGACGAAGTCGCGCACTGTCTCATGGACGAAGCTCGGGCGCCAGAGGAAGAGGAAGGCCACTGTGCTCGCGATGGCGCCGATGGCCAGGATCAGCCCGAGAACGGCTGCGGCGCTGTAATCAGGTGCCATGCTGTTGATTGGTCCCCACGGCAATGCCCACGAAATCAGGAGCAGCCAACATAGGCACACCCAT
>JADFKB010000021.1 GCA_022565155.1 Chloroflexota bacterium | reverse complement strand
GTCCAGCGCGTCGCGAAGCGGCTCTTCCGGAGCGACAACCTTTCGATGTCGCTCGTCGGCCCCGGCGCGGACGAGGCGACGCTGGCAGCGGTGCTGGCAGCGTAGGGGCGCTCGTGGCGATAGCGAAGGTCAACGGCATCGAGATCGCCTACGAGGTGCGAGGCGAAGGCGCGCCGCTCGTGCTCGCCCACTTCTCCTCGGGCTCGAAGGAGATGTGGGGGGCGCAGATCGCCCCGCTCTCTAAGCGCTACCGCGTCGTCGTCTACGACGCGCGCGGCCACGGCCAGTCCAGCGCGCCGCCGTTCGACGATGCCGGCTACACCATGGCCACGCTGGTCGAGGACCAACGGGCGCTGATGGAGCACCTCGCAATTCGGCAGGCGTACGTCGGCGGCATCTCCATGGGCGGCGCCATCGCCCTCAACTTCGCCCTCAGCCATCCGGACGCGCTGCACGCCCTCCTCCTCTTCGACACCACGGCCGACATCAGCGATACCCCTCGACAGGAGGGCCAGCCGGAGCCCGACCCCGCGGCGGTCGTCGCGTTCCTGCGCGCGAACGGCGTGGACCTGGCCACGCGGCGTACCTGGCTCCAGTGGGCAGAACCGCTCGGCGCCGTCAGTGAGCACCAGCTGCCGGATCCCGTCCGCGAGCACATCGAGCGCGTCGAGGCCATGAGCCCGGACGGGCTCGTCGGGGCAGGTCTCGCTCTGCGCCAGCACCACGTCCTCGACCGCCTGGCTGAGATCGCCGCCCCGACGCTCATCCTCACCGGCGACTGCGACTTTATCCGCTCCAGCGGGGAAAGGATGAAGCGGCGGATGCCAGATGCCCGCTTTGTCCTGATCAAGGATGCCGCCCACATCACCAGTTACTGGCAGCCAGCGAAGTTCACCAGCGCCGTGCTCGACTTCCTGCATGATGTCGAGGCCGGGCGGTCGGTCGCAGGATGCGAAGAGCGCTAGCATGGCCGTCTACGTCCTGCGCACATGGAAGATCAAGCCGGGCACGTGGCCGGAGTTCCAGGAGCTTTCACACAACGAGATCTGGCCGGCGCTGGAGGCGGCGGGCGCCAAGATCATCGGTCTCTGGACAACGATCCTGGGCGAGGGGAATGAAGCCGTCCTCATCACTCGCTACGACGACCTCTCCATGTGGGAGCGCACCCGCGTCTGGGCACAAGACGCGCCGGACGGTGTCGATGCCGAACTGTGGAGTAGGGCTCGAGAAGGCGTACTCGCGCGTCAAGCGCTGACCGAATCGACGCACGCCCGCGTCCTTAGCCCCAGCGAGTACAGGGCGCCATGAGTTCACGCTTCCCATCCAGACCTCCGCGCCCCTTCCCGCGTCGAAGACGCGCTTCAACAATGGCACTGGCCATCATGAGTTCACACTTCGCATCAGACCTCTACGCCGCTTGTCGCGTCGAAGACGCGCTCCAACAACGGCATCGGGCTCCATGATCCTCCACCGGACGCTCCTCTTCGTCCCCGGCAGCCGGCAGGAGATGCTTGAGAAGGCGGCAAAGTACCCGGCAGACATCCTCTGTCTCGACCTCGAGGAGTCGGTGCTGCCGGAGGAGAAGAGCCACGCTCGCGAGCTCGTGCAAGCGGCTATTGGCAGCCTGACGCAAGCCGGCCGCACCGTCCACGTGCGAGTGAACAGCATCCAGAGCGGTGAGACGCCCGAAGACATCGCCGCCATCATCCAGCCCGGCCTGGCCGGCGTTCTGCTGGCGAAGACGGAATCGGCCCATGCCGTGCGCGAGATCGACGTGCTGCTGCGCGAACAGGAAGTCGCACACGATGTGAAGCCGGGCACGGTCGAGCTGATCGTCGCCATCGAATCGGCGCGCGGCCTGCTCCGCTGCGAGGAGATCAGCGCCGCCTCCTCCCGGCTCGTTGCGCTGATGCTGGGCGGCGAGGACTTCGCGTTCGATATGGGCGTGGAGCGGACGCGGGACGCCCACGAACTGACCCACGTCCGCAGCGAGGTCGGCGTCTGCGCCCGCGCCGCCGGGCTGCTGGCGCTCGATACGCCCTGGGCCGATATTGAGGACATCGATGGGCTGGTGACGGATGCGGAGCGGGCACGTGCCCTGGGCTTCAGCGGCAAGTACGTGATCCACCCCAACCACATCGAGCCGGTGGAGCGCGTCTTCAGCCCGAACGAGGCCGGCATCGCCTACGCGCGTAAACTGCTCGCCGCCTGGGACGAAGCGGTCGCCAAAGGCGACGGCGCGGTGCAGCTAGACGGCCGCATGATCGACCGGCCGATAGCCGAGCGCGCCCGCCGCGTTATCGAACAGGCGGAGGCGATAGCGCAGGCGTAAGGACGTTCGTAGCAGCGGGTTTCCACCCGCAACCGGCGTAGGAACGATGGCGTTCAATTGAACGCCCGATCTTCCTTGAGTAGCCAGGTGGAACGGCTCGCCCCTACGCCAGCCCCATCTCCCGTTCGACGGTCGCTAGCTCCGGCGGCACAGGATTCAGTTCGAACGCGAACTCCGCCAGCGCGCGCTCCGGGTCTTTGAGGCCGGTGCCGGTGATGACGCATACGACCGTCTTACCCGCAAGATCGACGCTCGCCGCCTGCTGCAATAACCCGGCCACGCCTGCCGCCGAGGCCGGCTCGCAGAAGATGCCTTCCTCTTGAGCCAGCCGCCGGTAGGCGTTCAATATCTGCTCGTCCGTCACCGACTGGATGTCGCCGCCGGATTCGTCGCGAGCCTCAATAGCACGCTGCCAGCTCGCCGGGTTGCCGATGCGGATGGCGGTGGCGACGGTCTGCGGGTCGGGCACCGGCTCGCCTGAGACGATCGGCGCGGCGCCGGCAGCCTGGAACCCCCACATCAGCGGCTTCTTCTTCGCCGACTCGCGCTGGTAGCACTCGACGAAGCCGCGCCAGTAGGCCGTGATGTTGCCGGCGTTGCCCACCGGCAGGCAGAGCATGTCCGGCGCGTCGTCCAGGGCGTCCACGATCTCAAACGCCGCCGTCTTCTGCCCCTCGATGCGGTGCGGGTTGACCGAGTTGACCAGCGCGATCGGGTGGCGCGCTGTCACCTCGCGGGCCAGGCGCAGCGCATCGTCGAAGCCGCCTTCTATCGCGATGATGTGCGCACCGTGCGCGACGGCCTGCGCCAGCTTCCCTTCCGCAACGCGTCCGTGCGGCACGATGACGTACGCTTCCAGCCCGCAGCGCGAGGCGTACGCCGCCGCCGAGGCGCTGGTGTTGCCGGTCGACGCGCAGAGGACCGCCCGATCGCCGCGCTCCACGGCCTTCGCCACGGCAACGACCATGCCCCTGTCTTTGAACGAACCGCTGGGGTTGCAGCTCTCCAGCTTGAAGTAGAGCGCCTGGCAGCCCGTCTCCTTCTCCAGACGGACAGATCGGACCAGCGGCGTATCGCCCTCGCCCAGCGTGATGTCGGGCGTGGCATCGGTAACGGGCAACACGTCCGCGAAGCGCTGCAGCACGCCGCGGCCGCCCATGCCCGGATGGACGGCGGGAAGGTCCGGTCGCTTACTCACGGGAGAGGTCTGCGACAAACTGCTTCGTCTCCCGCAACTCGCGTTCCAGCTCCTGGATCTGGCGTCGCTTCGTCCGGTCCTGGGTGCCGGTCAGTTTGCGTATCTGATCGACCAGCAGTTTCCTCTGTTCTTCGACCATCTCCTGCAGCGAATCGAGTCGCGATGACAAGCCTTGTTGCTGGCCGCTCAGTTTGCCCTGCAGCTGTTCCGAGTTTTCCGTGCGCCCACACAGGTCTTGTAGCTCCTCCTCCAGCCGCAGCGCGCGGTCTTCCAGCCGCTGCCGCTCCGCCCTGTGCAGCTCGATCCGCTCGGCCAGCAGCTCCAGCCGCTTTAGCTCTTCTGAGTTCTCTGTTTGCGTGGTTTCTAGGCGTTGCAGCACGTCCGCCGTCACCCGTGACCGCTCGGTCATCGCCTCGTCCTCTTGCTGGAGCGCCAGTATGTTAGCCTCCACCTGCGTCAACGTGTGCTCGGCACGGTTCGCGCCTTCAACACCGCGCGCGGCTTTTCCTTCTGCCAACTCCAGGCGCTGTTCCGTCTGCTGCATCTGCTGGCGGAGGAGGGAGAGCCCTTCTTGGAATCGGCGGCCTACCTCGTCAACGCCGGACTGCCGATCGTGCCAGAGCAGCACCTGTCGTTCTAGCCGCTCCGTTCGTTTCGCTACCTCAGACCAATCTTGCTGGTCGCGCTCTTCATCCACTTCCTTCTTGCGGCCCAGCTCGGCCAACCGGTTATCGGTCTCCGCCTGCTGGTCTAAGAGCTGCATGATCAGCGCCGCCGATTGGTTGATCTCCTCTTGCAACCGCGGAGTCTGAGATGCGCCCAGCGACGCCTCCTGCAGCGTCGTCGCCATGGTGCGCAGGCTATCGTTCGTCTTGGTCACCATCGTCGTCAACTGCCCAAGCTGCTGCTCAAGCTGGGCGACCTGACTCTTCAGCTGATAGATCTGGTCCTGCGTCCAGCCAAGAGCGCCCGCCTGTGTCTCTGAAGCGACTTCTTTCATCATCTATTCACGCGCCTCACCGTCTTGCGCTGCGATCAGAAGATATCGTTGACCGCGCGAATCGCGTCCTCTGTCGTGAAGTCTCGTTCGATGTCAAGCCGCTCTTGCAGATCGGCCACCCAGGCAGTGAACTCTCGCTCAGCGACCGACAGCCGTTGATCTTCGTCGAGCGGGCGCGTATCGTCCCGCTCCAGCAGCTCTGCGATGAAGAAGAGGCCAAACATGGAGATGATCTCGCTCCGGCTACCCACATCTGTTTCAGTATTGAATAAGTAGTCTTCGACATCGCTCACCACCTGTGGGCTGCCGGCGCGCGGAAACCAGTCGAGGTCGAGCGACACGGGGTCCGCGTCGACCATCACCGCAACGGTCGTGAAGTCCTCGCCGGCCGCTAGCAGTTCCAACGCCCGTTCCGCCTCCGCCTCGTCGTTCACGCTGATGATGGAAGCGCGCACTTGCGGCTCCTCTTGCGGGGAGAGGAATTGGAAGTACCCTCGAGCCTTGTCCTCCATCACGGAGGCGCGCAGCATCTGCTCGTACTCGCTGCGCTTGAGGCCACTTTCGTCCACCTGCCGCCGGAACTCGTCGGCGAAGACTGTGGCCTCCACCTCCCGCGCGAGGTTGCCGCGCACGCGGACGGCGTCCGCGACATCCTCGTCGTTGACCGTAAGGTCGAGCTCGCTTCCGCCTTTCAGAATCGCCGCTTCCGCCGTAAGCTGATTGATAACGACGTCGGGCAAGAGACGTATGTTATCTATAGAGCTGGTGTAGAAGGGGTTCCCTTCGTTCTCAAGCTGCATTCGCCGCTCCAGGTGCGCCAGGCTGAACTCAAGGTCTTCTACGCGCAGGACGGTCTTGTTGAGCGGCTTGATCTGCGTCTGATACCAGCCGAAGGCGATAAAACCGACAGCGATGAGGATGGCAGCGACGACACCGCCGATGATCAACCGGCGGCTGCCGCTTTCGCTATCTACGGAGCGCTCTTCTCGGATCTCTTGGGCCGATTGTTTTGCCTTGCGCTGCGCCTCCCGCCGGCCGGCCCGGCGAGACCGAGAGTCGTCGCGCTTCGTAGGGTCACCCGTCTGGTCTGCCATGCACCACCTGTGTCAACGTTGAAGAGACGACGAGGGCCTTTCGCCCTCGTCTGTTCCGCTCAGCTCCCTCCAGCCTAGCGGCGGGAAGGAAACGCCCCGCTCGATCGAATATGCTCCGGCGTGTACGGGAGCAACGCCAAGTGGCGCGCACGCTTGAGGGCGACAGCCAGCCAGCGCTGATGCTTCGCGCATACGCCCGTCCGCCGCCTTCCTTCAATGCGGCCGCGGTCAGAGACGAAGCGGCGCAGTTTGGACGGGTCCTTATAATCGATCGACTTCACCTTGTCTACGCAGAACGTGCAGACCTTGCGGCGGCCGAAGTAGCGGCCACCACGTTCCGGCGGGCCGGAGCTGCGCCGCTCCGAGCGAGGCGCAGGCCCCGCGCTAACGCCTGATGGCGCGAACGGCCGTCCGACCGGCGCTGCGACATCGAGCTGTTCCGCTCCTGATGCGGTCGCGGCTGCGGTAGCGGTCTGCTCTCCTTCGGTACTGGGCTGTTCGGCTGGCGCCCCCGTGCCCGACTGTTCCGCTTGTGCGACCGGCGCTTCGGCCCTCGCGCTTGGCTGCTCTGCCGCCGCGGCCGACTGTTCGAGAGGCGCTGCGGCCTCTGCTACAGGCGCATCCTGCGCCTCGGGCGCGTCCTCTTCGCTCTTCTCTTCTTCGTCAGGACTCACTCGTTGTTCACCTCTCCACTACTCTCCCGGCTCCGCCATCGCCTCTTCGGGCATGGGGGCGGCGTTCTGGTCGTCCGGCATCGGCGCAGCTTGCGGCCGGTCCAAAAATAGTACGGTGTTGGCTACAACTTCGGTCTTGTATCGCTTCTGGCCGTCCTGGCCTTCCCAGGATCTGGTCTTCATCCGGCCTTCCACGTAGGCGCGCCGTCCTTTTTGCAGAAACTGGCTGACCGTTTCCGCCAACTTGTCCCAGGATACGACCGTGAACCACTCCGTCTCTTCCTTGCGCTCCCCGTCCGGACCGGTCCAGTTGCGATTGACCGCAAGGTTAAACGTTGTCACCGCGTTTCCGTTGGCGGTGTAGCGCATCTCCGGATCCGCGCCAAGATTGCCGATGAGCATCACTTTGTTGAGACCCGCCATGAGACCAACTCCTTTCGCCAGCCTTGCACCTGCGTCTGTCTATTCGTCCAGCCGGATCAGGAGGTGCCGCAGCACCTCTTCTGATATCTGGAGGCCGCGTTCCAACTCGCCCGTCTTCTGCGGATCCATGTTGAGCTGGGTGAGCACGTAGTTCCCCTCTTGATACCGCTGAATAGGGTACGCCAGCTTCCGGCGGCCCCAGTGATCGGTCTCTTGCAATTCGCCGCCTCCACTCTCGACAGGCTGGCGAACCAACCGATCGACGGCGTCCGGCACATCGTCCTCCGCAACGTCGGGACTGACGATTACGACTAGCTCATACCGCCGCAACCAAGCCTCCTTTGGCGTAACGCAACGCCGCCCGGCTGTAGTGCTACCGAGCTCTATTTTATACTACAAACCAGCGACCTTCAGTATAGGTACGGGCTGCCGCCCCGTCAACCGCTACGCCCCGCCAACCATTACTATTGTGGGATGCCTGGAACTGGGAACGCTGCGCAGAACTCCTGTACTTCGCTGCGCACGCGTTCGACCTGTTCTTCATCTTCCGGCGCGCCGACGACCCGGTCCATCCAGCCAGCGATCTGGCGCATCTCAGCTTCGCCCATGCCACGAGACGTGACCGCCGGCGTGCCGATGCGGATGCCGCTGGGGCTGAACGGCTTGCGCGGGTCGTTGGGGATGGCGTTGTAGTTGCAAACGATCCCGGCTCGATCGAGCGCCTTCGCCGCCTTCTTGCCGAAGACGCCCTTATCGGTCAGATCGATCAGAATCAGGTGGTTGTCGGTGCCGCCGGATACGAGGCGGAAGCCGCGCTCCAGCAGCTCTCCCGCCAGCGCTTTGGCGTTGCTCACCACCTGCTGGCCGTACACTCGGAACGCGTCTGTCGATGCCTCCTGCAAGGCAACGCCGATCGCCGCCGTCGTGTGGTTGTGCGGCCCGCCCTGCAGAGCGGGGAAGACCGCGCGGTCGATCGCCTTCGCGTGCTCCTCGCGGCAGAGGATCATCGCGCCGCGCGGCCCGCGCAGCGTCTTGTGCGTCGTCGTGCTGATCACGTCCGCATGGGGCGCCGGGTCCGGGTGCGCGCCGGCGACGATCAGGCCCGCGATGTGGGAGATGTCGGCCAGGAAGTAGGCGTCCACCTCGCGGGCGATCTCGCCCAGCGTCTTGAAGTCGAACCGGCGCGGGTAGGCGGTGGCGCCGGCGACGATGATCTTCGGGCGCTCTGCTCGCGCCAGATCGCGCACCTGGTCGTAATCGACCAGGTGCGTCTTGGGATCGACGCCATACTGCACCGCAGTATAGAAGCGCGCCGAGAAGTTGACCTTCCAACCGTGCGTCAGGTGGCCGCCGTCCGGCAGGCTCATGCCCATGATCTTGTCACCAGGCTCTAGCAGCGCGTAGTAGACGGCCAGGTTCGCCGGCGAGCCGGAGTAGGGCTGGACGTTCGCATGCTCGACGCCGAAGAGCGCCTTCGCCCGCTCCTGGACGATGCTCTCCAACTGGTCGATGTAGCGCTGGCCTTCGTAGTAACGCTGGCCTGGGTAGCCCTCCGAGTACTTGTTGGTGAGGACGGAGCCGCTCGCCTCCAGCACCGCCCGCGAGACGTAGTTCTCGGACGGGATCAGGCGGATCGACTCCCGCTGGTAGACCTCTTCCTTTTCGATCAGTTGGAAGACTTCGGGGTCGGTCTCCTTCAGCGCCAGCTTCTCCTCTGCAACGTCTAGCATGGCGGCTCCTTCCCTTATCTACGCAGCGATCAAGCGCAGTCTACGTCCTGCGCGGACGTGGCGCAGGACGCGAAACGCTCGCTGGTGTCGATTGGGACGTGATCTGGCTCCTAGGCCGACAGTCTCTGTGACGATTTCCGGCGGCGTACTGCTCTTACACCCGCAGTCTAGCCGAGCACCGAACGGGGTGTCAACGGGGGGATGCCCTATCAGTGAACGCTCCTTGATCGAGCGGCCCTCGTCGTTTAGATTGACGCACGATGTGGTTTGCGCACAGCTTCCTTCCAGCACAGAGATGAGCCGCGAAATCACCCTCCTCGTCCTCGTGCTCTCGGCCGCCTTGGTCGCGTGCGGCGAAAGCTCGGCGCCGGCCGTTGCCCCATCTCCCGCCGTCACCCCCGGCGCGGTGCGCACCTACATCCCCCTCGGCACACCCGGATTCCGAGAGCCGTCGCACCTGGTGCCGCCAGATGAAGACGTGCAGTTCGTTCCGGGAAAGCTCGCCTGGGAGGGCTTCGCAATCGAAGATCCGACCACGTTGGCGTTCGGCCCGGACGGGCGGCTCTACGTCGGTCAACTGAACGGCCAGATTATCGCCCTGACGTTAGCCGGCCAGACCGTCACCGCCGTGGAGCTGATCGCCCAGGCGGACGCCCTCGGCGACGTGTTGGGCATCGCCTTCAACCCCGCCGATGCTTCCGTGTCGACCACGCTCTACGTCTCGCACACACGGCTCTACTTAGGAGACGAAGGACCGCCGTTCGCGGGCACGATCTCAAAGCTGGTGGCGCCCGGCTTCGAGCCGCTGGACGTCATCACCGGGCTGCCGGTATCGACAGCCGAACACGGCACCAACGGCATCGCGTTCGACCGAGAGGGCAGGCTCTACATCGCCCAGGGAGGAACGACGAACGCAGGCATTCCAAGCGAGCGCTTTTCCCGACCGGAGACGCCGCTCTCTGGGGCGATCCTGATCGCGGATCTGACGGACCCTCCTTTCGATGGGTCGATCCGGTACGACCCACCGGCCGAGCCCTCGGATACCATCGAGCAGGTCGCGGGTAGCGCGAGGGTGTACGCGAACGGGTTCAGGAACCCGTACGACTTGGTGGTGCACTCGAACGGCAGGATCTACGTCACCGACAACGGCCCAAACAGCACGGACGGCGCCCGGTCGCTCAACTGCACGAGCGAGGGCCCAGGGCCGTCGGCGCCCGACGAGCTCAACCTCATCATCGAGGGGCAGTACTACGGCCATCCCAACCGCAACCGCGGGCGGCCCGACGAACGCCAGTGCACCTACCGCGCCTCCGACGACCGCTCCGCGGAGAGCACGCCGCCTCTCGCCACACTGGGCTTCTTCGTTTCGGCCGATGGCATAACCGAGTACAACTCCGATGCGTTCGGCGGCCTTCTGCGGGGCAACCTGATCTACGTCGAATGGGTAAAGGGGCGGGTCTGGCGGGTCGTGCTCTCTGACGACGGGACCAGCGTCGTCTCCATCTCGCAGCTCGTGCCCGACGTTCTCGAACGCCCCCTCGACGTGGCCGTCGGCCCGGACGGCGCGCTCTACATCGCTGAGATGGGTGCCGACCGCATCAGCTACTTCGTCCCCTTTCTCGTGGAGCCAGGCAACGCAGGGTAAGGAGCTAGGAGCTAGCAAGTCGGGCCTCGACGACCATGATCTCGCCACGGATAGTGATCCACCTTCCCCGCATACGGCCCCAGGTCGGAGGGTCCTCGACGCTGCTGGCGTTCTGGGTCCCGCGCATCCTCCTCGCCGGGGTTGTCGTCGCCTGCACCGCCGCGCTCACCGTTCAGTATGTGGTGCTCATGCGGGGGTACATCTCGGACGACGCCTTCATCTCCTTCCGCTACGCCACCAACCTAGCCGACGGCCTGGGGCCGGTCTGGGGCACAGGCGACCGCGTCGAGGGTTACACCAACTTCGGCTGGGTGCTCCTCATGGCCCTGAGCGCGAAGCTCGGCATGGACGTGGTGGACACTTCCCGGGCGCTCGGGCTGATCGCCTCGGCCGGCACTTTTGCGCTCGTTCCGTTCCTGGCGGCACAGTTGCGGCCGGCGTGGAGCGGGCGCTGGTGGCTGATGGTGGTAGGTGCGTCGGCGGCGCTCGCCCTGAATTCCGGGGTCGCGCTCTGGACGTTCGCCGGACTGGAGACCACTGCTCAGCTCTTCCTGATCACCGCGGCGATCGCGCTCCACCTCTGGGAGGAGCGAAGGGGTGCGCGGCCGATCTGGTCAGCGCCCGTCTTCGTCGCGGCGGCGCTGATACGGCCCGACGCCGTGGTTTTCTGGGCGATCACCGCGCTGCACAAGGGCCGACGGCTCCTGTCGAGAGACTGGCGGTCACAGCTGCCGGGGCTGATCTTCTGGGCGGCACTTTTCATTGTCCCGTACGGCGGCTACTGGCTGTGGCGATGGAGTTACTACGGGTACTTCTTCCCGAACACCTACTACCTCAAAACCGAACGCAGCCTGTCGTTTTTCGGGCGGGGTTGGGACTACGCATGGAACTTCTTTACCATCTACTGGGCCTGGCTGGCGCTGGCCTCGCTGGTGAGCATATGGCGGGAACGGCGCGCCTCGTATCGACCGGCCACATACCTGCTGGCCGTTTCCGCACTCTGGTTCGCGTATGTCGTGTACTCCGGCGGCGACTGGATGCCCTACTACCGCTTCTTCGTGTCGGTGCTGCCTATCCTGTACGTCCTAATGATGCACGGCGCGATCGACGTCATCGACCTCCTCGGGCGGAAGCTCGCACCCCGTGCGTTGCTCTTCGGCGCCATGGCCATTATCGCCGTCCTCGTCGCCTTCTCCGCCCTCCGCCCACACGACAACGGCATCGCCAAACAAACGGTCGTCTTCAACAGCGATATCCTGCCCGGCGCCGTCGACTTCGAGACGCAGAAAGCGATCGGGCTCTGGCTGCGAGACAACCTGCCCCCGGACTACACCGTGGCGCAGATCGCGACCGGTATCGTGCCGTACTTCTCCCGGCTGCCAACTATCGACATGCTGGGCGTGAACGATGTGCACATCGCCCATCTCGACTCACGGCTGGGCCCAGGGCCGGCGGGACACGAAAAGCAGGACGGCGGGTATGTCGTGGCCCGCCAGCCGGAGATCATCTGGCTCGCCATCAATATCGAAGGCGAGCCGAGGGACGTTATCGACGACTACCTACCTCCGCGCTACCCGTATCCCTACCCGCTGAACACCGCCATCACCAAGAACGCGTACACCTGGTTCCTCTACCGCCCGGTCGCCATCCCCTTCGGGGGCGCCTGGCTCAACCTCCTGGTCCGCAACGACGTGGACATCCCTGCCCTGACCGCGGCCCAGCCCCGACCGTAGCTCGTCAGGGCTGGGCCGTGGCGGTCAGTCCTGCAGCCGCTGGTCTTCCGCCCGCCAGGCGGCCTCTGTCAGCAGCATCAGGCCGCCCGCGACCAGCGAGTGGCCGCCGAGTACCACGGGGATCGGCGCCTCGCTCGCGGCAGCGGTGAACTCGCGTAGAAACGGGTCTTCGATCATGTCGGCGCGACTCAGGTCCGACCAGAAGCGGTCGGAGCGCGACGCCCGGACACCCAGGTGCGCGAGCAGCGGCCGCGTGTCGATGCAGGCGGCGTCCCCCAGCTCGCTCAGCTCCGCGAAGAACCGTTCACAGCCAACTTCGCGCAGGTGAAACGCCAGCAGGGAGCGCGGCTGGCCGCTCTCTTCACGGCCCGCCGCGCGCAGGCCGCGCTCCTCCGAGAAGACGCGCAGGCGGCAGGCCGTCTCGGGCTCCAAGTGACGCCACACCTGGCTGCCGACGCGCCCGGCCAGCACCACCTCCGCACTGGGGTCGACCAGGGCGCGCAGCAACGCCTCGTAGGCAGAGAGGTCGAAATCGATAGAAGCAACGTAGCGAGTGAGGTTGGGGCCCCCGCCGCCCGCCAGCTTCAGGATCGCCAGGTCGCCAGGCGAATCGATGTTGAACTGGCTGGCGCTGGTGCGTGGGAGCGGCTGGCTCTCCAGCCCAGCCTGGTCGTGCAGCAGCCGGGGCAGCAGGTTGTCGCGTTCGGGTGGTTCGATGCGCTGGAGCGCGTCCCCTGGCGTGAAGGCGACGAGGTCCGCCGAGAAGTAGTTGTTGGAGATGACGGTGTTCTCCGTCGCCGCCAGGTGGCGCGCTACCGCCGCCAGGTCCGAACCGCGCAGCAGCGGCGCCGCCCCGGCGCCGGCGTAGACGGGCCGTTCGATCTCGCGGTTGCGGACGAGCGCGGCGAGCCGGCGGCCGAAATGAAACGGCGCCGCGTCGCGGTCGACGATGACGTCCGCAGGCAGGCGACCATCGAGCCGGTCGTTGCCGGCAACAAGGATGATATCGGAGAAGGCGCTGGTCGCGGCCGCCTCCTCCAGCAGGTCGAGCGCGGCTTCCGCCAGCGCTTCGCCGAGCTGCTCTTCGATTGGGCTGCCGCCCATGCCACCGAGGAAGACGATCAGCGACGGCGCGACAGGCAAGGAGCGCCTCCGGAGCTTACCGGCGTTTGCCGCCGTCGCCACCGGCCGCTACGGTGCTGCGGGACTGCTCGACGCGAACGTCGGGTAGGATGCGCTTCACGTCGGCGCGATGGCATAGCTGCGTGCCTGTCGTCAGGCAGGTTGCGGCGCCGGCGGCCGTGCCCCAACGCAGCGCCTCTTCCATGCCTTCGCCGTCCGCCAGCTTCAGCAGCATACCGGCCAGCAGCGCATCGCCCGCGCCGACGGCGCTGACAACCGTAACTTCCGGCGGCCACGCCCACCAGGTGCCCTCATCGCTTACGGCGACAGCGCCGCGTGCACCTGCGGTAATAACGGCAGTGGCGGCGCCGGCCGCGCGCATCTTCTCCGCCGCGACGGGCAGTGCAGCGTCGTCGTCCAGCGAATCGCCCAGCAAGCGCTCCGCCTCGTGGTAGTTTAGCTTCACCAGCTCCGGCCTGCCCTTGAGTCCGGCCGCCAACGCCTCCGCGTCGGCGTCCAGGACGGTGTGCGCACCCAGCTCGCGGCCCAGCTCGATCAGCCGAGCGTAGGTAGCGGGTTCTATCGGAGGCGGAATGCTGCCAGCGACGACCAGCCAATCTCCCGGCGAGATGTAGCGGCGCAAGCGAGACTCCAGCGTCTGGATGTGGCGCGGGTCGATCTCGGGGCCGCGATAGCTGAGCAAGGTCGTCTCGTGCGCCGTTTCGTCGACGATGGTCAGGTTCGTCCTCGTTTGGCCTTTCGTGTGGACGAAGTCGCAGAGGATGCCCTGCTCCAGCAGTGAATGCTCCACGAAGCGGCCGAGGCTGCCCGCAGAGAGGCCGGCGGCCATGCTCTCCCGCCCCAGCTCCCGCAGCACGCGCGAAACGTTGATCCCCTTGCCACCCGGGTCGATGCGACTCTGGCGGACGCGGTTGGTATCGCCGGGGACGAATCGCTCGAGGTCGAGCGTGTGGTCAACGGCGGGGTTCAGCGTCACCGTGACGATCATGAGATCTCCGGAATGATCAGACCATACTCCTCGCCGTGACGGCGATAGAGGACCGTGATCTGTTCGATCTCGTTGTGGTGGAAGACGAAGAAGTCATGGCCCAACGCCTCCATCTGCTCCCGCGCCTCTTCCTCCGTCATCGGCTTCAGAGCGAGGTGCTTCACCCTGGCGATGTGGTCGATCCTATCCTCGGGAGCAGCGGCTTCGGGCGCGGGCAGCGCGCCTTTAGGAGCGCGTTCCCTGCCACGGCGGTAGAGCCGGTCCTTGTGGCGTTGGGCCTGGCGGCTGAGCACGTGGGCCGCGTGATCGATCGCCGCTTCCGGATCGGCTGCATGAGCCTCTACCCGCAGATGGACACCGTGCCCACTGACGTTAACGTGGACGACGAATCGGCGGTCGGGCTCCTTGGACTTCTCGTGCGCAAGATCGACTTCGCAGACGCCCTCGTCCAGCAGCGGCAGATAGTGTTGCAAGCGGGAGAACTTGTCGCGGGCGCGCTCCTGCACCCGTTCCGGCACGTCGAAATGCTTGCCTCTGATAGTAATATCCATCGCTCTACCTGGCGCCCTACCTGATGTCTACACCGTCGATTCCCGCAGCAGGTTTCTGATGCCTGCAGTCAGATTCTAAGGTAACGCCGCCGCATCAGCAACTGGCGTTTCCCCGCACGCCGGCGGGCGGCCTTCGCCGGCCCCCGCTAGCGATGGCTGCGCCGCGGTGAGAACGTTGGCGGAGGATCGAACGGCGGGATGAAACGCACGGCCGCTGTCTGGAGATCGTGCTGCCTGCCTGCGGTTGCCGTCGCGGCGTGGGGGCGCGCCTCCAGCCGGGCGCGAGGCCGTTCGGATCCAGTTGCCCGCACGAGATGGCGGACGACTCGAATCCGCGCGACCGCCAGAGCAAGACGGCGGCGAAGATCGCCGTTACGAGAAGCGGCGAACCGCCCGCGTATGCCCAGAAGGCGATAACTCACGCCCAGCCAACCGATCTGGCAGGTCGTCAGCGGAGCCGAAATTGGCTCCCTGGCTACGCAGCTGCGTGGCCTTCATTTTAGACATAACGTGCTGCTGCGCATCCCGTGACGTATCACGAGCTCCCGCTAGTGAGATTATGTGAGGCCGACTAATCCTCTCTCGCAAACGTCAGCGCCCGTACCGACCGGGCGCCAGCCGTTTTGAGCGCCGTCGCGCAAGCGGCCAGCGTCGCGCCGGTAGTCGTAACGTCGTCCACCAGGAGCACCCGCCGGCCGGCGATGTCCGGGTCGTTCGCGTGGAACGCCCCGGCCACGTTACGCCGCCGCTCTTCGGCATCGGCGCTGCGCGCCTGCGGCGGCGTGTCTCGCCGCCGCTCCAGCGCCGAAGGCCAAACAGCCATGTCCAACCGCCGGCCGAGCGCACGGGCCAGTTCCTCTGCCTGATTGTAGCCGCGAGTGCGACGTCTCATACCAGAGAGCGGCACCGGCACGATCACGTCCGCATCGATGCCGTAGCTGCCTACTGTCGATGCAAGTGATTTGGCCATCGGCTCGGCGAGCGCCGTCGCTCCTCGGTACTTGAGCGCGCGTACGAGGTCCGGCACAACGCCGCGATAGACGAACGCGGAGCGCAGGCTGTCAAACTGCGGCGGCGCGGTCTCGCACGGCAGGCAGCCGGTCCCCGGACGCCAGCAGCGCGAACAGCGTGCCCCATCAGCGACAGGCATGGAACTGGCGCATTCGCCGCAGAGAAACTCACCGTTGCTGCCGCAACCGACGCAGCGCGCCGGGAAGACCAGTTCAACGACTGCCTTGGTTAACCTACCGACCACCATTCCCAACACCTCCCGCCGACAGCGATCCTGCCGAAAATACGTCCCAGCTTAGGTCATTGGGCTGCCATTTGGACAGGCGGGGGAACCCTTCTGTATACTACAATATATTCGCTCGTTGGATTGAGGCTTCGATAAGTGAACGTCCGTATTCGACTCTTCGCAGGATTGCACGATCTGGTCGGCCAGCGGGAGGTGACGCTGGAGTTGACTGAAGGCGCAACGGTCGTCGAACTGCAAGAGGAGTTAGGACGGCAGTATCCCGCCGTCGTCCCCTTCCTCCCCACGTTGGTCTGCGCCATCGGCGACGAGTTCGTGCCCACGGAGCAGGCGCTGCGGGACGGCGACGACATCTCGCTCATCCCGCCCGTCAGCGGCGGCAGCGAGGCCGATAGCTTTCTGGTCACGACCGAGCCGCTGGCGCCCGACCGGCTGGTGGCCACTGTCCGCCAGGACGAGAGCGGCGCCGTCGCCCTGTTCTACGGCGTCGCGCGCAACAACAGCGAAGGGCGGCGCGTACACGCGTTGGAGTACGAGGCGCACGGCTCGCTGGCCGAGAAGAAGCTGCGCGAGGTGGGCCAGGAGGTGCGCGACCGCTGGCCGGTCACCGGCGTCGGCATCTTCCACCGCACCGGCCGCCTCGCGATCGGTGAGACGAGCCTGCTCGTCGCCGTCTCCGCCGCCCACCGGCGCGAGGCGTTCGAGGCCTGCCACTTCGCCGTCGATCGGATCAAGGAGATCGTGCCGATCTGGAAGAAGGAGATCTGGGAAGACGGCGAGGGGGAGTGGGTAGCCGGCCATCCGGTCGCGCCGCCGGAGCCCGCGCAGGCTGACCGGCGCAACCGGCGCTAGTTCCACATCTCTGCTAGTTTAGTTCGCTAGACCGCAGCGCGCTCGCGCTGGAAGCAGGTGTCGCAGTAGACGGGCCGGTTTAGGTGCGGGACAAACGGAACGGTGGTCTCCACCCCACAGTCCGCGCAGACGACAGTCGTCTCCTGGCGACCGTTCGCGGCGCGCTCCTGCCGCCGCTGCTCGCGACAGTCCGGACAGCGCTGCGGTTCGTTGAGCAGCCCTTTCTCCACATAGAAACCTTGCTCTCCCGCCGTGAATTGGAACTGCTCCGTGCAATCCTTGCAGACGATGGTCTTGTCCTCAAACACCACCAGGTCCCTCCTTCGAACTCAACGTGGACGGGAACGAACCTGCCACCAGGTCAGGCTCAGCGCCACCGCGCGAGTGTATGAAACCTTACGAAAAATGTCAAGTGATTGGGACCAAGGTACTGCGCGCTATGAAATCGCGCGAAGAATAATTGTGCTCCCCGCAGCCCCGGCCGCCGGAGACGCCCAGGCCTCGTATTAACCGAGTGACGTCTTCGCCTTCGACCGGCTGCGGCGGGCCGGTTTAGCCGGCTGCTGCTCGATGTCCGGCGTTTCGCCAACGACGATCTCCGAGCAGAACTGCGGGTCGGTGAGCAATCGAGCGAGCCGCTCCCAGCCCGGGTCGGTGATAAGCTGCGTGAGATTGTGAGGCGTGGTGATCACGGTCGGCAGCCGGCCGAGGCACCTGGGGTTGAGAAGCTGAAACAGCTCTCCGCGAACCCAGTCGCTCCTCGCGCCGATCTCCAGGTCCTCCAGAATGAGGAACGGGCAGTTCCGCGTCGTGCGTTTGATCTTGTCGTAATCGGCGGAGCTGTCGTCGCTCAGCGCCCGACGCAGCGAATCGAGAAAGTCCGTCACCTGGACGAAGACAGGCAGCTCGCCGGAGGCGTGGCGGCGGTTCGCAATGGCGGCGGCGAGGTGCATGCGGTCTTTCGCCCGGCCGCCGAAGAGCACCATCCATCCGTCCGGATTGTCCGCAAAGTCCAGCGCCGCCCGGTACGCCTGCTCGCGCTGCTGCTGGTCGCGCGGAGAGCGGTAGTCGGCCAAGTCGAACGACTCAAAGGTCATCTTGCGCACCATCGGGAGTTGCAGCATGTTCACGCCCAGGTCTTCCAGCGGCCGCCGCTCCTCAAGCACGTGCACCGTCGCGATCAGGTCGGCGTGCGGCTGCGAGAGCGAAGGGTCGCCCAGGCGCGTTCGCAACCTATCGTCAAACTTGCTCAGCGCCATGTTCGTCGTGATCACGGTGGGCAGGCGGGCGTTGTAGCGATGGTTGATAATCTGGAAGAGCTTCTCCTGCGCCCAGGGCGTCGCGCTCTGGGTACCGAGGTCGTCCAGGATCAGCACCGGCGCGCTGCGCACCTGCTCGAAGAGCTGATCGTAGCTCACTTCCGCGTCCGGCTTGTAGGCGGCGCGCAGGTGGTCGAGTAGATCCGGCACGACGACGAAGAGGGCGGGGATGCCGTGCTCTAGGCAGCGGTTCGCCACGGCTGCAGCAATGTGCGTCTTGCCGCAGCCCGAAGCGCCGACAAGCACGCGCCATCCCTGCGGATCCTGGGCGAACGCTTCGGCGTCATCCACGCAACGATTGAACCGTTGCTGGTCTCTCGGGTCGGCGCTGCGGCCGCGCCGGATCAAGTTCTCGAACGTGAGCCGCGTCAGCGGGCCCAGGTTGCTGTAGTGTTGGAGACGCGCCAGCTTGACATCCCGGCTCTCCGTTTCCACGCATCGGCACGGTACAGCGCGGCCGAACTGCGGATGGTCGGCGGGCACGTCCTGGCGGACGAAGCCGAAGCCGCCGCAGAGCGGGCAGGCATCGGACTGCGAGGATCGAGGGTCTGCGGTCGAGGGGGATGGGCCTGCGTCAGCGGCGAACTCGGGCGGGACAGCGCCAGTATCCGGTTGCGGTTGGCCCAGCAGCTCGTTCAGGCGCGGCATCTCAGTTGTAGGACGGCACTGGCTCGCGGGATGCCAGGTCTTCGAAGCGGGTCAGGTTTTTGCGGAAACGCAGGTCTACCGTCCCCGTCGGCCCGTTACGGTGCTTGGCGACGATGATCTGCGCGATCCCCTCTGGGTAGGGCCTCTCCGGATGGAGCCGCTGCCACTCCTCCGCGGTGGTGTAGATGTCCTCACGATAGATGAAGATGACGGCGTCGGCGTCCTGCTCGATGCTGCCGCTCTCGCGCAGGTCGCTCAGCATGGGGATGTGCGGGACGCGCTGCTCCGGCGCGCGGGAGAGCTGCGAGCAAGCGATGACGGTGACGTCCAGCTCGCGGGCGAGGCCCTTGAGCGACCGCGATATCTCGCTCACCTCCGAGACCCTGCCGTCGAAACGGCCGGACCCGCCCTGGATCAGCTGCAGGTAGTCGACGATGATCAGGTCGAGGCTGCGCTCCCGATGCAGGCGGTGGGCCTTCGCCCGGATCTCTGAGACGCGCTGGACGGCGGTATCGTCGATGTAGATCTCCGCTTCGGCGAGGATGCCCATCGCGTGCATGATGCGCTGCTCCTCGCTCTCGTTCTGTTCGCCCAGCCGTAGTCTGGTAGAGTCGATACCGCATTCGCCGGCGAGGAGCCGTTGGGCGAGCTGGTCGGCCGCCATCTCCAGGCTGAAGACAGCGACGCGCGCCTGTTGGCCGACGGCGGCGTTGCGGGCGATGTTCATCGCCAGGCTGGTCTTGCCCAGGCTGGGCCGCGCCGCGATGATCACGAGGTCCGAGCGCTTCAGCCCGCCGAGCAACGTATCGAGGTCGACGAAGCCGGTGCGGATGTAGCCGACCAGGTTCGACTCACGGGCATCGATGCCCGGCGTCTCCAGGAACTGCTCCAGCAGGCTGCGCAGGTGGACGAAGTCGCCCACCTTATCGCTGCTGTGCAGCGACATGATCAGCTCCTGCGCCCGATCTAAGACGGCGTCCAGCTTCGGCCCACCCTCGTAGGCCATATTCTTGATCTGCTCGGTGATGCCGATCAGGTTACGGTAGATCGAGTCACGCCGGACGATGCGGGCGTAGTGCTGGATGCCAATGGGGGTAGGTAGTTCCGTGACAACGCGGGAGAGGAAGCCGGGGCCGCCGGCGTCTTCCAACTGCCCCCGGCGCGACAGCGTGTGGGCGACGGTGACTTGATTGATCGCCTCGCCGCCCTCGGACAGCTCCAGGCAGGCCTCATAGACCCAGCGGTTCTGTTCGCGATAGAAGTCCTCGGGGCGCAGGTCGGGCTGGGCCTTGAAGATCGCGTCGTCGTCGACCATGATCGAGGCGATCACGGCCTCCTCGGCATCGACGTCTGAGGGAAGGGGCTTGACTTCAGCGCTGACCATGCGACCCGCGATCCGTGCGACTGGCCATCTGTTTCCTGCTAACTGCTGCCTATCGGTCTATGTAGTACGCAGTGCGCAAGGCCTCCAGCCGCGCTCTGCTAGGTGCTCGGGCTTAGAAACTTTCCTGTTCCTCCTCTTCCAGCGCTTCTTCAGCCGTAGCTTCCGGCTTCTCCTCAGCCGACGAGTCGCCTTCCGATCGTTCGATCAATTGTCCGTCAGCTAGCTCAGCGGTGGCAGCGTCGCCCGGCGCCTCGTCGCCGACAGCCAGCGTCGCAACGCCTGCGTCGTCAACAGCCGCCTCGCTGTCAAGCGGGATAGACGCATCTTCTTCATCCGCACCCTCGGCGATCACTTCTACTTCGATCGCGGCCTCTACGTTGCGCGTGAGGCGGATCCGCACCGGCTGTACACCGACCTCTTTAATCGCCTCCGGCAGCAGCACCTTCCGGTGATCGAATACATCACCCTCCAGCAGCTTCGTCACCTCTTCGGCGATGTGGACGCTGGTGATGGAGCCGTAGAGCTTTCCTTGCTCGCCCACCTTGGCGATCATCGTGATCCGGCTGCCCTCGAGCTTGTCGGCGACAGACTGCGCGTCCTGATCGAGCGCGTCTTGCTTCTTCGCTTCGCGCTTTGCTCCAGCTTCGGCGCGGGTGAGAAACGGCTCGATCGCGGGGGCGGCCAGGCCGCGTGGCAACAGGTAGTTACGGGCGAAGCCGTTCTTCACCTCTTTCACCTCGCCCACCAGCGCGGTACCTTCGATGTTCTCGAGAAACACCACCTTCATCGTCGTTCTCCTTGTTCGGAAGGCCTGCCTGTCGCGGCAGGGCCATCAGATTCAATCATAGCGGCAAGACAGCCACTTCCGTCAATGGATCGACGGAGCATCTTTTCCACGTTGACACGGATATCTTTCCACACAGAAGCGGCTCTCCTCTTAGATCGCCTCTCAGAACGAATGTACGGCACTGGTATTATTCTGTCAAGCTGGCTCGCCGGGACCCGTTGTCGCAGGGGACGTCAGTCCGCTGCCGTCAGCGCGCGCGGCAGGCCCTCCTCGTAGGCCTCTCGCAGGTCGGCCACGGCGACATCGATTTCGCCGCCCAGCGTCAGGCGATCGCCGGCCACCCGGCCCAGCGAAACGACCGGCACGCCGCGCTCGCGCGCCAGCGACGTCAGCTCGTCCGGCTGGCTGGTGGAGACGACGATGCGCGAGGGCGTTTCGCCGAAGAGCGCCGCGTCGCGGCGGCCCTCGATTCCGACGCCGGATGCTTCCAACCCCAGCCCGGATTCGATGCAACACTCCGCCAGCGTCACTGCAAGGCCGCCGCGGGAAGTATCATGTGCCGACCGCAGCAGGCCGCGGCGCGCCGCCTCCAGGCAGAGCTTCTGTAAACGCACTTCCAGATCGAGATCGATGCTCGGCCGGCCGGCGACGAGGCCGCCGTGAAGCTCTTTCAGGTACTCGCTGCCGGCCAGCGCGGCCGCCGCGCCATGCAGCGCAGACGCCCCGAGCAGCAGGACGTCGTCGCCCTCGGCCCGGAACGCCATCGGCACGATGCGCTCAACATCCTCGATCAGGCCGAGCGCGCCGACGACAGGCGTCGGGTAGATCGCCTGCGGCGATCCGCCGCCGTCGCGGCTCGTCTCGTTGTAGAGCGATACGTTGCCGGAGACGACAGGCGTATCCAGCGCCTCGCAGGCCGCCGCCATACCGCGGATGCACTGCTCCATCTGGTAGTAGACGTCCGGCTTCTCCGGATTGCCGAAGTTGAGGCAGTCGGTGACGGCGATCGGTTGCGCGCCCGCGCAGACGACGTTGCGCGTCGCCTCTGCGACGGCCATGACGCCGCCGGCGTACGGATCGAGGTAGCACATGCGGCCGTCGCCGTCCGTGGCGAGCGCGAGCGCGCGCTTTGTGCCCTTGACGCGCACGACCGCAGCGTCGCTCCCCGGCCCGACAGCGGTGTTGGTGAGCACCTGGTGGTCGTACTGGCGCCAGATCCAGCGCTTGGAGGCGATCTCCGGCGTGGCGAGGAGGTGGAGCAGGGCATCGTTCGCGTCGTCCGTGTCCGGCAGCGCGGCCAGATCGTACGACTGCAGCTCGCCCAGCCAGGACGGCTTCTCGCCTTCACGCGTGTACTGCGGCGGATCGCTGAGCAGCTCGATCGGCAGTTGCGCGACGACTCGATCACCGTCGCGCACCGTCGCCCGCCCGTCGTCCGTGACGACGCCGATGACGACGCAGTGCAGCTCCCAGCGCTCGAAGAGCGCGCGCACGTCCACCTCGTGCTCCGGCTTGACGATGACGAGCATCCGCTCCTGCGATTCGGAGAGCATCAGGTCGTAGGCCGACATGCCGTCCTCGCGGCGCGGCGCCTGGGCGACGTCGATCTCGATGCCGGTGCCCGCCTTCGCCGCGCATTCGACGCTGGCGCTGGTCAGCCCGGCCGCGCCCAGGTCCTGCATGCCGACGATCCAGTCGCCGTGCCGCTCCGCCAGCTCCACGCAGGCCTCCATCAGCAGCTTCTCCATGAACGGGTTGCCCACCTGCACGGCGGGACGGCGCTCTTCCGACTTCTCGTCCAGCTCCACGCTGGCGAACGTCGCGCCGTGGATGCCGTCGCGCCCGGTGTCCGCGCCGACGAGCATGAGCAGGTTGCCCGGCCCCTTCGCGTGTGACCGCTGGAGCTTATCGATGCGCGCGATGCCGACGCACATGGCGTTCACCAGCGGGTTGCCGGAGTACGATTCGTCGAAGGCGACCTCGCCGCCCACCGTCGGCACGCCCAGGCAGTTGCCATAGCCGCCGATGCCGCCGACGACGTGCTGGAAGAGGTAGCGGTTGCGCGCGCCGGTGAGCGGGCCGAAGCGGAGCGAATCGAGGATCGCGATCGGCCGCGCGCCCATCGCGAAGATATCGCGGACGATGCCGCCGACGCCCGTCGCCGCGCCCTCGTACGGCTCGATCGCCGAGGGGTGGTTGTGCGACTCGATCTTCATCACCACGCAGACGCCATCGCCGATGTCCACCGCCCCCGCGTTCTCCTCTCCCCGCTTGGTGAGGACGTACGCGCCCTCGCCGGGGAGCTGCCTCAGCAGCGGCCGCGAGTTCTTGTAGCCGCAGTGCTCGCTCCAGAGCGCGCCGAACATCCCCAACTCCACCTCGTTGGGCTCGCGGCCCAGGCGGGCGACGATGAGCTCATACTCATCGCGGCTGAGGGCAATGAAATCGAGGGCGCGCTGATCGATGGCCATAACAGTCAGCCCTGCCTGCCGGCAGGCAGGGCCATCGTAGCACAGCGGGATGGGCCCATTCGATGGCCCTGGCCGGCCCGGCCTAGACCTGTTCGCCAAACGAGAAGGGCGGATAGCGGTCTGTCAGCGATATCCAGTAGCCCAGGGCGCGGGCGATCCAGCGCAGGTAGCCCACGGTGAACCCAAACAGCCAGCGCGGATAGCGCCGAAACACGATCGCCGTGACCGCGCTCACCGGAACGATGAGCATGAACGCAAAGGCGAAAACCGCCAGCAGCAGGATGTGCGGCAACAGCAGCACGGGCGTGACCGCGGCGCGGAGCCAGCCGAAGCTCCCGCCGCGCCTCACCTCCAGCCTCACCGACTCTCCAATCGCCTGCCGGGGCGAATCGTCGGTCAGGAAAAGGGCGTAGGAGGCTGAGGCGATCGCGTATTCGGCGTAGCGCTCCAGAGCCGGGCCGTCCTCCGCCTGAAAGCGGGGCAGCCCCTTGGCGCGAATTCGTATCGCCAGGAATATCGGGACGCTGATGACCCCGAAGGCGATGAGGGAGCCGATGATCACCGGCAGCCAGACTACGAACGCCGCACTGACGTACCCCAGGCCCCAGGGCACGATCCAGGTGACGAGGACGCCCATCGCCCGCTGCACGCCCTTCCGTCGCGACAGCCTCTCCGGATAGACGACGGAGAAGGTGATGGGATAGCCGGGGCCGTCTGAATAGCCCACGGCTACCTTGCCTTCCTCTGAAGCCATCAGATGACCCACGCCATAGCAGCGATAGGCCATCCTACCACACGCGATGAGCTAGCGCAGGCTGAAGGGTGGGTACTCGTCGCGCAGCAGGTTGGCGTACGCGTTGACCCGATTGGTCCAGCGGTGAACACCTACTACGAAGTCGAATAGCCCACGCGGGAACCGCTTGGTGAACAGGATGGCGAAGAAGGCGATCATATAGACGAAGTAGACGGCGATGAATAGGAACAGCAGCACGATGAGGTGCGGGATCACCAGCAGCCACTTGATTAGCGGCAGCCAGCGGCTCAGCTCCTCCGGGTAGTCCACCTCATAGGTCACCGCGTACTCCCCCGGCTCCCAGGAGAACGGTGGGTACTCGTCGCGGAAGAGCATGAGGTAGGCCATAACGTTCGCGTTCCAGCGGTTCACGTTCACCACGAAGTCGAACAGGCCCCGCGGATAGCGCTTGGTGAACAGGATGGCGAAGAAGGCGATGAACGTTACCGCGCTGACAGCGTAACCCAGAGCCCACACGATGATGAGGTTGGGGATCACCAGCAGCCACTTGACGAAGATGAGCCAGCGGGACAGCTCCTCCGGATACTCCACATCGTAGCGCAGGGGGTACGCCGGCGCTGCGGCGGCCGTTGTTTCGTCATGCATGGCGTCGCTCCTTTCTCAGGCTAGTCGAGGCTGAAGGGGGGATATTCGTCCGTTAGCGACAAGAAGTAGGCCTGCACTCGAAGAGACCAGCGAAAGACCCCGGCAACGAAGGTGTGCAGGCCGCGCGGATAGCGGCCGGTGAAGAGGATTGCGAACCATGCGATCACCACCACAAAGAACACCGCCATGTACAGGAAGGCCAGGATGATGATGTGGGGAATGGACGTGATGATCTTCCAGATCGCCACCTTCCAGCGGTTCAGCTTGTCAGGGTAGCGCACATCAAAACTGACGGGATATTCGCCCTCAAACGGCGGGAACCGGTCCGTAAGCAGCGCCAGATAGCCGTAGGCACGGGCTTGAAAGCGTATGAGCGCCACCTGGAAATCGAATAGCCAGTGCGGGATGTACTGGCGAACCAGAACGGCGGCCCAGATCGCCAGCACGATGCCCCCGCCGGCGCCGAGAGTCGTTGACGTGCCTTCGCCAACGTCGCTGTAGCTCAACGCCTGGCCTCCGACCAGGGCAAGAAAGATGGCGATGGGAATGAAGAGGAAAAAACGGAAGAAGGTGCTCAGGCGGCCGAGCCGCTCAGGATACTCAGCCTCGAACGTCACCGGGTAGCCCGCCACAGGAGGAGCGCCCGTCGCCGCGGTGTCTATGCTCCCGGTGGAAGGGGCAGCGCCCGCGCCTGTAGGCGTGGGCTGCACCGGGGCGGGTTGCCCCGCTACGGGGCGGCCGCACTGCTGGCAGAACGCTGCGCCGGCCACCAGGCGCGCGCCGCAGTTCGTGCAGAACCTCGCGGGGTTTTCCGGCGTTGCGGCGTCCGTCGTTTCGTCCTGCATGATCTGCCTCCTTTCTTCTGCTACTCGATGCTGAAGGGAGGATATTCGTCGCGCAGCAGGGCCGTGTACGCGCCAACCCGATAGTTCCAGCGGTTAACACCTACTATGAAATCGAATAGCCCACGCGGGAACCGCTTGGTGAACAGAATGGCGAACCAGGCGATGATATAGGCGAAGTTGACGGCGATGAATAGGACCAGCAGCACGATGTAATGAGGGATCGCCAGCAGCCACTTGATTAGAGGCAGCCAGCGGCTCAGCTCCTCAGGGTAGTCCACCTCATAGGTCACCGCGTACTGGCCCGGCTCCCAGGAGAACGGCGGATACTCGTCCCGCAACAGCCCAGAGTAAGCCCCCACGTTGGCGCCCCACCTGTTCACGTTCACCACGAAGTCGAACATGCCCCTCGGGTAGCGCTTGGTGAACAGGATCGCGAAGAAAGCGATGAACCCAATCACGCCGGCGGCGACGCTAAGGGCGTAGAGAATGATGGTGTGGGGGATCATCAGAAGCCACTTGACGAAGATGAGCCAGCGGGACAGCTCCTCCGGGTACTCCACGTCATAGCGCAGTGGATACCCAGACGCTACGGCGCCCGTCCCCGCGGCGGCTATGCTCCCGGTGGAAGGAGCTACGCCCGGTGCGGCGCTAATGCGCGTCCCGCACTGGGGGCAGAACTGCCCCCCTCTCTTGATCAAGGCTCCGCAGTTGGAGCAATACATCTCGTCCGGCTGTCTGGTTCGGGCTTCCTCAGCCATCTCTTCCCCCCTTCTGGCCGGTAGCCTCCCAATGGGGCCACAGGGTAAGAGTGACCTCAGCCGCTGTCAATCCAGTGTGCGACCAGACCACGCCGCTACCCGCCGGCATGGCCGCGCGTCCGGGTCTCAGGCTCTCACCTTCGCCCATTCCAGCAGCGATAGCCATAGCGCCAGGCCGTCCTCGCTCCCCATCAGCGGCTCGCAGGCCCGCTCCGGGTGAGGCATCAGCCCCAGCACGTTGCCCCCATCGTTGATGATCCCCGCGATGTCGTTCATGCTGCCGTTGGGGTTGGCCTCCGCCGTCACCTCCCCCTCAGCGCTGCAATAGCGAAAAGCTACCCTCCCGGAGGACTCCAGCTTGGCCAGCGTCTCCTCATCAGCCACGTAGCGCCCCTCGCCGTGGGAGATGGGTATTCGCAGCACCTGCCCGGGCTGGCAGGCCAGGGTGAACGGCGTCTCCGCGTTCTCCACCCGCAGGTGTACCCAGACGCAGCGGTACTGGAGCGAATCGTTTCGCATGAGAACGCCGGGCAGCAGATGCGCCTCGCACAGCACCTGGAAGCCGTTGCAAATGCCGATGAGCGGCTTCCCGGCCTCGGCGTGGGCGGCTACCGCCTCCATCACCGGCGAGAACCGCCCGATCGCCCCCGCCCGCAGATAATCCCCGTAGGAGAAGCCGCCGGGGAGTACGACCACATCATAGCGGGAGAGGTCCCGCTCCCGGTGCCAGACAAGCTCCGCCTCCTGGCCCAGCACGCCGGACAGCGCGTAGTGGGTGTCGTGGTCGCTCCAGGTGCCGGGAAATACGACGACGGCGAAACGAAGCGGCATTTCTGCCGCCTTTATACCACACCTGGGGCCACCTGTAACGCCCCGCTCCCGTGGGACATCTAATAATTTAGAAATCGCATACGGAGGATCTAAGATATGGGAAGCTCCTGGCGAATGAACGCCAAGTGGCTGTTCGGCCTCCTCTGCCTGGCAGCCATCATCGTGGCGGCTGTCCTCTACTCCGCCTCCAAGCCCACCGAGCGCGACGTTTCCACGAGCATATTCAGCAGCATTCTGATCTCCCTTGCGAAGGACGATGAAGGCGCCGAGGCGTTTGAGGAGTACCAGGCACTGGCCGTCGCCAACCCGGATGAGGACTTCACCATCGAAGGTATCACCCTTCCCATCAAGGGCCGTGAGCTCATCGGCCTCTCCTACGATGAAGCTGTTGAGCTCGTCATCGGGCGGATCGCGGAGATACTCTACACCGACGGGCCCGATGCCGTCGAGCAGTTCTTCAACGACACCTCCGTCGCCGGATCTGAAGAATCGGCTGCGGGAGAGGGCGAAGAGTTCAACCTCGGCCCCTTTGCCATCCTGACCCAGGACACCCACGACCTCATACGGCGCATCTTCACGTTCTCCCTCATACCCGTTCTCGTCCTCGCCGCCCTGCTGGTCTTCTTCAGCCGTCGCTTCGGCCGGCTGGGTAGCCCCGGCGTCGTCCTCGCCGTCGGCGCCGCTCCCTTCGCCCTCCTCTGGTTGATCGCAAAAGGGGCCACCAACAACGCCGGCCAGGACGGCGTCGAAGGTGCCCTGGCCGAGGCGCTTGCGCCCATGGCGGGAGAATTGTCCACCACCTTCCTCTGGCTGCTGGCCCTCGGCGTAGCTCTGGTTCTTGCGTCCGTGGCCGGCCACATCGGCTTCGCCCTCTGGCATCGCTCCCGGCCGACGCCAACGCGCGGCCAGGAGGAGACCCCGCCACCCGATGAGCCTGAGCAGCCGAACTCCCTCGCGGACGAGGGCGCCACCGCATCCGGTGGCGACGAGTTTCCCTCCATCGGCCCCAGAGGCGTGCCCCAGGCTTGAGGACCCTCTCCCCTTCCGCTAAACTGACCGCAACCCCACAGCGGAAGGATCATGCCCAACCCCCAAAGCGCGCCCTCTGATATAGCCGCCCTGATAGAGGCGATCTTCCACCCCCGCTCCATCGCGGTAGTGGGCGCCTCCGCCAACCCCAGCACACCCGGCTACGACTACGTAAGCTCGCTCCAGAAGTTCGGCTTCCCCGGCGATCTCTATCCGGTGAACCCCCGCTCGGAAGAGATCCTGGGCCTACCGGCCTTCCCATCTCTCAGGGACGTGCCGGGCCAGGTAGACTACGTCATCTCCTGCATCCCCGCCACCGCCGTGCTGGAACTCGTCGACGACTGCGCCGCTAAAGGAGCACGCGCCCTGCAGCTATTCACGGCCCGCTTCTCCGAGACCGGCCGAGAGGAGGACGCGGAGCTGGAGCGGCGGCTGGAGCGGCGGGCCCGCGAAGCCGGAGTGAGGCTCATCGGGCCCAACTGCCTGGGCCTCCTCTACCCACGACAGGGAATCTCCTTTCGCGCGGACATGCCGCGACAGCCGGGAAACGTCGGCTTCCTGTCACAGAGCGGCAACCTGCTGTTCGAGCTGACCTACCTCGCCGGGCCCAGGGGGTTGCGCTTCTCCAAGGCGATCAGCTACGGTAACGGCCTTGACCTGAGCGAGGCGGACTTCCTGGACTACTTCGCGCAGGACGCGGAGAGCGCTGTGGTGGGCGCCTACGTGGAGGGCGTGCGAGACGGCCGCCGCTTCCTGGCGGCGCTCAAGCGGGCCGCAGCCCGGAAGCCGGTTGTGGTGCTGAAAGGCGGCCGGACCGCGGCTGGAGGGCGCGCCGCCGCCTCCCACACAGCGGCTCTGTCGGGCCGGCACGCCGTCTGGACCGCCGCTGTGACCCAGGCGGGGGCCATCTCCGTGGACACGGTGGAAGAGCTCATCGATATGCTCATCGCCTTCGCCTACATGCGGCCGGGCAGCGCCCCGCCCGCCGGCACCGTGCCTGCCGGCAGGCAGGAGCAGGGACGGCGTCTTGGGATGGTGGGCGCTGGCGGCGGCCGCTCCGTCCTCACCGCCGACCTGTGCGAGGAGCTGGGGCTCAGCGTCCTGCCCTTGCCCGCGGACGTGGAACGGCGCATCGCTGAGAAGGCGCCTGACCTGGTGGGATGGCTCACCAACCCCGTTGACCAGTCGATCCTGGCGGGCAGCGGCGTGGGCGGCACGCAGGTGCTGGAGTGGATGGACGAAAGCCCTGACATCGACCTGTTGCTGGCCAACGTTGGCGAGGCCTGGGCGCTGGGGCGCCCCAACGCGGAGTCGTTGCTGGCCCGAATACCGGAGCGGTTCGCCCAGGTGAGCGGCCGCACGCGCAAGCCCATGGCCGTCGTCATCTTCCCCACTGACTACGCGGACGAAAGGCTGTGGCGGCTGGTGTCAGGAGCGCGGGAGAAGCTGGTGAAGGCGGAGATGGCGATCTTCCCCAGCGTTGAGCGGGCGGTACGGGCGTTGGCCCGCTTCGTCCAGTACTGGGAGCGGCGCGAGCTGTCTCGCCCCTAGCTTCGCGGCCGCTCTATCTCCAAAGGCGGAGCGGTACCGTCCATCGGCTCCGCCAACGGCTCCGGGGAACCGCCCACAGCCGCGCCGGCGGCGCGCTCCGCCGCCGTTGGCGCCGGGTACTCGATTCTCGGGTGGTAGACGCCCCGTAGGGTCGTCTTGAACGACTCGACGATCGTCTTCAGGTTACGCAGCGTTAGATCGCACTCATCCAGCTGGCCCTCCGCCACCCGTTCCGCGATGACCGCCCCCACCAGCGAGTCGATCCGCTCCGCCGAGCGGTCGCGACTGGAGCGGACGACCGCCTCGACAGAGTCGGCCAGCATGACGATGGCGGTCTCTCTGCTCTGGGGCTTGGGCCCGGGATAGCGGAACTTCTCGGGGTCGGTCGTTGCGTCGTCGCTGGCCGCCTTGCGATAGAAGTAGGTCACCAGGCGCGTGCCGTGATGCTCAGGGATGAAGGCGCGCACCTGGGCCGGCACTCGATGGCGCCTAGCCAACTCCAGACCGGTGTGGACGTGATCCGCGACCATCTTCGCGCTGGAGGCGGGCGAGAGCTTGTCGTGCGGGTTCTCGCCCTGCCTCTGGTTTTCAATGTAGTACGCCGGCTTGGCCACCTTGCCGATGTCATGGAAGTAGCAGCCGACCCGCACCAGAAGCGAGTCCGCGCCCACCCTATCGGCCGCCCTCTCCGCCAGGTTGCCGACGATGACGCTGTGGTGGAAGGTGCCCGACGCCTGCTCCTGAAGCCGCCGCAGCAGCGGATGGTTGAGCTGGGCCAGCTCCATGAGCTGCATCCGCGTGGTGATGCCGAACATCAGGCCGAGGATCACGGTAGCACCGACGACGATCACGGCGGATAGGATACCGCCCAGGCCGGTGGCCACGATCATCAACACCGGGTCCACCGCCTCGCGGTCCCCTGACAACAGCCAGAAAGAGAACAGCACGCTGAAGGAGACGAACGTCACCGCTCCTCCCGCCGATAGGTAGCGGCTCATCCGCTCGGCGTGGTGAACGGCGAAGATGCCCACCAGGCCGCCGAGCAGGAACGCGGTCACCATCTGGAGAGCGTCCAGCGGCTGCCCTGCCAACGCCTCGCGGGCGTCAGGCTGGTAGAAGCCGACGAAGGCGGTGAGGAGGGCGAGAAGCGCCGCCGCCGCCACCGCCAAGCCGCCGTCCAGCAGCGTGGCGATCAGCATGGGCAAGGCGGCCACCGGCAGCATGTACGAAAGGTACAAGCGCTCGCCGTCCGGCAGGGTGGAAGCGAGGAAGAACTTGGCGGCGGCTACCCAGATGACGACCAGAAGCGCCACCATGAACAGGCGCAGAACGGTGTTCAGCTCCTTGGGCTGGAAAATGTAGAGGTAGAGACCCAGGCCGCCGGCAGCCAGGAGGGAGATCATCGCCGCCGCCGCTACGTCGTCGCCACCGATCCCCCCGTCCGCGCTACCGGGCACGCTAGGGGAGATGACGAAGCTCAGGGCAACTCCCAACCCAACCGCGAACAGAGTCGCCCGCAGAGGAGAGATCGTGCGTCTGGCCTGCCTGCTCGTCATGTTAAACCGTTCCTTAATAGAAACGCTCAAACCATGATAACAAACGCTGCTGCTGAGAAAAACGGCGTATTGACACCGCCGTACGCTTTGCGAGCTACCCCGATTCGGGCTAGAGGGAGGCGAGCAGCTCCGTCACTACCTCGTTGATCTCCCGCCCTTCAGCGCGTCCGGCCAGACGGCCGACGAGGACGGGCATCACCTTGCCCTTATCTCGCGGGCCACCGGCCCCCACCTCGGCGATCACCTCTCGCGCGGCCTCAGCTATCTCGTCGCGGCTCACCTGAGCGGGCAGGTAAGTCTGGAGCACATCCAGCTCAGCCTGTTCTTTATCCACCAGATCGCTGCGGTCAGCCTTCTCGAACTCAGCGATGCTCTCCCGGCGTTGCTTCGCCTCCCTGCTGACAATGGTCAGAACATCCGCCTCACTCAGGGCCGCGCGCCTCTCTACCTCGGCGTACTTGATCGCCGCGATAGCCATGCGGATAGCGATCTTACGGGATTCGTCCCGCTGGCGGATAGCGTCTTTCAGATCGTTCGCCAGCTGTTCTTTGAGGGACATCTGTTGGCAGGTAAAGAGGGCTAGCCGCGCTGGGCGTTCCTCGCCGTCTTGCGGCGCTTGGCGGCGGCCTTCTTCTTGCGCCTGACGCTGGGAGACTCGTAGTGCTCGCGGCGGCGTGCCTCCGCCAGAATGCCGGTCTGCTGAACCAGCTTATTGAACCGTCTTAGCGCCTGCTCAAAGCTCTCATGGGAGCCAATCCTGACCTCGGACAAACAGATCCCTCCAAACGTATGGTTGCGTTCGTGTGCAATTGTATTGGCTGGTCAGATGGGGTGTCAAGTGAAATGTGTAACTAGCAGTCGCCGCCGCCGTGGCCGCAAGCCCCGATCAGCGCTGGTTTGAATGCCCGATTCGGCTCCTGTAAACTGAATAGTCGCACCAACAGTCGTATGACACGGAAGGAAGCA
>JADFKB010000020.1 GCA_022565155.1 Chloroflexota bacterium | reverse complement strand
TTGGCAGAGCCATCGCCCGGCAGACGGGCCAGCATGTTCAGCCTGCCCTGCGATTCGTCGTCGGAGGCGTCGTAGAACGTGATGTCGTCGATGCCGTTCTTGCGCAGGATCTCCTCGAGGAAGCGGACGGCGGGCGCTTCGTTGCCGGGCGGGTTCGTCGTGTCGATCTGGATGTAGCGCGAGAGGAGATCGGTCGCCTCTTCGGTGACGGCGTCCCAATCGATGTCGGCGATGTCGGGCGGGCTCATGGGTCGGGCTCCTTCGCTGGGCGAGCGTTCCGTGACGGCTGGGGCATTCTAGCCTACGCGCCTCGCCGCTGCCAGGTGGGGCATGGCAATCCCTTCCGCTAGCATGGCGCTATGCAGGAGCGACGCTGGCTGCCGTACGCCGTGATGCTGGTGGGCGTTTCGGCCATCTCCTGGTCGGCGATCCTGATTCGGGAGGCGGAAGCGCCGGCGCTGATCATCGCGTCGTACCGGCTGGTGCTGGCGTCGATACCGGTCGGCGCCCTGGCCGTGATCCAGCACCGGCGCGCGCCGGAGCCGGTTACGTTGTCGTCGACGTGGCCGATGCTGCTCTCGGCGGCGTTCCTGGCGGCGCATTTCGGGTTCTGGATCAGCTCGCTGCAGCACACGTCCGTCGTTACGTCCGTCGTGCTGGTGGCGACGCAGCCGCTCTACGTCGCGCTCGCCTCGCCGCTGCTGCTGCGAGAGAAAGTGGAACCCTACGTCTGGGCGGCGCTGCTCATCGCGGCGATCGGCGCGGCGACGATGGTCGCGGAGGACGTGGGCGAAGGGCTGGGCACGCTCGCCGGCGATGCCTACGCCATACTGGGCGGCATGTTCGCGGCCGCCTACCTCATGGTCGGGCGGCGGGTGCGTCCGGAGGTCTCCTGGCTGCGCTACATCGGCATCGTCTACCCGGCGACGGCGGTGCTGCTGCTGGTCGCGACGCTGATAGCGGGCGATGCGCTCACCGGCTACTCGATGAAGACCTACCTGATGATCGCGCTGCTGGCGCTAGGGCCGCAGCTCATCGGCCACTCGGCGATCAACTACTCGCTCGCCTACCTCTCGGCGGTGGTAGTGGCGATGATGATCCTGCTGGAGCCGCTGGGCACGACGGCGCTGGCCGCTGTCATTCTCGACGAGCGGCCGACGACGTTCGAGCTGCTCGGCGGAGCGCTGGTGGTGGTTGGCGTCTACCTGGCGATACGCCCTCGCCCTGAAGAGCGGCTGCCGGTTGAGATCGCCGCCGCCGATTAATGCGGTAGTCTACGAGCCACAGATGATGATCTATGATCCCCACTGGCCTGTGTTCATCCTTGGCCAGCCTGAGATGTGCCAGTCCGAGAATTGAAGGAGGCTAACCATGCCGGGACCGCTGGAAGGGATAAAAATATTGGACCTGACCTGGGTGCTCTCCGGGCCGTACGGCTCGATGGTGCTGTCCGACCTGGGGGCGGAGGTGATCAAGGTCGAACGGCCGCCCTACGGCGACATCGCCCGCACGACGGGCCCGATGATCAACGGCGAGAGCGGATACTTCTTTAGCATCAACCGCGGCAAGAAGAGCATCGCGATCGACCTGGCGAACGACGAGGGCAAGGAGCTATTCCTGAAGCTGGTGGAGCAGGTGGACGTGGTGGCGGAGAACTTCACACCCGGCACCATGGACGGCCTCGGCCTCGGCTACGAAGCGTTGCGAAAGCGCAACCCGCGCCTGGTCTACGCCGCGACTTCAGGCTTCGGCCAGACCGGGCCCGATCGGCTGCGCCCGGCGCTCGATATCGTCGTCCAGGGCATGGGCGGCGTGATGAGCATCACCGGCCACCCCGGCGGCCCGCCGGCGCGCCCCGGCCTCTCGCTCGGCGACATCGCCGCCGGGCTCTTCACTGCCATCGGCGTGCTGGCGGCGCTCCGTGAGCGCGACACGAGCGGCGAGGGGCAGCTCGTCGACGTCAGCATGCTCGATTGCCAGGTGGCAATTCTGGAGAACGCGTTCATGCGCTACTTCGCCACCGGTCAGACGCCCGGCCCCATCGGCACCCGCCACCCGCTGGCGACGCCGTTCCAGGCGTTTCCGACCAAGGACGGCTACATCGTCCTCGCGCTCAGTTGGGGCATCGAGAACCAGTGGGAGCTCTTCTGCGCCCTGATCGGCGAAACGGAGCTGATCAACGACCCCCGCTTCGAGACGAGCGGCCTGCGCACCGAGCACCATGCCGAGCTGGAGCCGATTCTGAACGAGGCGCTGCGCCAGCGCACTACCGGCGAGTGGCTCCAGGAGTTCGACAAGATCGGCATGCCATGCGGGCCGCTGAACACCATCCCCCAGGCCGCAGAGCATCCGCAGGTGCGGGCGCGCGAAATGCTGGTCGACGTCACGCATCCGGTCATCGGCACGCTGCCGCTGGCGAACACGCCGATCAAGCTATCGAGAACGCCGGGAGGTATCGAGGGGCCGTCGCCGTCCGTCGGCCAGCACACCGACGAGGTGCTGCGAGCGCTGCTGGACATGCCGGACGCAGAGCTAACTCGTCTGCGTGATGCGGAGGTGATTCAGTAAGAAGGCTTGGCGCTTCCCGCCGAAGGCGGGTCCGCCGCTAGAGATGCCTGCGGTATCCGGCATCGCCGCTGTGTTGGCGCCCGTCCCCGTAGGTCGGGGTCTTCAGACCCCGACAGCGGCTCCGCGAGGGTCTAAAGACCCTCGCCTACGTACTGCTTGCGTGGCCTTCGCGGATGGATTCCATGCCGCGGACTTCAGTCCGCAGTGTTGTATCTGCTCAGCTTACCGCTAACGGCGGGTCCACGAATGAAAACGCCTGGGGCGCTCAGCTTCCCGCCCGCAAGCGGCGTAGCTGCCAGCCGCCGGTGACGATAGCGGCGATTCCGCCCGCCGCGAGCACGGCGATCGCGCCGGTCGAGCGGCCGCCCTGGAACGGCCACTGCCAGAGCGTGTCGGATGATCCGGCAATAGCCGCAGCGTTGGCATCCTCCGGCGCATCGATCGTCACTGTCCACGTCGCTCGCACGTCGTCCTCGCCGCGTCGCTGGACGTTGGCGGTGATCGTCCAGTCGCCCGGAAGGCTGAGATTGCTGCCCAACGACTCGAACTTCGCGCTGCCGAAGAGCGGGAGCGCCAGGCGAGAACCGCCCTCGCCTGCGTCGGCGTGCTCGAACTCGAGCCGCACGCCGCCGGCCAGCACCTCGCCTATCGGCCCGAACTCAGACCCCAGGCCCAGCTCGAACTTGTTCTCGCCTAGCTGGCCCGGTTCGATGATCAGGGACATGATCAGCCCGTCCACCTCCGCGTTCTTGCGGATGTCGTTTCGCTGGATTGGCGGCGGCGCCTGGTCGGCCAGCGTCGCCGCCTGGTCCGCAGCCTCCGCGTCGGAGCGCGGCGATTGCAACTGGATCAGGACGGCGACGGCGATCAGCACGACGATCGCCAAGACGGCTTCCAGCCGCACGGTGGTGGCGAGCAGTCGTTGCAGACGCTCCGCCACGCCGCTCACGCCGGCGCCGGCGCTGTCGCCAGCGTTGTCAATAGAACCGCCCGCCATCTGCAGGCTCGCTTCTGCGATGCGGGGTTCCAGGATGAACGCGTTCAGCCCAGCGACGGCGAGCAGCGGCAGCATCACCGCCATCTTGCTCACGAGCGCCCAGCCGTAGCTGGTTGACCAGAGCTGGTCCCAGGCCGTGAACTGGATCAGCGCGCTCAGCACGCCGCTCACCATCAGGACGACGATGGAGCCCGCGGCGAGCAAGGAGAAACGCCGGAACGATTCGGCGGCGAAGAGCGTACGCGGCACGCCCTTCAACTCGTCCAGCCACCTCGGCATCGCGAGGCCGATGTGGATCAGGCCGCCTACCCAGAGCGAGGCGGCCAGCAGGTGCAGCACGTCGATCGTTGTCGCCAGCACCGCGCCGTCGCTCGCCGCCGAGTGGCTGACGAGCGACTGAGTGAGCAGCACGCCGAACGACGCCGTCAACAGCATAAGCGCGGCGGGGACGGCGGCGCGGCTACTGCCGGCGCGCCAGACCAGCGCCGTCGCCAGCAACGCCACAAGCAGGAGCCCCTGCCGCGCGATGATGTAGTGGCCCACCCGCGTATCGGTGAGCAGCTCGTCGAAGCGGCCCAGCCCTCCCAGCCGGTCCGCCTGCACGACGATCTGGAGCAGGCTCCCTTCTAGCACCAAAAACGCCGCAATCGCGGATGTGATGACGAGCACGTCTCGCGAGAGTGCCCGCAGCGTCTCGCTCGATTGCGCCGAGAGCACCCGTGCCGCCGGCGAGGCGACGACGAGGACGTACGCCGCGCCGCCTAGCATGATCGCGCTACCCAGCAGCACCACCCAGCGCGCCGTCGTCTCTAGAGTCGATGGGGCATCGGACGGCGGCTGGGCTAGCTGCTGCAGCGACGGCGCGACGCCGCCGGTCGGCGCGATTCCCAGCGGGCCCAGAACGGTGAAGGGAAACGAGCCGGACCAGGTGTGGCCGTCGATCGTAGAAAGGTTGCGCCAGATGACAGTGTAGATCGCGAACGGCAGCTCCTCCGGCAGGTGAATCGCCATCATCGTTGGGTCGTCAAAGAACTCCAGCTCCCCGAGCGGGACTTCCTCGCCGGCCTGGTTCCAGAGCTGAATCGTGCTCACGGACGGTTCTATCGGCTCGCTGAAGCTGATCGTAATCATCTCCGGCGAGCCCTGAAGCTGGGAGTTTGGCGCCGGGTCGGACTCTACCTGGACGCCGTGGGCGTCAGTAGAGCCCGGGCGCAGCAGCAGAGCGGCTGTCACGGCCAGCAGGCAGAACGCCGCGATTCCGATGGCGCGCAGGATCGTTTCGTTCTTCATGGAGGCGTAAGACGAGGCGTCTTGACAGGATCGGCATTTAGAGTATGATTAGGTTGGTTTAACGAGCCCCGTTTGTTCGCTTGGAGTGTATACCATGGGCAGCGCCGTCGCGTCAAAGAGCCACATCGTCCCCGTCATCATGCTCGCCGCCGCAGCGATCCTCATCGTCGCGACGGTCGCGCTCGGCGCCTGGCTGGGTGGCGATGACACCTGGACGCAGGCGACGGCGGCAGCCGGGCTGGCCGCGACCGTTGTCGCGGCCGCGGTGCTGCTCGGCACTGCCCGCGGCTGGGCCGACGGCAGGCGGTTTTCACTCGCCGCCGTATCGGTGGTAGTCATCGGCATGGGCGCCGTCGCGCTCGTCATCGTGACGTACGCCGGTGGCGCAAGCAACGCCGGCATATCGGGCACGGATGCGATCGTCGGGCTGGACGTGTCTGCAGAAGGCGCCGCCCTCGCCAGCCAGGTATCCAACAATGAAATCCAGCCGCCCGGCTACGCGCACGACGTGGGCCAGCACCCGGCATTCGAAGAGTTTATGTCGATGGACGCGGCAACGCTCCTGAGCAGCGTACCCGGCGGCACGCTACTGCCTTCGGAGATAATTCCCCTCCAGGGCCAGCTCGCGGCCGCCCGCGCATACGCCGAAGAAAACAGCACCGTAGAGAAGGCGGAGGCCAACGGCTTTTACAAGACCACGAACGACGTGCCGTTCATGGGCGCCCACTACATCAGCATCGATAACCTCAGCGACGGCGTCTTCGATGCCGGCAAGCCGGAAGGCCTGCTCTTCAGCAAGCTGGGCGGAGACGAGGAGTCGGACTGGAACCTGGTCGGCGTGTGGTATCTGATCCCGCCGGGAGCCGCGCCGGGCGTCAGCGCGACGATTCCGCCGGTGGGCTTCGCAGGCAACCTGGATCTCTGGCATGAGCACCACGGGCTCTGCACTCGCGCCGGCATCATCTCCGAGAACAACACCGAAACGGGTTGCCTGGCGGATAGCGGCAGATGGATGGGCGATCTGCGCTGGATGATGCACGTCTGGGTCTGGCCGGAAAACGCCGACAACTCCGATGGCGTCTTCACCTACCTGAACCAGGAGCTGTTCGAGAAGCAGGGCGAAAGCGTGCAGGGCGTGCCCCTCGGCGGCCTTCCGGACGATAGTTAGACGCTCGTTCACGCAATACGATGCCGAGGACGCCGCCCATGCGCGGCGTCCTCTTAGTTTCCCCTGCCGGCGATTCAGGCGCTGCGGTCCGCTATCGGCAGGTAAGGTGCTACAATGCACAGCACAGCCAGGTATCATCCGCGAAGGGTTCAGCGATGGCCGACCTGATCATGTACACCCTCAGCACCTGCCCGACCTGCGAGCAGGCGCGCGCTGATCTCACGGCGGACGGCGTCGATTTCGAGGAGCGGGTAGTCGACGATAACCCGCAGTGGCTCGAAGAAGCCTCACAGCTGGGAATCACGGTTCCCATCCTCGTTCGCGGCGACAGCGTCGAGATCGGCTGGAAGGGCGAATCCGGCTGACACTTCCAGTAGTGTCGGGCCGTGCGCCCGGCAGAGTCGAGGCCGCACCGTACCACCAGGAGGAGCACGGAGGTGGGGAGTGCTCCAGCTCTATGACACACTAACCCGCGAGAAGAAGCCCTTCGGCTCTCTAGAGGCGAAGCGGGCGCGCATCTACTCCTGCGGCCCAACAGTCTATCGAGACGTCCATATTGGCAACCTGCGCACGTATCTCCTCGCCGATTGGCTGCGGCGGGTGCTCGAAGCGCAGGGCTACGACGTTTACCACGTCAAGAACATCACAGATGTCGGCCACATGCGCCAGGAGCTGCTGGAACGCGGCGAAGACAAAGTGGTCGCGGCGGCCCTGGCGGCCGGCAAGACACCTCAGCAGATCGCCCAGCAGTACACCGAGTCGTTCCTGCGCGACGAAGCGGCACTCGATATCAAGCCGGCGCACGACTTCCCTCGCGCCACCGACTACATCGATCAGATGATCGCGATGATACAGCGGTTGGTGGATCAAGGGCTGGCGTATGTCGTGGAAGGAGATGTCTACTTCAGCGTCGAAAGGTTTCCGACGTACGGAAAGCTCTCCGGTAATACGGGCGAGGCGTTGCTGGAAGGCGTTAGGGTGGAGCTGGACCCGAAGAAGCGGGATCCGCGCGACTTCGCGCTCTGGAAGTCGGCGGAACCCGGGCGCATAGCGAAGTGGCCTAGCCCCTGGGGCGATGGCTTCCCCGGCTGGCACATCGAGTGCTCGGCGATGTCCACGTCTCTTCTCGGCCCGCGGTTCGACATTCACACCGGCGGCGTCGATAACATCTTCCCGCACCACGAGGACGAGATCGCCCAGAGTGAAGGCGCGCTCGGCCATCAGGTGGTCGAGTACTGGCTTCACGGCCAGCACCTGCTGGTGGACGGGCTGAAGATGGCGAAGTCCACCGGCAACGACTACACGCTCTCGCAGCTAGAGGAACGCGGCTTTGATCCGCTGGCATTCCGCTATCTCTGCGCCACCGTCCACTATCGACGGCGGCTCAACTTCACCTTCGAATCGCTGCGCGCCGCTTCGGCCGGGCTGAGCCGTCTGCGACAGGCGGCGCACCAGGCGGTAGCGTCCTCCAACAACGGCGACGGGGACGACAGCTCGGAATGGGAAGCCGCGTTCTGGGGCGCGTTGCTAGACGATCTGCATCTGCCGCGAGCGCTATCGGCTGTCTGGGGGTTGGTTCGCTCTTCGGTGCCGGATGTCGTCAAGGCGCGGCTGCTCCGTGCGTTCGATGACGTGCTGGGGCTCGACCTGCTTGCCCCGACCTCTGTGCCGGACGCGGTGCAGTCGATGGTAGACGAACGGCGGAAGCTGCGTTCTCGCGCCGAGTTTGCCAAGGCGGACGAGTTGCGCCAGCGCATCGCCGAAGCAGGTTTCCACGTTCGCGATGCCGGAAGAGATACCGTCGTGACGCCACTCGTCGCGGCCCCGCTGATGGGAGTCGATGCCGTGCACTCCTCGCAGGAAGTGCCTTCCTGCCTGGACGAGCCGGACGCATGTGACTTCAGCCTGATCCTCACCGGCCGGGACGATCTGGAGGGCTTGCGCCGCTGCGCGGACGCTGTTCTCCGGCACGACACCGGCCATCGCATCGAACTGATCGTCGTCGATAACGGCTCTTCGGACGGCACCGCCGATTGGTTGCGCGAGCTGGCAGCGCGGGACGAACGGGTGCGCGCGATCTTCAGCGATCACAACATGGGAACCGGCGCCGCCCGCAACTGCGGCCTGCGAAGCGCCCGTGGCCGCTACGTGCTGCTGCTCGATACCAGCGTGGAGCCGACGGGCGATCTCCTCTCGCCTCTAGCCGAGGCCCTGGAGAACGGCACGACAGGCATCGTCGGCGCGTTCGGGGTCAACAGCGACGATCTGCGCGACTTCCACGATGCGGCCGGCCCGGAAGTCGACGCCGTGGAGGGCTATCTCATGGCCTTCCGCCGCGAGCGGGTGCGCGAGGTAGGGATGATGGACGAGAAGTTCCGATTCTATCGCCACCTCGATCTCGACTACAGTCTCGCCGTCCGCGAGCGCGGGTATCGCAACCGTATCGTCCCCAACCTGCCGCTGCGCCGGCATCCCCATAGCGACTGGGAGCGCACGCCGCCGCAGGAGCGCGACCGCCTGAGCAAGCGCAACTACTATCGCTTCCTGAAAAAGCACGGCCACCGCACGGACCTGCTGCTGGCCAATTCGGAGAGCCCGTAACCCGCATTCCTCATGCCGCCATGTGCCACACATAGCCGGTACCTGCGCGTTAGATAAACCCTCGGGCTTTAGCTGACACGCTGAAGCACGCCGGGCTTTCGCTTGGACCCTGACGCAGGCCTTGACTAGCGCCGTTACCTGATATATAGTGTGCATAGGTATATGTCACAGAGGTATTGGAGGCATAGGTATGGCGACGACGAAAGACCTGACAGACAAGAGCTACTGGCGCATGCTGGCCAGTCGCGGCATGGGGCGCTTTCTGGTGCTGGCGGCGCTGCACGAGCAGCCGCGCCACGGCTACGATCTGGCCCGCGCCGTCACGCTGGCCTGCGACGGCTGCTGCGAGCCGACCGATGCGATGATCTACCCAACGATCAAGGAGCTGAGCGAGGGCGGGTATATCGTCTGCCGGACGGAGTCGCAGGGCCGGCGCATACGCAAGGTGTGTGAGCTAACGGATCGGGGGCGCGACGCCTACCGGGCTGCGGCCGAGGTCTGGAACGCGGTGCTGCCGGCGATCCGTAACGGAGTAGAGGCGGGCCTGAGGCTGGAACCGTCAGCGCAAGAGAAGGAGAAGATACTGGCATGACTCAGCGAACAGCGGAAGAGATCAAAGGTGCGGTGCAGGAGCGCTACGGCGCGCACGCGCGCGGGCAACTACAGAAGGCGGAGGAGACGATCCCGCTCTCGGCCGCCTCGGATAGCTCGTGTTGCGGCCCGGAAGAGGCGCCGGCGACGGAAACCTCGTCCTGGGCGGACAAGCTCTACTCGGCGGAAGAGCTGGGCTCCCTACCCCAGGAGGCGCAGGAGCTGTCGCTCGGCTGCGGCAACCCGACGGCGATCGCCGAACTGACGCCGGGCGAATCCGTGCTCGACCTGGGCAGCGGCAGCGGGCTCGATTGCTTCCTGGCAGCGCAGCAAGTGGGGCCGCAGGGCCGCGTCGCCGGCCTGGATATGACCGACGACATGCTGGAGCTGGCGCGCCGAAACCTGGCCAAGGTGGGCGCGGAGAACGTCGAGTTCCACAAGGGCGAGATGGAGTCGATGCCGCTGCCGGATGACACGTTCGACGTGATCATCTCCAACTGCGTGATCAACCTCTCGCCGGACAAAGACGCCGTCTTCCGCGAGTCGATGCGCGTACTGAAGCCGGGCGGCCGCATGCGCGTCTCCGACATCGTCTGGACGCGCACGCCGACGGCGGCCGAGCGCGACGACCTGGCGAGCTGGGCTGGCTGCATCGCCGGCGCGCTCGAGATCGACGAGTGCAAGTCGAAGCTGGAGGCCGCTGGCTTCACGGACATCCAGATCCAGATTCCGGGCAAGGTAGACGACAAAGGCTGGGCGAGCGCGGACATCAGCGCCCGCAAGCCCGGCGCTACCGGCTGCTGCTAACCGGCATACCGGACACGATTCGAAGAGAGGCCCGCGCGGGCCTCTCTTCGTTATTCCCGGTAGCTGCGGGGCTTTAGCCCTGCGCGTCTGGTGTCCTGGTGAACGAAGGTCATGTAGTTTGGTAAGCCGGAAGGCCTGCAGCTACGGCTCTCACCTGCCGTGCGCGCCCGAGCTGGAAGCGCGGTTTACTGGATATCGAACTCCGGAAAGTTCTCTTCGTATGGCAGGATGGGGAGGAATCTGATCAGAAAGTTGCGGTCGCCTTGTTCTATGGGGCTAACGACAGGTGGCACGTGGCCGTTCGAGACCGCGCCGAAGTTTCCCCAAAGTTCGCCGGCCAGTTGTCCCTCTACCAGATGCTCTGTTGGCGCCGAACCGAGCGGAACGATCTCTGCGAGGTTGATCTCGTTGGCTGACACGAAGTCTGGATCGCCCTCATATGGTGGCTCTCCAAAAGACCGGACTTGGAGCACTATCGCCTCCGGCACGAATTCGACAGGTTTGCTGCCGCCCAGCGCTACCGGATCGATCGCCCGCAGCCGCTCGGCGATCTCACGCAGCGCCCGGAACTGGTCCCACTCATCGCCGGCGTTCGCTGGCAGGTTGGTATCCACTGCGTAGGCGCTGACCGCGTTTGCCAGAGCGAGCGTGTGCGCGTAGATGTATGTCGTGGGCCGGCGGTCACGCCAGTCTGGCTCCGGCTGCCGGTAGGAGAAGTTGAGAAAGCCCGCATCTACTATAAATTCCAGCAACTCGCGGACTGCATCGTCGGGCAGCTTCGTTTGGAGCAACCTGGATGGTGCTCTCTCGGTCGTATAGATCAGCGTGCCGTCGCCGTAGAGAGTAAACTCGGGCACCGTGAGCCGCTGCTCCAGGTCGCTGGCTGCTAGATCGACCACCCGAACCTGAATCGTAATCGAATCCGGCTGTTGCAGATACTCGACCGGCTCGTCTGGCTTCGGCAGGCAGGCGGCCAGCACGCCGAGCAACGCGGCCAGGAACGGCAGCACGATGAACCCCTTGCGAATTCCCATCACCGGCTCCATGATACAGAGTGATGCCGTCCTTCGTCGATCTGCGAGAGCGAGTGGCGAGCGTCCGCCCCGAGGTGTGGGTGGCTGTCGGCTTGTCAGCCGTGCTGCTTTGCTACGGCAACGTCGCCTCCAGCTTCCCCCACGACACACGAGGGCGGTTCCTCCTCTGGTCGAACCTGGCGCTGATGGTGGCGCTCCTGGCCTGGGCTGTACGATGGGCGCGATTCACGCTGCTGGAGATCGGCCTCGACCCGCGAAGGGTAGCCGGCTCCGCGCTCTTCGGCGTCGTCATCAGCGTCTTGGCTGCCGTCCCGCCGGTGTTGTTCATCGCCCTGGCGCCGCTCTTCAGTGGAGGCCCCGTGGAGGTAGAGGAGATCACCAGCCGCTCCGGCGCCGGAATGGCGTACTTCCTCCTCGTTCGGCAGCCGGTGGGCACCGCGTTGTTTGAAGAGGTCGCCTTCCGCGGCGTCCTCTACGGCGTCTGGCAGCGCGTGGGCGGCGACCGGGCGGCGATCCTTGCGACGGCGGGGGCGTTCTCGCTGTGGCACCTCGTGATCTCGAGCCGCACCGTGGCCGAAAGTGGCGTGGTGAGTGCGCCGCCAGCGGTGGCGGCCGGGGTGATCGTCTCGCTCGCCGGGCTCTTCGTCGGCGGGCTCATCTTCGCCTACCTACGCTGGCACACGCGGAGCATCGCCGCGCCGGTGATAGCCCACTGGCTCATCGTCGCGTTCATGACCGTTACCGTGTGGGCGATGGGCTAGCCCCTTGCGTGCCCCATAGCCGTTGCGGCATAGTACCTGGGCGATTCGATGATGAGGAGCGATAGATGGACGACCGCGAGTTGAAGGGCGCTACGGCGATCACCGGCCTGGGCGTGACAGAGCAGGGTAAGGTCTACGGCCACAATACTGCCTGGTTCGCCGGCGAGGCGATCCGCCTGGCGCTCGATGACGCCGGCCTCGAGAAGGCCGACATCGATGGGCTGCTGGTGAACCAGGGTGTGACGCCTCTGCCCGGCATGGGTGGCATCGATCTACAGAACCATCTCGGCCTGACGAACCTGCGGCTCCTGGCCGGTATGCAGGTGGGTGGCGCGACGGCAGGGGTCATGGTGCAGTACGCCGCACTCGCCATCCACCACGGCATGGCCAATCACGTCGTCTGTGTCTTCGCCGACGCGCCGCTGCGCGAGGGTCGCAGCGGTGGTGGCGCATACGGCGGCGCTGGCGGCGGCTACGTGCCGCCGGGCATGTCGGGGCTCTACACCGCGTTCGGCATGTTCGGCATCAACGCCCAGTACGCCCTGGCCGCGCGCCGCCACATGGGCATGTACGGCACAACGAACGACCACTTCGGCGCCATCGC
This sequence comes from Chloroflexota bacterium, assembly GCA_022565155.1. Classification (GTDB taxonomy): domain Bacteria; phylum Chloroflexota; class Dehalococcoidia; order DSTF01; family RBG-16-68-14; genus JADFKB01. The sequence continues at coordinate 19,797 of JADFKB010000020.1, read as the reverse complement.
CGTCGGCCAAAGGGCCTGGGCGGCGATGAATCCGGCCGCCCAGCAGCGCGAGCTGATCACCATCGACGACTACCACGCCTCGCGCTGGGTGGCCGAGCCGTTGCATCTGCTCGACTGCTGCCTGATCTCGAACGGGGGCGTCGCCGTCATCGTCTCCTCTGCCGAGCGCGCCCGCGATATGAAACAGCCCCCGGCATACATCTGGGGGATGGGCCAGGGCCACCCGGGCGACCTGAAGCGCGCCGGCTGGGATGTCGACACGCAGACCGGCGCGCCGATCGCGAAGGAGCGGGCGTTTCAGATGGCCGGCATCGGCGTCGATGACATCGACGTGTGCCAGCTCTACGACTGCTACACCTACACCGTGCTGGTGACGCTGGAGGACTACGGCTTCTGCCCGAAGGGCGAAGGCGGGCCGTTTGTCGCGGACGGCAAGCTGGGGCCGGGCGGCTCGCTGCCGACGAACACCGGCGGCGGCCAGCTCTCCGGCTTCTACATGTGGGGCATGACACCGTTGGCGGAGGGTGTAATCCAGACGAGAGGCCAGGGCGGCGAACGCCAGGCCGAGAAGAACGACGTGGTGCTGGTCAGCGGCAACGGCGGAATCCTTGACCACCACTCTACGCTCGTCCTGAGCCCGCAGCCATCGTAAGGAGGATGTATGGACGCAACCGGCCTCTTTCTTGAGCAACACGCCAACACACACTCTTCTGCCATGGCGAAATCTCCCGCTTCGCTCGAAGACCTCGTGGTGAGCAGGTTGACCGATGACCAGATTCGGCATCAGCCACAAGCCGGCCAGAACTCGATCGGATGGCTGATTTGGCACATGGCACGTTGCGAAGATGTGCTGAATCTGGTGCTGTCGAATCAGCCCCAGGTCATTGATGACCCCGACTGGCCGAAACGATTGAACCTGTCGCGACGGGACATTGGAACCGGCATGACAGACGACGAAGTATCGGACTTTGGAGCCAAAGTGGATGTTCAGACGGTACGTGCGTATCGAGCGGCAGTTGGGCGGCGGACCCGAGAGATTGCGCAAAACCTGCGTCCGGATGAATGGGACAGCATCGTCGATGCGTCGCGCTTGCGCTCGGCAGTGTCCGCCGGTGCATTCGGAGATAACGCAGGCTGGGTGGAAGGGTGGTGGAGTGGCCAAACGCAAGGGTTTCTCCTCTCCTGGCTTGCGGTTGGACACAACTATCTGCATTTAGGTGAGGCTCAGTGCGTGAGAAGTCAAGCCGGGGTTCCCGTTGGCCTCTGAATCACCACTCCACGCTTGTCTTGAGCCCGCAGCCATCGTAAGGAGGAAGTATGGCAGAGCAAGAGTATTCGCTGCCGATCCCCGTCGCCGACGAGGCGTCGCAGGAGTTCTTCGACGGCGCGAAGGAAGGGCGGCTGATGCTCCTGCGCTGCAGCCAGTGCGGACGCCATCGACTACCCGGCCGCGAGCGCTGCGCCGACTGCTGGTCGACAGAGACAGAGTGGGTGCAGGCGTCCGGCCGCGGCAAGCTCTATACCTTCGGTGTCATGCACCAGAAGTACCATCCGGCCTTCGCCGGAGTGACGCCGTACAACTTCGCTATTGTCGAGCTGGAGGAGGGGCCGCGGCTGGTGACGAACATCGTCGAGTGCGAGAACGATGACCTCCGCACCGATATGCCGGTCGAAGCCGTGTTCGATTCCGTCAGCGAGGAGACGACGCTGATCCGCTTTCGGCCGGCATCATGAGCGCTCAGCATGACGAACAGGAGCCATGACCTTCTCCATCGTCGCCCGCGACCCCGAACGCGGCCACTTCGGCGTCGCCGTCTCGACAGCCGTGCCCTGCGTCGGCGCGATGGTGCCTCACGCGAAGGCCGGCGTCGGCGCGATTGCTACCCAGTCGTTCACGAACGTCATGCTCGGCATCGACGGCCTGAGACTGCTTGAGATCGGGCTCAGCCCGGAGGCGGCGCTGACGTCGCTGCTGGCGGAAGATCATGAAGCCGATCGGCGCCAGGTCGCCGGCATCGACGCGCAGGGCCGTATCTTCGTCTACTCCGGCGACGCCTGCGTCGACTGGTACGGCGCGCGCTCCGGCGACAGCTACTCGGTGCAGGGAAACATGCTGGTCGGTAAGGAGACGATCGACGCCATGGCGGAGGCGTTCGAGCAGTCGAGCGGGTACCTCTCCGAGCGTCTGCTGGTGGCGCTGGAGGCGGGACAGGCGGCGGGCGGCGACAAGCGCGGCCGCGAATCGGCGGCGCTGCTAACGGTACCGTTTGGGCCGTTGCCGTGGTCGAAAATTGACATAAGAGTGGATCAGCACGACGACCCGGTCGCGGAGCTGCGCCGCATCGCCGACTCTCTGAGCCAACGCTACCGTGAGGCCGCCGAAGAGGCGCAGAGGCTGGAGTCAGGAGGCCAGCGATGAGCGAAACGCGGTTTCCGATGCAACTCGACCCATGGTGACGGCCGCTGCTGCTGGTCGGAGGGGCCACGCCGGACAACTCGTACCTGGAACTTACCGACGACGGACTGTCGCTCCACTTCGGTCTGCTCTTCAACCGGACGATTCCCAGGGAACAGATCGAAACCGCGGCGGAGGCCGACTGGCCGCTCTGGATGGGCGTCGGCTGGCGGGCGGGGTTCGGCGGCCACTACGGGCTGATCGGCTCGTACCAGGGCATCGTGGAGCTAACGCTGCGCGAGCCGATCCGGGTGCTGAACCTGCTCAACTTCACCCGCATCGCCGTCTCGCTGGAGGAGCCGGGCGCGTTTCTCCAGGCGTTGGACGCGTCTGCCTAGACGAGCGACCGAAGCACGGCGATGCTCTCAACGTCCTTTGGTCGCAGCGCCCGGCCGCTGTGCTTCTCGTAGTTCTCCTTTTCCTCCAACAGTGCAGCGGCGCTCATCGTACGGCAGGTAATGCCTTCTAGACGCATCTCAGTGGCCGGAAACGCCCCCTCAGGCCACGGCCAGAACTCTCGCCCGGGAGTGACGATCGTTCCGTCCTCATCTTTCGCGATGAACGCGATGCCAATATCCTGTGCGCTCTTCTCGAAGTGGATCGCCGCCAGATCCGTGACCGTGGCGACTCGATAGCCAGCCTCCACCAGCAGCCTCTCGATTCGACTGGCGTGGCGCCGCCATGTGACCAGATCGATGTCAGAGTGCTGTCTCGTAATTCTGCCGATCAGGAAATCGAGCGCCCAACCACCGCGCAGCCAGAACCGAATCCTAGCGCTGCGCAGCACGCCTTCGATTTCGGCGATCAGTCGAAGCTGAGTAGTTGCCTTGTCATCCATGACAACGTCCTCACGTCGCCGGTCGATGTCCCTAGAACATCGCGGATGGCGCGTAGCTACCCTGCGGCTCCTCGTACGGGCCGAGCGCCATCAGGTTCATCACCTTGATGTTCCGGTGGCCCGCCGCCAGCGCGCGACGGTAGAGTTCGCCGCTGCGGATCGGTAAGAAGGAGTGGGCGTCCGACACCGTGGCGCCGTGGCCGGCCAGCAGAGCGAGCATGTCGTCGTCGCTCTCGGCCACGCCGTGGCCAAGCGCTGTCCCCAGCAGGTAGCCGGCAACGTGGCCGCGATCCAGCACGAACGCAGGGAAGCCCACCCCCACCAGCGTTTCGCACTCGCCTCTGCGGCTGATGTGGTAGACCTCGCGGCACAGCTCGTCCATCGCCGGAACGTCTGCCAGCGTAGCGGGCCGGAACGCCGGGTCCGGTTCGCCCTCGCTCGTTAGCGCCAGGTACGCGAGCGGCTCCTTGGTATCGAAGCCGAGCGATGCGTAGAGGGCGAGCGACTGCATGTTGAAGCTGTCCTGGCAGAGCCGGATCATCTCGTAGCCCTGGCCGCGCGCGTTGGCGATCACGTCCTCCATCAGCAGCCGGCCGATGCCTTCGCCCTGCGCGCCGATGTCGACCGAGACTGGGCCGATACCGGCGACGTCGCCCCACATGTTGATGAAGTTGGAGCCTTTCGGCTCGCCGGCATCGTCGAATGCGCCGATGCTGTGGACGGTCTCCAACTGCACTAGCATGCCGACAACCTGCTGCGCGAACTCGACGCTGGCGAAGTCGCTCGGAAAGCCGTGGCGGTCCGATAGGTCTTTGAACGCCTCGTAGCAGATGCGGCCCAGCTCCGGCACGTCCTCGGCGCGCGCCTGTTGCAGTTCAATCGTCACGCCGAAACCATCCTGCCTAACGCGGCCTTGACAGCGACGCCCGCGTCCACCACCTCGTCCTGGCTTGGCTGCACGGCGAGCAGGTTCACGCGGTCGAGGCCGGCTTCCAGGTACGGCCCTAAAAACTCCGCGATCTCTTCCGCTGTGCCGCAGGGCGAGTACTTCTCGAATCGTTCATACGGGATCTTGTAGAAGCCCTGCATGCGCCGGGCCAGCCGTTCGCGCGCCTGATCGCGGTCGTCGCCGACGGCGTGCCATAGCTGCAGGCCCAGGCGGATGCGCGTGGGGTCGCGGCCCTCGGCTGTCGCCCACTCGTCGATCTTCTCGCGCGCCTCGCGCATGCGTCGAGGCGAGACCCAGATCGCTGTCCAGCCATCGCCGTAGCGGGCCGTGCGCCGCAGCGCCGCGTCCGAGCGGCCGCCGATGTGGATCGGGATGCCGTCCTCGCCGAACGGCTTTGGCTGCATCCGCACCTTGTCGAGCTGGAAGTACTTGCCAGCGAACGTCGTCTCCTCTTCCGTCCAGAGCGAGCGCAATATCTGCAGCGCCTCGTCGGTGCGGCGGGCGCGCGTTCGCGGATCGATGCCGCAGGCGAGCCACTCGTTCGCGTCCTCGCCGCCGATGCCGACGCCGAGGACGAGCCGGCCGTGCGCGAGCTGGTCGATCATGGCGCACTGGAGTGCGACCGGCGTCGGGTGGCGCAGCGCGAGCAGAAAGACGCTCGTCATCAACTCAACGCTGCTGGTCGCCGTCGCGACGGCGGCGAGGTTGATCAGCGCGTCGTTGCCGATGCCGTAGAACGTGACGTGATCGCCGGCAAAGAGACCGTCGATGCCGGCGTCTTCCGCCTTGCGGGCAGCCTCCAGCACCTGCTCCGCGCTGATGCCGGCAAGCAGGTTCCAGGCGCCGGTAGGGATGAGGATGGTGGGAAGCTTCATAGGCGCTACCTCCGGGCTAGCCTTCGGCTCAATAAACTACATGACATAACGACAGACCTAGATTCAGGAATAACGGCGCTCAGACCTCAGGCTCTTGCTTCGGCCCGATCACGCCCTCGCCGCGCAGCGCTTCGATCTCCGGCCAGCTGAAGCCGGCTTCCAACAGCACCTCTTCCGTATGCTGGCCCAGCTCCGGCGCCATGCCGCGGATCGCCACCGGTGTCTTGCTGAGCTGTACGGGCGTCGGCACCATGCGAAGAGGGGCGCCGTCCGGCCGCTCCACGTCGACGAGGTAGTGATTGGCGAGGACTTGAGGGTCGTGCGCCAACGCCTCGTAGTCCTGTACCGGCGCGCAGAAGACGCCGCGCTCGCCCAGCAGTCGCACCCACTCTGCGGCGGGCCGCTGCGCGAACGCTTCGTCCAGGATCGACATCAGCTCCGCGGCGTGTTCGCCCACGCGGTCGCGGTAGTGGCCGAAGCGCTCCTCGTCGATCAGTTCCGGCTGGCCGATAACATCGCAAATGTCCTGCCAGCCGCGATTCAGCAGCATCCCGATAGCAAAGTAGTGGCCGTCGCTTCCTCTGTACACGTTCCAGAACGGGGTGCGGCCGGCGCGGGAGAAGCGGCGGGGCAGTTCGCCCGAGAGGTGGTACTGCGTGATGTTGAACGACTGGAGCGCCATAACGCTGCCGAGAAGCGAGACGTCCACCTCCTGCCCTTCGCCGGTGCGTTCGCGGTGGAGCAGCGCCGCCAGGATGGCGAACGCCGCCATCATCCCGCCCGCCTGGTCGGCGATCGGCGCGCCGACGTTCTTCGGCATGCCGTCCGGCTCGCCGGTGATCGCCATCAGGCCGCCCCGCGCTTGGCCGAGGATATCGAAGGAGCCCTGCTCCGCCTCCGGGCCTTCCGGGCCATAGCCGGAGGCGCGTGCGTAGACGATGCTTGGGTTGACGTTCGCGAGGTCGGCGTAGCCCAGGCCTAACCGTTCGACGACGCCCGGCCGATAATTCGTTAGAAAGGCATCGGCGTTGCGGGCGAGGCGTAGCAGCGCATCGCGTCCGTTCGCCTGCTTGAGATCGATTGCGATCGAGCGTTTGCCGCGGTTGAGCGCCTGGAAGTAGCCGCTGATGCCGCCTTCGCGCTCGACACGCAGCAGGCCGCGGCCGGGGTCGCCGCTGGAAGGCTCCTCGACTTTGATCACATCTGCGCCCAGGTCCGCCAGCATTGCGGAAGCAGACGTGCCCTGCTGCCAGATCGTCATATCGAGTATGCGGACGCCTTCCAACGCGCCGGACATAGAGGGAGCCTCCTTCGCGTGTCTCTTGATAGCAGAAACACGTTGGGGGATGGAAGGGTATAGATAGCAAGAGGAGGTCTGCTATGACAACAGAGCACGATACCGCTCTCGGCACTGGCGAAGCCTATGCGCTGGAGTTGAAGCGCGCGGTGGAGCAGGCCGCGGAAGCGCAGCGCACATATGCGGTTCTGGCCTGCGTTCCCCAGAATTTGCCGGGGGAGATCACCTCAGACATCGTGAAGGTCGTCGGCCGGTGCATCCTCGGTCTCATACGTGACGCGGACCTACCTGGCATCGTTGGACACGACATCGTCGCACTCGGGTTGCCTGAAACCGATGCCGCGGGGATCCGGGTGATCGCCCATCGGCTGCAGAACGAGCTGACGCTGCGCTCCACGCCGCTCAGGAATACTGTTTGGGAGTCTGGCTTCGCCTGCTTGCCAGAGGACGGGCTGACGGCCGAGGAGCTGCTTAATACGGCGATTCTTTCTGCTAGAACGCGGCGCCGCCGCCTCGCCGGCTAGTGATCCAGCAGGAGTAAACGTTGGAGCCGCGGGCGCGTCGCTCGCGGCTCCAACGCGCCCATATGGGCTCAGCTTCGCCGTTGACGGGCGCACCCGTATGTCCTACTACTGAATAGCAATGCCAGTGCAGCAAGGTAGCTACGACAGCGACGGCACGATGATCCACTATCTGGATTGGGGCCTACCGGTTGGGGACAACGCTGCCAGCCCGCCGCTGATCTTCATCCACGCCACTGGCTTTCTCGCCGCCCTCTGGCGGCCCATCGCGGAGCGGCTCTCGGCGCGTTTCCGCGTCGTCGCAATGGACCAGCGCGGCCATGGTGAGAGTGACAAGCCCCCGGACGGCTATCGATTCGATGTCTTCGCCGACGACCTCCAGCGGCTGATCGAAGCGTTGGAGTTGGAATCGCCGATCGCCGCCGGCCACTCGTCCGGCGGCACGACGATCGTCGTCCACGCCGCCCGCCACGCGGGCGTGATACGGCGCGCCGTGCTGATCGAGCCGATCCTGCCAAGCCCCGCATGGTACGAGGATTCTGGGCCGGACCGTACCCCAAACACGATGGCGGAGCGTGCGCGCAAGCGGCGGGCCGTCTGGCCCAGCAGAGACGAGATGTTCGACGCATATCGTAGTCGTCCAGCGTTCCAGACGTGGCAGAAAGAGACGCTTCGCCTCTACGTGGACGAGGGCACTCGCAATCGCGAGGATGGCCAGGTAGAGTTGCTCTGCCCGCCGGAGCTGGAGGCGAAATATTTCGATGCGGTAAAGTACGTCGACTCTCCATCACTCCTACCGAAGCTGGTCTGCCCAACGCTCGTGCTCTGGGGGGCGGAGAGCGACATGCGCGAGCGAACGGAGAGCATCGTCGCTAACGGGCTACCAAATGCTCGCACTGTCGTCGTGCCAGAGACTACACATTTCCTGCCTCAAGAGCGGCCCGTTGAAGTGAGCCGGCTGATAGAGGAGTTCCTCTCGGACTGAAGGAGGATGCCGTGACTGACCTGCACCGTGTCGTCGTTACCGGCATGGGCGTCGTCAGCCCTGTCGGCCTGGATGTCGATAGCACTTGGGAGAGCCTGCTGGCCGGGCGCTCCGGCATCGATACGATCTCGCTCTTCGACGCCTCGAAACATCCGGTGCGCATCGCGGCGGAAGTGAAGGACTTCGACCCGAAGCAGTACATGGATCACAAGATGGCGCGCCGTTCCGGCCGCTTCGCCCAGTTCGCGGTCGCCGCCAGCCAGCAGGCGCTCTGCTCCGCCGGGCTGGAGATCAACGACGAGACGCGAGACCAGATCGGCGTCATCATCGCCTCATCCGGCGGCGCGTTCGAGATGGGAAATCAAGAGCAGATTATCGAAGAGAAAGGCGCCGGCAGAGTCGATCCGCTGCTGATCACGAAGCGCGGCGGCTACATGGCGGCGGCGCGTGTCGGTCGCGTGCTGGGCGTGCGCGGCCCCAACACTACGATCAACTCCGCCTGTGCCTCCGGCACCGATGCCTTAGGCCAAGCCTTCAACATGATCCGCACCGGCTCGGCGGAGGTGCTGCTCGCCGGCGCTGCGGAGGCGATCGTCACGCCCGTCGGCGTCGCGTCGATGGCGGTGCTCGGCGCGCTCACCAAGCAGGGTAACGACGACCCGCCGCGCGCCTCCCGCCCCTTCGATGCGAATCGCAGCGGTTTCGTGCTGGCGGAGGGGGCCGGAATGCTGGTGTTGGAGACTGAAGAGCGCGCCCGGGCGCGCGGCGCGCCGATTCTGGCCGAGTTCGCTGGTGCCGGTTGGTCGTTCGACGCGACGAACGACACCGCGCCCGACGCCGCGGGCCAGGCGCTGGCGATGTCGCGCGCGCTGAAGTCGGCCGGCCTGAAGCCGGAAGACGTGAGCTACATCAACGCCCACGGCACCTCCACGCCTCTGAACGACAAGGCGGAGACGGCAGCGATCAAGCTGGCCCTGGGTGAGGAGGTCGCGCTAAAGGTGCCGATCAGCTCGATCAAGTCGATGGTCGGCCACTCCGGCGCGGGCGCCGGCGGCGTCGAGGCGGTCGTCTGCCTGCTCACGATCCGCGACAACATACTGCCACCGACGATCAACTACGAGGTTCCCGACCCGGACTGCGACCTGGACTACGTCCCGAACGAAGCGCGACCGCACCAGGTGGACGCCGTCCTCTCCAACTCGTTCGGCCTCGGCGGCCAGAACGCCGCGCTGGTGCTGCGGCGCTACAGGGAGTAGATGCCGCGGCACCGGTCCCGCTTCCTTCCCAGGCACTTCTGCTGTGCAGTCGCTCCTGCTTGACCGCCAAGCCTCAGAACCCGTAGTCTCATAACATAAAGCTAGATAGCCGTACGTAGATTCGAGGGGGAGGCGAGGAGTGGCAAGACGATGAACCCCAGGCGCTCCGCATCGCTGACGATGGCGGTAGGTGGGCTGGTGGCCGGGCTTCTGGTCATCGGCCTCCTGGCGTTAAGCTCCACGGCGGGGGCGCTGCCGCCGGCGGGTAATGAGGCGCTGAACGTCACTGCGGAAGTGAGTATCAGCAGCCGCCTCGGCGAAGAGACGTTCACCCTCACCGGCATCGCGGGCATCGAGCGGGACGATCCACAGATGGACGGCGGCATGGAAGTCGCCGCTGCCAGGATCATCGATCTCAACCTGACAGGAGATAGTGTCACCGGCCCCGTAACCGTGACCGTGAGCGAGACGCTCGAATCGACAGGCGAGCTGCGCAGCTTGCAACCGCCGCCGGACCAGTTCCCCGCCTCCAGCTTCTTCGATGTCTTCTTCGACACCGAAGTGCCGGCCAGCCCGCAGGGCTCCCTCATATTCCACAACGAAGTGGCCGTGCATCTGGTGCCGATGGAGAACGGCGCAGAAGTTTCGCTCTCGGAATGGCCGCCGGTGGGCGTGACCTACGCTGCCACGCCCGACCCTTGCGTCCAGCTTCTGCGTGAATTGCCGGACTTCCGTGATCCTGACTCGACAACCAACCCGGGGGAGATCTGCATCACGAGCGTATCGATCGAGTTCGGCGCTGTGAAGACGCCGACGCCCACCTCGACGCCGTGCCCGCCGGAGTCCTGCACGCCGACGCAGACATCGACGCCGACGGCTACGCCCTGCCCGGTGACGGTCTGCCCGCCGACGCCGACGCTGACGCCGACGCCGACGCCGACGCCGACGACACCGCCGCTGCCAGAGGATCCGACCTTCTCCACCGCCCGCGGCGGCCCGTCCGGACTGCACCCCGCCGATCTTCTGGGCCTGGGTCAGGTGGTGTTCAATCCGTCCGGTAACGATAATTTCGCCGACGCCTGGCAGATCACATCCTTCCCGTTCCGCGGCGAGCAGAACACCGCTCTGGCGACCACAGAGCCTGGCGAAGAGCTCCGCCCGCCTGGGTGCATCCTCGGTGCAACGGTCTGGTTTACGTTCACGCCTTCCGTCTCCGGCATCATGTCCGCCGACACGGAAGAGAGCGATCCACTCTACGACACGGTGCTGGTGCTCTACCAGGGTACCGAGCTGAGCTCGCTGACACTATTGGGCTGCGACGATGACGGCGGCACGGGCCTACTGTCGGCGAAGAGCTTTCCCGTGACGGCAGGCACCACCTACTACATCCAGGCCGGTGGATTCGGGACTCCCGGTGATTTTGGCAACCTCGTCCTCAACGTCTCTCTGGAAGCCACCGGCGCCGCCGGCCAGAGCGTCGCCGGCCACATCTCCTGTTCCAGCTTGGGGTTGGTAGCGGACGGCTGCGACGATGGCAGCGACGGCGATCAAGATGACATCGACGCGTTGTCGTTCGGCCTCGACTTCGCCTCAGGCAGCGGCTTTACCGGCAGGGATGCGGCGCTGGCGTTCTCGGTCGCGCCGGGTAGCACGGGCCTGCCTGGCAGTGCTGTCGCCGGCCAGGCCGCCTGCTCCCCCTCCCAACCGCAGGCCGATGAGTTTTCCAGTCCGCTGGATGGCACGAACGCCATCCTCTTCGACGGCGACGGCCGGGACAGCGGCTGTCCCTCCGGCCCGGCGCTGGGCCTAACCGAGCTGCCGACCTCCGACGATCTGGATGCGCTGAACGAGCTACCGCCTGAGGTCGTCGATCAGAACAACGACGGCCAGCTCGACGATGCCGTCTTCTTCTCGCTCGCTGCTGACTCGCCGTCGCTCGCGGCCTTCGGCCGCAGTGCCGCCGACATCATGTGGACCATCGGCTTCCAGCCGGGCCTCTACGCATCCGCCGCCGACCTAGGCCTTTTGCCCGGCGACGACATCGACGCGATGTGCCTGCGCGATATCGGTCCCGGCCCGCTCTACGATTCCGAGACCGATGTTTTGCTCTTCTCGCTCGCCGCCGGCTCTCCGTCCTTGGCCGAGATCGGCGCCCGCCCGAGCGATCTGCTTAGCCCCGGCCCCGAGGTGGAGATCGTTGGCGGCCGGCTCGGGCTGCGCGTGACCGACGACCTCAACGCCGTCAAGTGCTTCCAGGACGCGGACCCGACCCGCGAGAACATCGCCGTCGGCGACATCTGGTTCTGCGGATCATCGTTCCAGGGAGACGTCTGCGAGACGAAGATCGATATCGGCGATACGGTCGTCTGGGACTTCGAAGGCGCGGCATTGCTGCACACCGTTACCGAGTGCGGCGATTCCTGCGACGATCCAACGTCCTCGCCGCTCTTCGACTCTGGAGTGGTCTCGGACGGCTCCGTGTTCGCGTTTGTATTCGACGAACCGGGGACGTATCGCTACTACTGTTCGATACACCCGACGCTGCAGCGGGGCGTGATTATCGTCTCGCCGGACGGTCTCATCGGGGATGTCAACTGCGACGAGATCGTCAACGCGATCGATTCGGCGTTGCTACTGCAATTCATTGGTGGCTTGCTCGACGAGCTCTCTTGTCCAGAAAACTCAGATGCCAACGCAGATGGTGCGACGAACGCCATCGATGTGGCGCTCCTGCTGCAGCTAATCGCCGGGCTGCTCGATGAGCTTCCTCCGTAGTCGCGGCGATTGCGCCGCATCCGTTCTCGCCGCCCTTCTGCTGGGTACGCTGACGACGCTCGCCGTCGCCTGTGGCGGCTCTTCTCCGTCCACGTTCGTGGCGCCCGACACGGTGACGATAAACACGCCCTCCGCCTCGCCGGCCAGCCGCGTCCAGGTGCGTATCAGCGACCTGATAATCGATGCTGAGACGGCGCGCACCGGGGAGGAACGCGCGCAGGGCCTCAGCGATCGCGTTGAGATGGCGCTGGATGAAGGCATGCTCTTCTTCATGGAGAGCGAGCGCATACCCGGGTTCCACATGGGCGGCATGCGCTTCCCTCTGGACTTCATCTGGATTTCTAGCGAGCTGCGCGTCGCTGACCTGACGGAGAACGTCCCGCACCCGGCATCACCCGACGACGAACCGGCCCGCATCCAGCCCCAGTCGCCAGTGCTCTACGTTCTGGAGGTGAACGCCGGCGTAGTGGAGTCGTCCGGCGTAAGCATCGGCGCCGCGGTCGTGTTCGACCCGGACGAGGCTAACCAGTTCGCGAACGGCAGCTTCGAGCGGGGCGCCGATCCCTGGATCTCGCTCAGCACGGCGGCGTGGGGCACGCCCTTCTCCGTCAGCGAGCGCCAGGCCGTAGAAGGCTCCAGCAGCGCCTTGTTAGAGCTGAGGTCGGTGCAGGGCGGTTCGGCGCGTGTCTACGGGGTGGTGCAGGAGATCACGCCGCAGGAGTTTCCGCAGACCATCTCCGGTTACTACTTCGTGGAGGACTGGCAGAAGGGCACGGATCGACAGTACCTGCAGTTCGTCGTCATCGTCTTCGAGGCCGACAACATGCCGGCGGAGTTCGCGGGAGTCGTGAGCAACCACCAGGTTCGCTACATCCTCGCCGGCGTCGATAGCCAGCCGACGTTCATCTCCAACGCCCGCTACGTGATGGTGACTGAGACAGAGCCGGAAATCGGCGAATGGGTCTACTTCGAGCGAGACGTTGCCCAGGATTTCCTCGATCTCTGGGGAGAGGTGCCGGAGGGGTTCGATAAGCTGCGCATCCTCTTCGAGGCGCGCTGGGACGACAGGGCGGACACGGATGGCCCTTCGTCGGCGGACGTCTACTACGACGACCTCTACTTCGGCCCGCTGCGTTAGCTTTCGGCCGCCGCCACTTCGACGGGGATAACGACTTCATCGTCGCCCGCCACGATAGTCAGCCGCCAGGCGCCCGGCTCCGGCAGCTCCAACGGCACAGGGTAGTACGAGCCCGGCGCCTCATCGCCGATCGGCTGTGACAGGAGCGACTCGAACTCGACCGTGAGGCCGTCCGCCACTCGTTCCGCGACGACCACCAGCTTCTCCTCGGCATAGCCGTTGGTGATGCGCAGCATCACCAGATAGCGCTCGTTCGCCCGCAGCGTTTCGAAGCGGTCAAACGTGCGATAGAAGATCGGCGCTTCGCCCGACTCGTTCGCCGTCGCCGTCGTCAGCGGTAGTGTCGCGGTCGCACTCTCTGCCGTCGGCGTGGGCGGGCTGCTCGTCGGCTCGCCTGCGTCATCGCCACCGCCGCAGGCAGCGAGCAGCGCTAGCGACAGCCCTGCTAGAGCGAGAGAGAGGGTAACGATTCCGATGCGGAGCGAGGTCATAGCGACAGTGTAGCGCGCTAGGGCAAATTCGGGGCGACGATCAGGAATGCCGCGAACGTCGCCAGCGCCAGTCCGGTAGCCTGGTGGAAGGCGGGAGCGAACTGCCTCAGCCGCTCGTTCAGCTGGACCACCTGGGCCGATTCGCTGCTGCCCGCGCTGGCGTAAATCGAAAGCGCGCGCGTTGCCCCGTAGAGCGCGCCGGCCAGCGCCCCGTAGAGCACGTTGCCGGAGACGAAGAGCCAGGCCAGCAAGATAGGAACGACGGCGAACGTGACACGCGTGAAGACGCCCGCGCCGACGATGAGGCCCCAGATCGCCGCGCTGCGATAGAAGCCGCCGCGCACCCACTCGACCGGCACCTGCCAGTCGCGGCCGGGAACCGGCACGCGCAGGTACTCCAGCTCGTGCAGCGCGTAGACAAAGGCGATCGCGCCGAGACCGACAGCCAGCGGCAGCGCGCTGCCGGCCCACAGCGCCGATACGCCCACGCCGGCGGCGGCGAACGCCGCTCCGGACAGCGCGCCGGCCGCGGCCATGCCAGCGGCGTAGACGGCCGCTCTCAGCAGCCAGCGCCGGTGTGTTCGCGTCCCTTCAACGAAGGGGGAGATCTCAAAGATCTCGTTGTAGCCTCAGGCACTGCAGCGCTGGGCCAGACCCGCGAGGACGGCGAGGGCGAAGCCAATGCCGACAGCCCCGCTCTGCCAGGAGACGCTCGCCGTGGCGAGCGCCAATGTGATTCCAAGCGCCAGCCCCGCTGTCATCAGCAGGCCGCGCCGGGCGTCTCGTTGCTCCAGAACGCGGAGCATCTCGTTACGGCTCTGGCGTCGGCAACGATCCAGCGCCCGGACAGTTGGCGGGGTCGTTGTGGTAATCGGTGCCGCATCCGCACCAGCCTCTGCTCCCCGGCGTCGCGCAGGTGCAGTCGCAGCAGGTGACGCTGCCGGTCACCCAGCAGCCCGCGGCGTACCAGGTGGTGTTGATGACGCAGGGCTTGGCGCAGGTGGCGTTCTCCAAGCAGTGGTCGCAGTCGCAGGGTGGGCCAGGGAAGGCGCAGACGGTGCCCAGGCCGGCGCCGGCGCTGCCCGGTCGAGTAGCGACTCCTGCGGCCGCGCCGATCAGCGCGCCGAAGGCGACATCCGCCCCGCGCCCGAAGAACCCCCGGCGAGAAGTCCTGCGCGCCAGTCCTTCGCTCAGACGTCGTAGCAGTGCCATCCTCAGTCTCCCTTCCCCGAGTGTACCATTGCGACCGTTCGGCGTGTCATCGGCTTACCGTCTGAACGGGTTCGTCGGCAGTCGCGCCGTTGCGGCCAGCGCTCTTGGCATGCGTCTCTGTGCCGGAGCGCACCAGCATCTCCAAATGCTCTCTGTTGTTCGCCAGCCCCTTCGCCTGGATCACACCCTCCGCGTCGATGAAGAACGCGAAGGGGGTCACGCGCGCCTTGTAGGCGTTGGCCAAGCCGTCGTCCGGAAAGCTGGCCACCGGCACCTGGAGACCCTGCTCGCGGGCGAAGCGCTCAGTAGCGTCGGCTTCACCGTGGCTAAGGAAGAGCACGTGCAGTTCATCGCGACGTTCATTCGAGAACACGTTCAGGTCTGGAATCAGCCCCTTGCACGGCTCGCAGCTCGGCGAGCCGAAGATGAGCAGCAGCGGCAGGCCGCGGAACGTCGCGAGCGAGACCGGCTCGCCTGCCAGGTTCGATAAGGCGAAGTCCGGTGCGCGCGTGCCGATGTCGAGGCCGTCGCGGGCGACACCCTGCGCCGTTCCCAGGTAGATGACGCCGAGCTGCCGCAGTAGGACGAAGATCACCGCGCCCTGGAACAGGACAACCGCCCAGAGGACGAGGTAGCTAATCAGCCAGACGCCGCTCACGCTACCGGCTCCCTGTCGATCGCAATTGGAGCGTGGTAGCCGTTTCCGCTCGCCGCCCGCGAGCCGTATGCGCGCCGGAAGCTGAGTTGCGTAGCGATCGCCTCTGGCAGCAGCAGCAGCGCGTCGAAGAGCACGAACGCGAGTAGTACGATCGGTATCACCTCGCTCGCCGGCGGTAGCTCGCTTGTGCCAAACAGCGCCGATTCGACCGCGCCGAATCGGCTCGCCCCGAGCGCGACGGTCAGCGCGGCGAGCGTGAGTGCCAGCGAACGGACGAGCGCCGGCCAGCCGATCTGTTCGCTCTGCACCGCGCCGAAGCAGTGGCAGTTGAAATCGCGGCCGCGCGCCAGGTTGAGGCCGATCGCCAGTCCGAAGCTGAGGAAGAGCGGCGTCGCCAGCGCGGCGGCGAAGGGTGTCCCCAGTCCGAGCAGCAGCAAGATGCCGAGCGCCGTCTCCAGCAGCGGCACGGCCAACGCGAACGGCCGCTCCAGTGCGGCCGGTAGTATCTTGTACTCCGCAACGGCGTCGCGGAAGCCATCGCGATCGACGAGCTTCGTCACTCCCGCGAGCAGCAGTAACCCGCCGACGATCAGCCGCAGCAGAAGCTGCGTGTGCGGTTGCTCTAGCGCGCTCAGTACTTCGGTCATCTACGCCCGAAGCCCTCTATACGCTCCCCGTCTGGTAACCTGTGAGCCGCTGGCTGCGGCGCGCGATGTTCAACAGCAGGAATCGTCCGTTCTCCTCACCCATCGGCAGGAGGCCGGCCGCGCTGAGCTGCACCAACGGCGTGGCCGGGTTCGCCCCGTGTAGCTGGTCGGCCCAGACTGCGCGCTGGACAGCGCCAATGACGATCTGGCTGTACCTGATCGTTGCGGCGCGGGCGACGGCTCGGTCTTGGGCGCGGCTGAGCGATAGCCGCGGCTTCAGCCGCTTGGAGAGATCGTCGGTCGGATCTAGCATCATGCCGGAGAAGACGGAGAGCGCCGCCCACATCGGCTCCGCCCGGTCTACGCTCGCCGCTAGCCGTTCGCCGGTCTGGCGATCCAGCATCAGTCCCAGGTCCGCCTTGCTGGCGCTGCTCTGTAGCTCTTCCGGTTCGATTACCAGTGCCCGTACGCCACCCTGCCGCCGCTGCAACTGCGAGTAGTGCTGCTCTACTAGGCTGTCCGGATCGACGCGGAAGCGGGGGGCGCGCCAGGATGTGTTGTTTGTCTGCACCATGATCTGGGCTAGCTGGTCGCCGCCGGGGAAGTCCTGGAAGAACCGCTCCGCGGCGCGCGTCTGCACGTCCAGCGGACGGCGGCGGAGCGCTGTTGCGGCGGGCGCCCAGCAGCACACGTCCTGCAGTTCGGTCGCGAGCGAATCGTCACTGGCGAATCGCGCCGCGACGACGGCGCGCGCCCGCAACGCATCGATGCTGTAGGGGCCGCTCGCGGGGCCGCCGAGTTCGGCGGTGCCGGTCGAATTGACTGACGAGGCCGCGAAGGCGCGCAGCGGCTCCATGCGCGTCAGGCCGAGGCCGACCATCGCCGCGCCTATCGTCTTGAGAAATCCGCGTCGCGTACAGGACATCGTCTCACCCCCGGGCTGCCGGCTGCTGCCGGGCTCGCTCCCCATCTATTGTCCTCGCGCCAGGCTCGATCATTCTACCACGTTCGACTACCTAACGACATAATGTATGCGCGCATTTCCACATCGGTAGTACTTCTGCAGGTTCGTGCAGTTTGCTACCGTGGAAGGAGCAGCGATGTCACGTCGAGGGCTACTTTCGTGCCGGATCCCGTCCCCAGCGAACAGCAGGTGAAGCAGATTATTGCCGAGGTCTGGTCGCGCGCACCGCGCGACCGCGATCTCTCCTGGCAGGAGATCGACAGCGACTTCCCGCTCTACACAGCCGATGACGGGGCAGCCTCGCTCGGCCTCGAATCGCTCGACATCGTGGAGATCGGCATGGAGCTGGAGGAGGCGTTCGACGTTGTCCTACCGACTGAATTGGAGCCGGCGGAGCTGCGCACCGTGCGCCACGTGGTGGGGCTGCTTGAGCGGCTGCTTGAGGAGCAGCGCGAAGGCGCCTGAAGGCGGCTGAGGCGCGCCGCTGCCTGCTAGGCGGACTGTCGGGCATGTGCGGCCATCTCTAGATGAGAAGCGCTGATTTCGGTGATACAGACACAAGGGCGCTAGCGTTGTATACTTTGAGCCTGAATGAGACTACCCGCTCTGAATAGTACAGGCTGGGGACGCCCCATGAGTCGGCTAGCAGGTGTGCTGGCCGGCTTCGCTATCGCCGCCTTCCTCCTTCTCACCCCGGTCAGCGCGCAAGAGACGCCGGAAGCGACCGAGACGCAAGAGCCTGCTCCGCCAGGTAGCCCTCTCGTCCGCATTGAGGTGGACGAAGAGGTGCAGCCCGTGCATAGCGGGGACGAGTTTGAAGTACGCGTAGTGGTTGACAACGTAGAAGGCCTCAGCAGCTTCGGCTTCCACCTGGTGTACGATTCCGACCGCGTCGAGCCGGTGCGTGCCGACGGCGAAGAGATCCCCACTGACCAGCCTGATGATGGTCTTCCGGATCAGACGGTAGATCCAGTAGCAGGCGATATACGAGTTATGGGTGAGTTGGGCGAGCTCCTCTCGACCGGCGATCGAGGCCTGATCTGCGCAGGACCTATGATCAGGCGCACGGATCCTGACAAAGTGTTCGCGGTCTGCGCCAGCCCGTCACCGCCCGTATGCCTCGGCGGGCCTGTTGGCGTCAGTGGCTCCGGCATCCTCGCCAAGGTGGTGTTCAAGTCTAGGGGCGGCGACGTGACCTCGTTCAGCCTAACCAGCCTCGACTTGATTTCAGACGACGTCGATCCCTCCTGCGACCCAGAAGAGTTAACACCGCTCGTGATCCCTCACGAACAGGGTGGGGCGGTAGTGGTGACGCTAAGCGGCGGCGGCGGCATATCCACGCTGCTCCTCGTCGCGATCATCGCGGTTGTCGTCGTCGCCGTCCTTGCCGGCACCGTCGCGGCCTTCACGTGGTATCAGCGCCGGACCGCCGACGTCGCCTAGCCGCTTCACCCCTTCCCCTCTGTCTGTATTGGCGCGGTTGACAACTGTGGTATATCGTGTATACTAGCTGAGACTGGTGGCTTCGTACTGTCCCATAAGAGACGCAGTACCTGGCCTTACTGGCTTATCCCGCCACAGTTGAGGGGACTGAGTCGTGGCTTTTGTCCGCCCACAAGTGCGGCGCGATGTTGGCGTATTCCGCTGGCAGCTACTGCTGGCCCTAGTGCTTGTCGCTGCGCTCGCTGTGCTTGCCGCCACGCAAATCTTCGCTGGCAGTTCCACGTCCATCTCGTCGGACAAACGGCAATATAATCCGGGAGAGACCGTGGTCCTCACGGGTCTCAATTTCGCTGTTAGCAGTTCGTTCGACGTCGTCGTCGAGCGGCCGGACGGTTCGATCGTCATCGGTGATGGCAGCGAAGCTCCGGGCTGGGACACTGTGTCGTCCGATGTGGAAGGCGGTTTCGTCTACTTCTACGTGCTCAACGGCGTCGAGACGGAACTTGAGGGGGAGTATCTCGTTCGCGTCTACGACGCGGGAGCGGCTCAAATACCGGCGAATGAGCTGGCCACCACAAACTTCTTCGATGACGATACTGCGTTTCCGACGTCGCTCACTATCGTGACGGACGGCCTCGCGGTCACGGTCTCCGGCAACTGGCAGTGGGACGAATGCGACAACACCACCAGGCTGCGTAAGCACGTAGGCTTCGCCATGGTCTGGGACGACGGAACTGGCGTCCTTGACCCTGCCGCGCCCCCGAACAACTTTCGCGACGGCGTCTATCCATCAGAACCGCAACTGTCGACTGACCCGACGGATCCCAACGATACGACCGGTTGGACGAATGCCGACCACTGCGACAACCCGAACCCAGGCCCTCTAACCGGCGACTGGGGCCCGTTCACACACACATACGCTGCTGCAGGGACGTATGACCTCTGCGTGATCCTCTACGACGTCGATATCAGAGGCGCGCATCCACATACAGACCCGCCAAACAAGGAGGCAAGAACTACTGGAAACCACTCCACGCACCCTTGGGAAAATACTGACAACTCCTTCGACAAGGGTCTAACAAACCCGCAGATTTGTGAACTAGGTGTCACTCTAGCCCTCGCAACGCCGACCTTCACGGCGACCCCGCCGCCGCCTACGCCGACCTTCACGGCGACCCCGCCGCCGCCTACGCCGACACCGACGGCGACGGACACGCCTGTGCCGCCGACGGCGACGTTCACGCCGACACCAGTGCCGCCGACCGCGACCGTCACGCCGCCGCCGGGACCGCC